>JAUVCN010000056.1 GCA_030595715.1 Thermoplasmatales archaeon
GATGTAGCCGATCAGAGAACTTCCCCCATCATTTACCGGTCTGTCCCACATCAATGTGACCGAGCTCCTGGTCACTCTTTCATGAAGCTCTATCACCTGAGATGGAACCTCCGATGGAAGATCGGAGAGATCTATCGATACTATTTCACTTTCATTTTGCAGACCATGGCCACTGATGGCCAGGACCCTGTAATGATATGTGTTCCCTGGCATTAGAAATGGATCACGGTAATACATGAGACTACTATGTGTCGCGGGCATTCCCGTTTCGATCTCAACGAACCGCTCGATATCATTTACTGCTCTTTCAACCGTATATGATACTGTCTCCTTCGAAGATACCGATGAAGGCTCCCACGTCAGGAGCGCCTTATGATCAGAATACTGTACGGTCAGATCGTTCACCTTTGTTGGTGGAAGCAGGGGAAATAATCGTTCGGTACGGATCTTATCCGACTCACCATGGGAATTGAAAGCGGAGATCCAGTAATAGTATCCGGCTATGTATGTGACATTATTATCGGTGTAATCAAGCCGGTCAGGTCCTATCTCATCGTAGAGAAGTGGTGAATTGAATGTAATGCCACGAAATATCCGGTATCCGATCAATGGATTCAGATCCGTTCCCAGAGGAACCTCCCAGAAACATCTACAATACCGGACACCTATCTCCCCGGTTATATTCCTGGGAGGATTGGGGATATGGAGGCCTACCTCTTCCGCCTGCTGGTTCCCCTCGGCTGATGAAGATATGAATGGAAGGAGCAGGGGAAAAAGCAGAAGAACTGCCAGTGTCAAGGATACTTTCTCTGTTTGGATCCTCATATGGACCTCTCCCACCTTCCGGGTAGATACAGGAAATGGATCATTGTTTACCATATTTCAATCTTTTCTATATACGTCAACTGGAACGGTTCTTTTACTAATGATCCATTTTATAGCCGGAAAATGAGCTCGGACGAATTCCGGGATCAGATTCAGAAGGGTATTTCACAGGAAGATGAGATACCCCTTCCATGAGATCGGATATCCTTAAAAAAGGAGTGGAGACGATCCCGCATCGATCCTTGCTCAGGGCAACCGGTTTGAACGATGAGGACCTGAAGAAGCCATTCATAGGTGTGGCGAACTCGTTCAACGATATCATCCCGGGCCATATACATCTCAGGGACCTTGCAGATGAGGTGAAGAGAGGTATCAGGGATGCGGGAGGAGTTCCATTCGAATGGGGAGTTCCGGGCATTTGCGACGGTATAGCAATGCACGTCTCGATGAGGCATTCACTTCCATCAAGGGACCATATTGCGGACAACATAGAACTGATGGTCCTTTCCCACTCGTTCGACGGATGGGTCGGAGTAACGAACTGTGACAAGATAACGCCCGGGATGCTCATGGCATCTGCCAGGATCGATCTTCCTTCTATCATACTTACAGGAGGTCCCATGAAGGCTGGTGGGAAAAATGGAGAGATGGACCTCTCCACAGGCTTCGAAGCTGTCGGGGCGATGAAAAGGGGTCTCATGGATGAAGACAGGGCATTGGAGATCGAAAAGAGGTCCTGTCCAGGCCCCGGTTCATGCGCCGGTCTTTTCACGGCCAATTCAATGGCATGCATGACCGAAGCACTGGGCATGTCGCTTTCAGGTTCCGCCACAACACTTGCGGTATCCGAAAAGAAGAGGAGAGAAGCATACAAGACGGGCGTCCGATCCGTTGCACTTGTCATGGACGGGCTCCGACCATCCCGAATAATGACGGAGAATGCATTCAAGAATGCAGTAGCGGTTGACATGGCCATCGGAGGATCAACGAACACCACGCTACATCTCTCCGCAATTGCAAAGGAAGCTGGTTTCGACCTCCCCCTATCACTATTTGATGAAACCTCGAAGAAAGTGCCGAACATCTGCCACATCTCACCATCCGGGAAGCATCATATGGAGGACCTGGACAGAGCCGGCGGGATACCAGCGGTCCTGAAGGTAATAAAGGACCATCTGGTCAGTTCAATGACCGTTGAAGGGTCGGACATCAAGGATATCGCAAGAGCATCAGATGTCCAGGATACGGATGTGATCAGATCCCTGGATTCTCCGTTCTTTCCCGAAGGGGGATTGGCTGTACTCAAGGGATCGTTGGCGGATTCCTCCGTTGTGAAGCAGATAGCTGTCGATGAGGAGATGCTGGAACACATCGGACCTGCAAAGGTATTCAATGACGAACGGTCGGTGCTTGACGCGATCGCAAAGGGAAGGATCGAGGAAGGCGATGTTGTGGTCATCAATTTCATGGGGCCCGCAGGAGCGCCGGGAATGCCCGAGATGCTCTCCCCCACCGCAGCGATCATGGGGGCTGGTCTGAAGAAGGTAGCGCTTGTGACCGATGGAAGGTTCTCCGGAGCCACGAGGGGAGCCTGCATCGGTCATGTCGAACCCGAAGCTTTCAATGGAGGACCGATCGGTCTGGTTCATAACGGTGACATCATCGAGATGGACATTCCAAGAAGGAGATTGGACATTCTGGTTCCAGGAGATGAACTTACCCTGAGAAAGAAGACGATGAAGGTCCCTGATCGGGAACTGACCCCATTCCTTAAAAGATATCGAAGGGAGAACTCAAAAGAGTGAAAAAATGTATTGTTACAGGATCCTCTCTTCCATGAATGAACCAACGATACGGATCTTATCATCGCTCTGAACATACTCGACCCGATCACGGGACATGATATTCTGTGTGAATCCCTTCAATCTGATAGTGTTCTTCATGTCCAGTTCCCGGAATTCCATGATGCCGTCCATCAGATATTCGACCGAGTTCACGATGGATTCCGGGTGAACCCCGGCAGCCATATCCAATATATTTGTAAACCGATAGCTCTTTGATCTGGCTATCAGGACCTGCAGGAATTTCATAAGGTCCTGCTGATCGACCTGGGAGATAAGGGGTGAAAGTGAATTGATGATCAGAAGACCCCCATGATAGATCTTCACAAGCTCCTCCTGGACGAAGACGAGATCGTTCTGGAATCTCAGGAAGTCTTCCCTCTCCTCTATATTGAAGATCCTGTGGCCTTCCTTGAGGATCCTATCATCATTATGCTTTGAGAAAAGATCATACATCCGGACCATGCCATCATGGTTGTATCTCTTGAAATCTGGTAATTTCTTGATTATACCCCTCATGACCTCCTTCATTGCCCGGTTCGAGGAGACGTAGATGACCGGGACGCCCTTCTTCAGGGCCGAGGCCATTATCTGATCAAGAAGAACCTCCTTTCCGCAGAATGGTGGTCCCTGGACAAGGACGGTATCACCGACACCGATACCCCCACCAAGCAGTTGATCGAGCCTTGGGGATTCGCTGGTCAGGAAGGATATGTCCCTCATATCTTTCGGTGAGATCCTTTCCTTTCCCATCGATCTCAATTTTTGTATATAGAACAGAGCTTCCCTGTTCCCGGGAGACTGTTCCTTTACTGCCAGGTATAATTCAAGGGCTTCGGCCGTCTCTCCATTCTTGTATGATATCTTTGCCATATCCAGGATCTTCCGGATCGCAGGTGAGTCCTTGGCGTCGGTGGCCATCTTTCTCCCGCAGACCGGGCATGCCGTCCTTCCTCTGGCAGGATCCAATTTGATGAGGGACCTGCAGTGCAGGCATCTTCTCATCGACGGTTTGACCGGTTCCTTCTTGGTAAGATCGAACGACCTGTCAAGTGGTCTGGAGTCACCCCTGATGGAGTGTGAAAATGTGATCATCTCCGGGGGTTTTGGAGGCGGGGACATTGGTGCAGGTTCCACTTGTTGCGGCTTCTCCTGAATTTTCACCTCATCCTTTCTGAAGTACTGGATATCTCCACCTATGACCTCTCCCGGGATCACTTCATCTTCCTCATCCTCTCCTTCCCAGTTTTCATCAAGATCCTCTTCTTCTTCATCGAGGTCATTTTCATCCTCATCAACAACCTCTTCTATCTCGGATCTTTCTGGAACTTCTTCCAATGAACCTGATACGCTTTCCGGTTTCCTTTCATTGATTATACGGTCAAACGTGTCGTCATCTATCTTCAATCTGGATTTTAGGATATGCAGGATCGCCATTTCATCGGATGTTATTTCGCCGTCTTCCCAAGCCTGATCGACGGTTTCCTTTAAGACCTCAGCAAACGGGTTCTTGTCGAAAACGACCTCCGACCCCATGGGGCCCACATCCTCCCATTCGATGGCATTCCAAACCTCCTCCCCTTTCTTCTCATCGACCGTTTCTTCATCGTACTCTTCAATGAGAACCGCCTTGCTATCATCTTTCTCAATTACCGGGTCTTCCTCATCCTCTTCGATGACAATTTTCTTCTTGACGTCCTTCTTCTTTTCGGGTATATCCTCATCGTCATCTTCGATGAGAACCGCATTATTGTCATCCTTCTCAATTACCGGATCTTCCTCATCCTCTTCAATGACAATGGCCTTCTTGACGTCCTTCTTCTTTTCGGGTATATCCTCATCGTCCTCTTCGATGAAAGCTGTCTTCTTGACGTTCTTCTTACGCTTTCTTGGCAATCATACACACCCATATACAGCGATATCAGGTGGATTTAGTTGGCCTCATGACAATTAAACTTTACCTTCAAAGAATCGCTCCAGGATAGATACGTCACCCGTATAAGGAGAGAGGTCCGGGAATTCGGTATGGAAATGTTTTGCCCTCTTGTCCAGAAGTAATGCGTAGCCCCTCTCCTCTTCGGACCTGATCATCCTTCCAACTGCCTGCAAAAGCCTTCGGGCTGCTGGTGCATGAACCGTATACTCCCACCCTTTTCCGAACTTGATATCGTAAAATGAGGATAATGCCCTTTGCCTTGCAGTCGGTTTGGGATATGGAATTCCGATGATCATCACGATCTCCAATGTATTGCCCGGGAAATCCATCCCCTCCGATAATCTCCCTCCAAGGACCGAGACAAGTACACCTCCCGAACTGTTCTTGAATTCGTTGGCCAGGTCCATTACATCCGATTGAGGACTTCCCCTTCTCTCTATGAAGAATTCCCTGTCAATATCAAGATACATTGGTAGGGTTGTTCCATCTTCCAATTCCTGTGTTCCAAGGACCTCGTTCAATAGATCGAAGGAAGGGAAGAAGACCGCCGTGTTCCTTTTCCCGGTCGATCCGAGGACCTCGAGTATCCTCTCCCTGAACAACATCTTCATTTCCGGGTCCTTGTTCAATATCTCGAAGTTGGTGGTCAGGTCCTGATCGAACTGGACCTTTCTATTTGATAATGGAAAGGGGGGTGGTAATTTCAGGAGCGGGGCATCGTCCGGAAGTCCGATCGTATCCCTGTATTCGTTCAACGGAGAGAGGGTACCGGACAGATGAATGGAGGAGTGTGTATCCAGTATCACCGACGTGATCTGGGACGGGTCCATGGCATGAGCCTCCAAGGAAAGTTCCCCTTTTCGCCTACCCTTCACGATAAGGGGGGAGAATGTTTCAAATTCCAGCTCCTGCCAGGTCAAATAGAAAAGAGCGACCTTGTGAATGTATGACCGGGGCAATTTCCCCATTGCCTTTTTCTGGTCCAGGACCGCCTGACCGTGATGCAGCATCTCGGATGCCATCTGGTCAATTCGGGATGAGTTGGTTCGAAACAGCATCA
Organism: Thermoplasmatales archaeon; assembly: GCA_030595715.1. GTDB lineage: Archaea > Thermoplasmatota > Penumbrarchaeia > Penumbrarchaeales > Penumbrarchaeaceae > Penumbrarchaeum. The sequence goes on from JAUVCN010000056.1 coordinate 5,663, forward strand.
TCAAGGCTTCACTGAACGCAGAAGGTGGAACAAGTCCGTCCTCATCTATCAGATACTCATCAGAAATTTCGCTCATTGCCTTCAAACACACATCCAGAAAATTTGTGATCGTATACGGTTTTCCTATCCTGTGATCCCCCATTGACTCCACTTCCAGAAGAGCAAGTTTCATCGTGTTCGTGGAGAGGCTGATAGAAGAGAGCTCACGTGCGAACTGGGCAAGGTTATGAGCCTCGTCGACAACGACGATCAGGTCCTCCGGTGAACAGTCCATCCATTCGAGCAACCTCCTTCTGATGAACGGAGAAAGGAAATAGATGTATGGAGCGGTTACAAGGACCGCATCCGAAAGCATGACCTTTGTGACCTCGTAAGGACATATTCCGATCCTCATGCACTTAGAGAACAACTGTTCGGCGGTTGGGCACGCTTTTGCGGCCCACTGCCTCATTTCCATTCCGTCATCCATCAGATAGGCCGAATAAAACCTGCACTCTTTCCCCCCTGTTGGTTTACCCATCATCTTCGATGATGTGTTCTTTTTCCTCTCCGAGCACATCTTTGATAGCTCCTCGGGAGTTCCGGTGATGAACTCGGGTTCCTCACCGGTAAGGGGGCACATGTTGTTCCTTCCCTGCAATGCAGTACAGAGTCCATTGGAAGGGCCTCCCTCCCAGGGACCCACGGGGTCCGGGAGCTCAACATCTCCGTTATTGTCCACTCCTTGAAGTTCGGAATTTATTTCCTTCATTACCTCATCCACAATATCCGAATCCTTATCACAAGGAACCGAACGATACTTTTTTTCAACCTCTGGCCCTGAGTTTGCCCTGATCCTCCGGAACTCCTCTACCACCTGTTTCTGCTGTGAATTTGTCCTTGTGAGATAGAGGACCCGTTTTCCATGACCATATGCATAGGAAATGGTCGGTGCCAGGGCGGAAATGGTCTTTCCTGATCCGGTGCCGGCTTCGATCACTATATGGTCGCCACTGATGAGGGAACTCTGAATATTATCCATAATGGATCTCTGAATGGGCCTGATATCGTACGGGAACAAGCCCATATGGTCCCCTGTCATGAACGGGATAGTCGATATAGCTCTTTATTAGGGGGCTGGTGGGGGAGTTGGGTGAAAGATTTGATTAATCAGATGGTCCAATCCAGGTATGAGGGTCAGCATATGAGGATGAAGGTTATATGCGGGGATCTGGAATGCAGGGAAGAGTTCTTTGTCGATAGCAAGGATGCGGTTTGGGAATGTCCCAGCTGTTCGAGGGAGATCGCCAACAAGAACTATCCTTTCCTCACCGCAAAGTTGATACAGGCAAAGATCGAAGGTGATTCGGCAGATTGGAAGGTCAGGTTGTCGGATCTGATCGAAGAAGCAAGGAAGGAGATCTCTGAAAGATCAAATGGAAAAGAGGTGGACCTGAAGTTCCTGGATGACGCAGACTCGAACCTGAAAAAAGAACTGGACAACAATGAATGGAAAAGGCTGCATGATGAGCTTCTCGATCGGGCCAAGAGTATAGTCCGCGAACTTGAAGGATGATCGACATTAATTGTCCAATATCCTATTCTCTTCCTCTGGTGTGATCAGAGAACTACCCTTGATACCTCCACCGGTTGAAAGGCTTTCAGGTTGTTGTACCTTAGGAGGGTTATTGGGTGATTGTTCAGTATAGGACATGTATTCCTGGATATCCCTTTCGAAATCATCGATCTCTTCATCGATCAGTTCCATGGAATGGACCTTGGTCTCCTCTTTGGAGCTTCTGTTGAATAATTTCTTGAATGAATCGAACATGTTCTACCTCTGGAACCTGTGCCCACATTCCTTTGATAGGTATATCTAATTTATTGAATGAAAGGGGGCAGGTCACCGGAAAGGGAAGATGTCCGTCAATTTCAGGTTACGATATCTTCAAGACGCTCCTCGTCCACGGCTCTCCTGAGCTCCATGGCAAGCCTGCGTCCTGTGGAAACGGGTTTTCTCCAGAGAGCATTGCCGTATGGATGCCCCACCCACATATGGACGTTCGTTCCCCCTCCGATCCTGGGAGCCACATCATAAATGTAGAAGTTAAGGTCCTTGTCCACGCAAGTTTGCAGGCAGAATGGACCTATGATCCCCGGATCATAATGGGCCTTTGAAGCCTCAACGAACTTCTCGGCCATATCGAATACCTTTTCCAGAAGCGATTCACGGAGGGTTGCGGAATTATGGCCGCATACGGTGTATTCGGGAAGCATCTGCTTGTCGTTTAGGGTCATCTGCTGTGGAGCCGGCAATCTGACATGGCCATCAAGAGATGTCTCGAACCTCCAATCGACACCGAGAAGCTCCACATTTGACATCTCTTCCTCCAGAGGCGAATAGAAGAAATCGAAATTGAAAACGGGTCCGATGACATATTTCTCGATCCTCGCGGTTCCAAGGGTCTCCCTGTCTATGACATTCTGGGAGATGAGCTTTTCAGATCGCTCCTGATATTCTTCGTATGAAGAGCAGGTGAAGAAACCCCTTTCAAGTTTCTTCTGCTTATGATGCAGCTTGACAATGGTGAGTTCATCGATCTTTGTCGGGTCATCTATCCTTTCCGGGAATGGGAGGCCTGCCTTTTCCAGGAGCCAGTAATAGCTCTGTTGTTCTTCCCTTTCCTCGCTTCTGAGCATGTTCCTTGATCCGATGAGCGGGACATGGAAATCATCTTCGATCTCTTCCATCTTGACATATGAGGTGAAAGACCTGTTGGGGACCATGATCAGCGAATTATCGCGCATCCAGGATTGCCACTTCTCCTCCAATACATCCCTGAACCTGTCGAGTACCACGGGTTCGTCAACCATTCCCCTCAGAAGGTTCCCCGCGGTGTCCCTCTGTGACCTGAAATAGTGAGAGTATGTCCTGTCCCTGCCCTTCTGACAAAAAGCAACGGTCCTGAACCCTTCTTCCACTGCTCCATCGCATGTATCCAATGCCGAATGTGAGGCGATCATTCCCAATTTGGTATCCTTGTAATTATATTCCTTTACGATATCCTGAACAGCTTTGCGATCGATCATAGAAGGCCCCCTTGTACTTCGGCATTGGAACGGATGATTTAATCTTTTTGCCCTGTTCACAATATAAGCTGTACAATAAATAATATATAGATACAGGCGGTGAAAAGATATAGTTACTGGATGTTCTCTTTCAAGGGAAAGGACGCGTCCAATATTTCCGCTTCAGGTGAGTGATAAAGTGAGATTTGAGACCGCTTTCAGAACAGTTGCCGTTCTGGTGGTACTGTTACTTGTGGTATCGAATCTTGTAGATCCGACATCGACCGAGACCATGTACACAAAGGACCTTGGCGATCTCGGAACGGATACGATCCCCGGAATAGATTCGGATGGGGACGGACTGAAGGATACGGATGAGGATGTGAATCTGAACGGCAGGATGGACTCGGGCGAATCATCTCCCACGGACCCGTTCAATAAGGATTCCGATGGAGATGGCTGGGAAGATGGTGCTGAGTTCGATCATTATTCAGAAAGGTCAGTGAATATCACGACCGTTCCAAATTGGATCAAGAGGTATTCCTCGGACCGATCGACCCTTCTGGTCATGATGGCATCCCTGTCCCCGACAGGCGATCCTGATGGTGACGGACTCCCAAATATCCTTGACCCCGATTCGGATAATGATGGACTTTTCGACCTTGACGAATGGGAGAGGGGACTCGATCCATTGGACCCGGATACGGATGGTGATACGATCCCGGATCCGCTGGATCCTTTTACGGGCATCATCACTGATGATGACAATGATGGAATGGATGACATCTGGGAGGAATACCATGGGGTCGAAGATCCATCCCTGGACCATGATGGCGACCTCATCAACAACCTGGAAGAGTTCCGGTTGAAAAAGAACCCATTCAGGTATGACAGCTATGATGGGAGCGTCCTCACTCACAGTATGATGTTGCCCCTTGGCAAGAACGACCCTGAGGAGCTTCATTTCACTACCACTGGTCTCGGACCTCGATATATCAGGATGATGACGATGGACAGGTTCGATGGTGAGGAATGGTCCAAGGGCCCGATCATCACAGGACCCATCGAACCCTCCAGTGATATGAGGGAGGTGGACATCTCGCTTAGCGGTGAGTGGCAAGGATACCTTCCCACCCCATTCGGTAATATCATTCCAAACGGGTCCTCACCAATTGACCTTTTTCCCCACCGGAAGGTGGAGATCCCGCAGTTGAGGGGGAGCCTCCTCTACTCGCATGTCCCGATCACGGACCATCAGGTCCTGTTGGAGGAGAGGGCCATTGATCCCTTCGCATTCATGGAAGCGAATGGGTCCGCCGGATCGTTGGTGGCCAATACCGAGGTGCACTCATCCATCAGATCGGAGGTGTGGGACCTGGCGGGAAAATGGGATATGGGGGGACTATCGGATTCGGAAAAAGCCCTCTTCATCATAGATCAGTTATCAACAAGATGTTTCTATTCCTCACGGTCGAACTTGGGTTCCGGAGTGGACGATCCTGTCCATAGGTTTCTTTTTCTGACCCGTAGAGGTAATTCACTTGATTTCGCCACTTCATTCGTGATCCTGATGAGAATGTATGACATTCCATCGAGACTTGTGATCGGATATGCACTTGGCGAGGACCTTGGTGAACAGAGGGGATACCGGCAGGGCCATCTACATGCCTGGACAGAGGTGGATCTCGAAGGGATCGGATGGGTTCAATTCGAGGTTACCCCACATTCACTTGAGGCCATGGGGGGTTCTGGCATATCCGGTGACGGTATGGACCCATATGTAATAGGGCCGAACGGTGGCGACGGAGGAGGCACCCTGGTCGGGGCCATCGGCGAATCGTTGGACCCTCTGGGGGACAGGGATGGCGATGGTCTCAGCAATGCGTTGGAGAGGTCCATCGGAACGAATCCCCTTGAAAGGGATTCGGATGGTGATTCACTCGAAGATGGTTGGGAGATCGAGATATACAAGACCGATCCCATGGAAAAAGATACTGATGGAGATGGACTCTGGGACGGGGAAGAGGTCAATGACTTTGGTACCGACCCCCTGAAAAGGGATACAGATGGGGGCGATCTCAGTGATGGGATCGAGGTCAATTACCTTCCGGAACCACTTGACCCCCTGGACCCAACCGATGATTATCTCATCACAGATGTCGATTCGGATGGACTGAACAATACTATCGAACTTGTCCTTGGCACGAATCCCAACGACCCGGATAGCGATCGGGATGGACTTAAAGACGGAGAAGAGGTCCTATCATACGGGACCGATCCGCTTGATCCCGATACCGATGGGGATGGAATTGGTGATCCGGATGAGGTGTCGGGAACCTATTCCATCCCGACGGACCCGAACAAGATCGATACGGATGATGATGGGATAAGCGATCCGGATGAGATACGGAACGGCACCGATCCGAGATCGGCAGATTCCGATAATGACGGTGCAACGGATCTTGAAGAGATCGGGGCTGGCTCCGACCCCTTGAACCCTGATTCCGACCATGATGGGCTTCTTGATGGTTTCGAGATAGATATCGGGACGGACCCGAACAAGATCGATACGGATGGTGACGGTGTAGGCGATGGTCTGGAGATATGGTACGGATCGAACCCAAGGGATGTGGAGAGCAAATTATCCCCACCCGACCGGGATGGTGATGGGATCAGGGATGATATGGAATCCATCGCAGGGACCGGTATCGCCCTGAACGATTCGGACGGGGATGGCCTGGATGATGGAATGGAATTCTTCATGCTTCATACAGATCCCGCATCCCGCGATAGTGATAATGACGGAATACCCGATGGTGAAGAGATATTGATCTTCTTCACCGATCCCCTCAGGAACGATACCGATGGTGACGGCATCCTTGACATGGTCGAATCGACCGGCTATTCATCACCGAACCATTTCGATCACGATCGTGATGGGTTGGGAGATGGAAAAGAACTCCATGCAGGAACCGACCCCGGGAATCCGGACACCGATGGGGGTGGTATCAGAGATGGGATCGAGATGATGATCGGAAAGGACCCACTGGACCCGTCGGATGACCTTCCATATTTCGGTGATTCGGATCTTGATGGTCTATCGGACCTGCTCGAGACCGCCATAGGTACTGACCCCTTCGACGCTGACACTGACGGAGATGGGTTAACAGACGGAGAGGAGTATTTCATTTATGGAACTTCTCCGATCACATGGGATTCCGATGAGGATTCAGCATCGGATAGAAGGGAGGTCCAGGAGATGTTCACCGATCCACTCGACCCGGATACCGACGGGGACGGCCTGAAGGACGGGAACGAGGTGGATGACTGGGGAACGTCACCTTTGAAGAACGATACCGATGAGGATCACGCAATGGATGGGGTCGAGATCGAATACGGTACAGACCCCAATGATCCTGACCATGATGGTGATGGTATCCTCGATGGGATCGAGATATGGAAAGACCTGGACCCGGATATGGAAGGGGTCCAGGGAACAGACCCGTTGAAGGCTGACACTGACGGCGGGGGGGCGGGTGAGGGGGTCGAATCGGATCATGGCGGAGACCCTCTGGACGCGGAAGATGACTGGAAATATCAGGATAGGGACCTTGACGGTCTTTTAGATGTTGAAGAGGACGTGAACGGCAACAGGGAACGGGATGGCAACGAGACCGATTGGAACGACCCAGATACGGATAAGGACGGGTTATCGGATGCATACGAGATCTGGGGAAGCCTGGGTCCTGTGACCGACCCCCTTGACCCGGATACCGACAATGATACGATACTCGATGGAGAGGAGGTGATCCCCGGCAAGGACCTCTATATCACCGACCCAACATCGAATGATACTGATAATGACACACTATCGGATAATGAGGAGATAGAAGGGATCCTCGGACAGAAGAGCGACCCAACCTCAATAGATGGGGATCATGACCTCCTGAACGATACATTGGAGCTTATCATGGGGACAGACCCCATGGACCCCGATACCGATGGAGATGGACTTCCCGATGGTTGGATAGACGGTTGGACCGGATTACCGAAAGATGGTGTTCAGCAGATCGGCGAGTTCGAGGATAGGAACCTGGACGGGGAGGTTGATCTCGGCCCCTGGAACCTTGGCATTGGGCCAGGGGAAACGGATCCACTGGTCCCGGATACAGATGGTGGAGGTGCGTCTGACGGATACGAAGTGTCCTACAAGGGTTATTCCGACCCACTGGTCCCATGGGATGACGAGCTTGTAATAGATACGGATGGCGATGGGCTGACGGACATTGAAGAGAACGGGACGGGATATGGGACCGATTGGGATGACCCGGACACCGACAACGATGGCCTTGCAGACGGCCGGGACACCATTACCATAGATGGTAGGACCATGAAGGGAGAACTGTCCGGACACAACGGTTTCTCGTTAACCGATCCTTTGAGAAGTGATTCTGATGGAGATGGACTTCTCGACGGACGGGAGGTTGGGAACAGGACCGACCCCAATAATGTCGACACCGATGGAGATTGGCTATGGGATGGATACGACATCAGAGGTTCTGACGGCCAATACCATCTGGGTGAGTTGACCTCAAGGAATGGGTTCGCACCAACGGACCCTCTGGATCCGGACTGCGATAATGACGGCCTTATCGATGGAAATGGAACGGATCACTCACGATCACTTGGTGAATACAGTTACAACACAGACCCCTGGAACAGCGACACGGACAGAGATGGATTGAGTGATGTATTCGAGATCACGACCTTTTACAATTCTACCGATCGTCCGGATAATGGTTTCATGGGTTTGAGGAGGAGCAGTCCGGTGGATCCCGACACGGACGGTGGAGGGATGACGGATGGACTTGAAGTGCAACTTTCCCTGGACCCGTTGGACCCATCAGATGATGATGGGTTCCTTGATGATGATGGAGACGGATTGACCAATGGCCAGGAACGGAAAGAAGTCTACTTCAACCCCTCCATCCCGGGGAATAATAATGTGGATTGGGATGGTGACGGCAGACAGAACGGTTACCCTGACCCCCAGAATAACGACACCGATGGTGATGGGCTACTGGACGGAGAGGAATATCTGAGATACAAGACCAATCCATTATCGAACGATACTGACAATGACGGACTGGATGACCGTTTCGAGATCGAGGTACTGGGGACGGACCCGAACAAGATCGATACGGATAATGACGGTCTGAGCGATCTACAGGAGATGGTCCTTGAATACAACGTCTCATATGTTGACTGGGACATGGATGGAAAATTGGACCACCATACCGACCCCCTGAACAGGGATACCGACCTTGATTCCATACATGACGGAAGCGAGGTAAAGGGGGAGACACCGACAAATCCACTGGACCCGGGAGATCCCGGGATCGAGCTCATTCCCGAGGAGACGCCGTTCGTTTTCATTGAAAAAGCCCCATTATCGGTCGTCAAGAGGTCCGATCTTATGGACGGATCGTTCCAGGTCTCGGGAGTTGTAAGGGACGGGAGAGGCGACCCCATAAGAGGCATTGGGGTTTCGATATTGATCGTTCGAAAGGGTGTGAGCAGGGAAGATGCGATCATCCTCGAGATGAACCCGGATTTCAGGGTTGGAAGCATAGATTCCACAAGGCCCGATGGGGCATTCACGATCACATGCATACCAAACAAGGAATCTCCTTTTGGTGATGTCTACATCTACGCTGTTTCCAGACCTGGCAATCTCGATGGACACAGGTTCAAGGAGTCCATATCCACCCCTGCCCCGGCCATTCTTTCAACCGATGCAAGATTCAACATGGAAGCGAAGGTCCTCCGCTATTCCATTGGCGGAACGGCATTGATCAAAGGTCGATTGGTTGACATTGGAGGGGTGCCCGTTCAAGAGGTTGAAGTTTTTCTTGTCCCGGACTATTCCACCCCCGTTACAACTATTACAGACGACTTTGGATCGTTCTCATTCCCCTTGAAGGTCCCCCAGATCGAAGGAAATTGGTTCCTGGACCTTCAATACAAGGGGAGCGATCACATATCCATGGTTAGTGAAAAACTGGAATTGATAACCTTTGACGGGCCTTTGATATCACTGGAGGGAATAGAGGATACGTTCGTTTCCGGCACTGTTATTTTCATCAATGGGACCATCACAGGTGGGCCGGAGATCCCGCAAGGAGATGTCAACATCTCATTCATTCATGGGGGAGGGACAAGAGAAGTAATGATGGTACCCGGACCGATCGACGGATCGAGCTTCAACGTTCCAGTGACCCTTGAAGCATCGATCTTCCCCCCTGGACAATATTCGATCGATGTTTTCTTCTCAATAGGCGACGGGATCACATCCGTCAATGCCTCCCTGGCCTTCCAATTGCTCGATACGACCATATTGTTCATCCCGGAACCAGATGTCATCAGGGGAGAGAGTCCCTATCTGAGGGTCCAGCTCTTGAAGGGAAACGGGGAACCGGTCAAAGGAGGGATCATCGGATTGACGTTCAAAGAAGGGACGATCACCGGGATCCATCCGTTATTGACCAATGATACAGGATGGGTGGTATTCTCCCTGAACATAGAAAAGGATACTCCCCTGGGTATTACACCGATAGAAGTAGTGCATATTGTTGATGGTGGAGATGTAGTTCCAGCCAGATGGGAAGGTGTATTGAGGATACAGGCACCGACAGTGATCGATCTGTTGGAAGAGATCGATGGACTCATATTGCTCGATGGTGTATTCCTCGAGGGAAGACTCCATGACGGGAGTGGCGGTCCGATCGAGGGAGAGGAGACGATAGAGGTCCTGTTGAACGGTGACCTGATCGGTTATGCCTCTACATCAGATGGAGGATGGTTCAAGATCTCGTCGATCGTTCCCCTTTACACCCGGTCGGGTGAAGGTCTCCTTGTCATCAGGTTCAGCGGACTGAACGATGAAAGATCGGAATGGTATTCGGAACAACAGGTTGGAATGAGGGTCAAGATCTGGTCAAGGACCTACCTGGATCTGGACGATAGGTTCTTTGAACTGAATTCCACCATCACGGTTTCCATCAGGGATGAGAGAGGGGATGGGATCCCTGATGCTCCCATTCGCATAGGTATCGGCATCGGTTTCGATACTTACCTGACGGGAGCCAGGGGAAACCTGACCATCGATCTTGGAAAGATATCGCCGGGAGATGAGGTATATATCGAGTTCCCCGGTGATCCGGGAAGCTCACTTCTCGATTCCAATATGACGAAAACCATCCCCGAACAGGATATTACAGATGTGAAGCTGGATATCACATCCATCGTGATCCTTACCATAATGATCTCCCTGATCCTTATCGGCGGTGTCCTGATCGCAAGGGCGGTCAAGTTCAGAAAGGACCTTGGAGCGAGGAAGGCGATCCAGATCAGGGACAGCACAATATATCCATTCGAACCACTGTCACCCCAACAGAGGATACTCGTTGAGACATACAAGGACAGTCTGGATAGCCTGAGCGAAAAAGGGGTCGCTCGACCTCTGAACATGACACCCGATGAGTTCAGCGATACGGTTACAGGTTCTTCGAACGAACTATCGGCCCTGACCGGATTGACCGAGCTTTTCGATGAGGCCCGATACTCGGATCATATAATTTCCTCCCACCTTCTTGGAAAGGCCAAGGAGATGAACAATTCCATCAAGAGATCCGTCGAGAACGTGGATGTTGACAGGGTAAAGAAGGGGATCGAAGATAGAGAGATATCACCCTGGTCAAGCATACGAAGACCCGTGATCTGGAAAATGAAGATGGACCATACCGAGGACTTGATGAACCTGCTGGGAGACAAGGGGGCGAATGGATGAAAAGTCCTTCCCTGGGGTGGACCTGGTCTGTGATCGGGGCCGTTGTCATCACGCTATTGATAGGAACCGAGATATTCCTTATTGCCTCGATGGGGTCAGGGTCCGACCTCTCATCCAATGGAAAGGAGTGGAAGGGAGCATCCAAGTTCTCGGTTGAACTTGAAAAGAGACATTATGATGTCGTATCGCTGCTTACAACTCCCTCTCTTCTCTACGAAGAGGAAGACGCCGATGATACACTTTTCATATCCCTCGGTCCGGAGAGAGCTTACACGCTGACAGAGCTGCACGCCATCGACAAATTCGAGTCTAGAGGGGGGAAGATCCTTCTCGCTGATGATACCGGGATCGGTAATTCTCTCTCAACCCGGTTCGAGGTCAATTTCATAAAGGGCCAGCTATACGATCAGAACTTCATTTTTAATCCGGACCTGGTCAAATTCAATGTCGGAACCCCATTTTTCAATGGGTTCATCCTGATGAACAGACCAGCTTCCCTGACCTTCACATCAGGACGTGCCTTGATAGCTTCCACCAGTTCGGCATGGGTGGATCGGAATGGAAATGGGATCAATGACAATATTACAACGAACATCGGAGAGGCGCAGGGTATCAGGTATCTGTCCGTGATCTCGGATCCGGACTTCCGGACCGAGGACACGGGGACCGCACTGTTCATCTCGGACCCATCCCTTTTCATGAACGGGATGATCGAAATGGAAGGGAACCTTGAATTCGCAATATCCCTTGTTGAATACCTTCTCCCGGAGGGCGGAAAGGTCGTATTCGATGATTCTGTCCATTCACCATCGGGAAGCGATGGAGTGGTCCAGGGGGGATTGAGGGGGATCGCCTTTCTCACTTCCGATGTGAACCTAAAGATAGTCGTTGGTTCGATCGCCGTCCTATCAATGCTTGCGATCGGATATCTCTATGAATCCCCAAGAAAGCCTCATCATGATACCATTCTTTCGAGGACGGGTGTTGCCGAACTTATTGAACCTGAACTGCTGCAGACAGATCTGGATGAACTGAAGAAGGCCGTACTGGAAAGGGTTCGATTGTCAAATGGGATGGCGATCGAGGACATGGGAAAACTTTCATGGGATGAATTGAAGTTGCTTCTCGACAACAAGGAATTGTACAAGTTCATCAGGAAGGGGAAATATCACGGTGGAACAGAGAAATTGCTTCTGGAGGTGATGGAATGGCAAGGGAAATGAACCGTTTTACCCTGCGGGCCATGGGCTACTCTTCTGTTGCTGTGGCTTCTTTCATTGTAGCACTTGTGCTTTCATCGGAACTGTTCCTTGCTGCATCTTTGATATCGGCCACTATCATGCTGCTGTCATTTTCCATGTACCCTCCACGGGCCAAAGTAGAGAGGTCCCTGCCGAAGAAGATACTCTTTGAAGAAGAGGAGATGGAAGTGAGCATAGATATGATCGGAAAAGGACAGATCGGTAACATCGAGATATTCGACCATGTCTCCCCGATGATGGAGATCTCGAAGGGATCCAACCTTGCATTGTTGGCACCCGGATCGGTAAAACACCATTACTCCATCAAAGCACCATTGAGAGGGTTCCACAAGATCGGACCTACAACGTTACGAAGATGGGACCCCATGTGGCTATGGTTCAAGGAAGGGGATTCGGGGAACAAGGAGTCGGTAACGGTCTTCCCAGAAATGTTCCCGGGAAGGAGCGGTGAACTGATATTGAAGGATCTGAAATACAGACCCGGCGACATGATATTGAGAAGGGTGGGCATGGGAAAGGAATTCCATTCCATTCGAGATTATACCACAACGGACCCGTACAATACGATCAACTGGAAGGCAACGGCAAAGACCGGCCGGCTCCTTGTAAATCAATATGAGGCAGAATCCGTAACGGACATAATGTTCATCGTTGATTCCAGGCTCGTTTCAAGGGTCGGGACCATACGGGATAATCCGGCAGAGAGGAGCGTTCGGTTCTGTGCATCACTGTCTTCGGAACTCCTGAAGCGGTCGAACAGGGTCGGTCTGATCATCTACGGGACATCGGTAACAGTGATGAAATCAAAGGGTGGCGTCACGGCATTGGACCAGATCCTCCATATGTTGACCGATTCCACACCTGCAGGGCAGATAAACCTTGGCGCTACCGTAACTTATTCACTGCCCTATCTGCATCCCAACTGTCCAGTTTTCATCATATCAGCATTGAACGAGGACCCTTCGGTTCGTGATGCCCTGAAACAGCTCATTGGAAGAGGGCACAAGGTTACGGTGGTCAGCCCTGCCGGAGTGGAGTTCGAAAGAGGTGTGTATGAGGGGAAGATACTTCCCAAATATGTTTTGAAGAGGATCGGGAGGGACAACATGATCCTGGACCTCAGGTCCATGGGGGCAAAGGTCATTGATTGGCCCCCCGGGAACGATATCGTTTGGGCCCTGGAGGAGGTATGGAAATGAACAGAGGCGAAAGATCGATACTCATGATCCTCCCATGGGCTTCATTGCTGGCAGCCGGAGCGATATTCACTTTCCTCTTCCCGACATTCACAGACGTTCAGGGCTGGATCATCAGCGGAATGGA
>JAUVCN010000141.1 GCA_030595715.1 Thermoplasmatales archaeon
TTTCCGGAGGACTGATCCTCGATGTGGTAAACAAGTCTGACACTGCTCAGTCCCACATTATCATAAGGTTTGACATAGAACCATGTGAAATCCCCCGTGGTCGGAGGAAGATCGACCGATTGTGATAAAATGGATGGCGCATCGTTATCAGCCACTGTTCGGGAATAGGTCGTGCTGACATTCTGGTTTCCAGCGGTATCGGTGAAGTTTAACCTGTAATAGAACGTCCCGGTCTGATCGAAAGGGATCATGATCGAAAGATATCTATCCATCCCGGCCTCGCTCATCTTAAACCGGGTCCAGCTCGATCCACCGTAGGAATAGTTAACATAGCACAGGTCCTCCTTGATATTGTCACCTATTCTGCATGAGAATGTGAAAGGGTCTCCGGTCGTGCATTCCGATGAGGAATTCTCGTTCATCAGGAACGGTCTGTCATTATCAATGACCAGAACCGATGACCATGAGGTGTTGGCCCAGTTTCCCTTGCTGTCATTCGCGCTTATGAAATACCAGAATGGGTCAGTGGAATTCCATGGATGGGTCCCATCGAAGATATGGTCAGATCCCGCTATCAACATTGAAATATTGGTGGTCACGGTCGGTTGCGTTGTTCCCCAGCCGTATTCGATCCTGACATCCTTTACCTCGACATCATCGGTTACCCGGGTCCTTATGTTGAAATCATCGCCCGTTGACCAGTTCCCGGACAATACGGGCGTTCCGATCGTGGGTGGTGTCGTATCATATCCGGCGGTCACTGTCTTGATGAAGGGTTTGAAATTATGACCTGTTACGGTAAGCGTCATCGAGACCGTGAGCTGAGGCATGGAAATGGTTGCCACTCCCAGGGAATCAGTGATGGCCGTACCGTAGAAACTGGAACCGTCCATTAGTGTCACTTTGGCACCCTGGACAGCATTGTTCGAACCGTCCTTTACAGTCACCTGATAGTTGCCAGGTGTTGGTATGGGGTCCGAATATGTCACATTGAACTGATCTGGTGTGGATGTCCAGATCGGTATCTCGGGATCACCCAGCAGATTGTACTGGACAAGGTTCTTCCACACTTCTCGATTGTGTGCTCCCTTGTCGGAAATATAATCGGAGTGGGAAAGCGCAAGTGCTTTACCGGGTTGATAGGCCCCGTTGAAGAACTGCTCCCAGAACCTGTAATCATGACCCTGATTGTACCAACCGCCATCGGTCCCCTTGGTCCAGCCCCGAGCATACCATGAGACCCTTCCCGCCCCAACAGCTCCGATACCAACATCCCTCAGTATATCCTCGGATAAACACCAGGTCCTGTTAAAATCACCATTGTTGCACGCATCATTGTAGAAAAGGGGCTTCATTCCGCCATTTGACCGGGATGCCAATGTTGAGTAATATGCTGTGTCGTAATACTCTCCGCTGTCGCAGATGCCATTGCTGTTGGTATCTGCGGACCATATCCTCCGGTAGATACCGGTCGAGCTTCCGTGTCCGGCAAGGTTCACCATGAACGCCCCTGTATTGATAGCAGAAATGAGGTTCGAAGTGGTAAGTGAAGTATTGGACGTGAACGTGGATGGGTTTATCCCGCTCCGTTCATAAAGGGTATAGGTATTGAAATTTCCACCCGATAGATAGTCGGTCCTGATGGCCTCTTTCAGTTTTGCCTCATCAGTGGTATAGTTCGTTGATGTCGATGTATCGTAATTTGAGAACGCTCCTGCGAGGACGGACCTGTTGTACCAACCACCGGATGGGGGACTCTTCTCGTAGTTCAGTATGTTCGTGACAAGGGATCCCATTGCAGTAGATGTTGTCGCGGACAATCTGCCAACATAGACCTCCATGGAAAGATCGATGCCGTCAACGGAGTATTCACCATAGTTCCCATCATTGTCCCCGTCCCAATCATATGGAGTATGACCTGTTCCCGAGATATCACCGTAATATCCATCAGCTGGAGCATGAGACCCATCACTTCCATTATCCGCATATCCGTCCGGTATATAGGCAGATCTGGTAGGGACAACAGAAGTGTCACCGCCAAGGATCACCCATTTCAGATCCTCATTGGTGTAGAATGCCTTGATGCAGTTCCTTATCTTTTCCGGATTATCGTTCCCTGCAAAGTTACTGTATATCCATGATGTTTCGACAACCCTTGTATACACACCACGCTGGGTCTTCCAGTTCGCAAGGTTCTGCAGTGATGAGTTCATGGTGGAAGAGGTGATGATCAAACATTCGGTGTCGGGAATGGTGTTAAAATAGGTAGCGCCGGGAGATGGAACGGACGATGATCCGGGGGAGAATTCCCACAGAGGTGTATCATCCACATCATCGGATACCGTTGGATCGGACAGTTCTTCAGAGACCTCCACATGTGACAACATCGGATCGACGGACAATGTGAATTCCACATCGATCATTGAAGGGTATTCGAGAATGCCGTCCTCATAGCAGAAGGGGGAGAGCCTTATCATCAAGAACATGGAGCCGTGAACATCAATGGTGCCCAGTATGTTCACCATTTCCCGTTCCTGGTATTGTGTCTGATAATTGATATGGTCCATCGTTCCGGGAAATGGAACCATCAGAGGTTCATATGAAAGGTAGATCGACCCGGGATCCGAAACAACATGTCCCACATATCCAGGTTCATCGAATTCCCCGAGAGGGATGTAATAGGTCCTCTCGGGAAGGACCGTATCACCTGTGATAGATGATGTGCCCCATCCATCGATGGAGATCATGGAATGACCGTCCTCAATAACGATCTGTGGTTCAGGGATGCTGAACCTCAATGTCAGATCAGCTTTTCCATTATCTTCGCTCAAGGCTGATATACCTGGCATTATGGACACCGATAAGAGAAGGATTGCGGTGAAAAATGCCAAATTAAGATCGGGTTTCCACATGATAAATACCCCTTAGTACAATATTCAATGTAGGGGTCTTCCATAAATCCTTTTTGACCCGGGTTCCGATTTCACGTAATCAGAACAGATCCGTTCTCCGAACAGGATCGCTCTCCTGACAGTTGGGTAAAGAACAAGGTCCAAGATGTCATCTCCACATATCACAGGATATTTCACCCTGTCAGACCTGATAACAGAATGTTTTAAAATGATATGATAATGGGCCGAGAGGAGAATGAAAGGGAAAGGGTTAAGTCCTTCCTGAGGATTATTTCTCATCGGTAAGATCCGTCGAGCGATATGGTGTTGAGATCCTTGACCTTTGACCTCTCGATCGACAGTGAGTGTGTGTTGGAATGAATCCTCTGGCCGTAACGAAACTCTTGAGTGACGAATACTCCGTCAAGATCCTGACCGCCACCTTCAGGATGCCCAGGTCTGCCAACTTTCTCTCAGTTAAGTTCAACATTCCCATCGCTGCATGTTACAGAAGGATAAGGGAACTTGAGAAGATGGGACTTATACAGACAACCGAAAAGATCCTCACTCCGAGAGGGAAAAGGGTATCCCTCTATCGGTCCAATCTCAAATCAGCCTATCTCTCATTCGAGAACGGGAGATTGAAAGCCCAGCTGGAATTGTCAGGTGACAGGGGCGGGGGAGAGGAAGAGATATGGAATGTGATCCAGAACTGACCCTCACAGGAGTTACACTTTCGGCACCCCTCCCTCAGTGTAATTAAAATAAGGCTATGTCCTTTTGACAATTCATCTGGGGGTATATCTTGATCCTATCGATAGGTTCTGACCATGGCGGATTCGAGATGAAGCAGGAATTGAAGCTCAGGCTCGTATCCGATGGACACAAGGTTCTGGACAGGGGATGTATCTCTCCCGATCCGGTTGATTATCCTGACATAGCATTCCTTGTTTCCAATGATGTCGTATCCGGAACAGCACAGCTCGGGATCCTGGTCTGTGGGACCGGCATTGGTATGTCGAATGCGGCATCGAAGGTGAAAGGTATAACTGCGGCACTGTGCTCGAACTCCTACATGTCAAGAATGGCCCGACTCCACAATGATGCAAACATCCTCTGCCTTGGTGGGCGAGTTATCGGATCGGAATTGGCATGGGATATCATCAACCAGTTCCTCGGTGCGGAACCGTTGATGGATGAGAAATATATGAGGAGAAGGTCCAAGGTTGACCGGATGGAATGAGGGGGAAATGAGATGCAGGAGATCTGGACCGAAAAATATCGACCGACCGATCTTGATGAGGTAGTAGGTCAAAAGGGGATAATATCTCGATTGACCGCCATCGTAAAAAGCGGCAACATCCCACATTTCCTGTTCACAGGACCTGCAGGGACGGGAAAGACAACATCCGCCCTTGCCCTTGTGAGGAAGCTTTTCGGTGAGGAGAAATGGAGGGACAATTTCCAGGAACTGAATGCTTCCGATGAAAGGGGCATCCAGATAGTCAGGACCAAGATCAAATCCTTTGCACGGGCGGCTCCACTTGGAGGAGCAGAATTCAAGGTCATTTTCCTGGATGAGGCCGATTCCCTTACGTCGGATGCCCAGGCAGCCCTGAGGAGGACCATGGAAAAATACTCCAATACCTGCAGGTTCATCCTCTCATGCAATTATTCATCACGAATAATTCCACCAATCCAGTCAAGATGCTCCGTCATGAGATTCGCCCCGTTGAAACAAGAGGATATCAAAGAATACCTCGGCCGTATCGAAAAGTCTGAAGATATTACCATCACGGACGGCGGCTTCGAGACCTTGATGTATATCTCACAAGGTGATCTGCGGAAGGCAGTGAACATATTGCAGGTGGCAGCGTCGTTCACCAAGACAGTAGATACCGATAATCTCTACACAAGTTCTGCACTTGCAAGACCGGAGATGATATCGGAATTGATCACACTGGCATTGAAAGGGAAGTTTGGAGAGGCAAGAGAGAGACTGGAGGACCTCATCACCCAGGGAGGACTTGCCGGAGAGGACATTCTCGGTCAGATCCATAGAGAACTTTTCAATATCCCGATGGATGATGAGCTTAGAGTAAGGGTCCTTGACGCCGTTGGTGAGGCTGACTTCAGACTAGTTGAAGGAGCTGATGAGAGGATCCAGATAGAGGCACTTCTTGCCAGGATACAATTACTGGGAACCAGGAAGGACCATTCGTTCTAGAAATCATTTTTACCGGATCCCACCTGTGTGAAGGATCTTCCTGTTCGATCGAGTGTTTGGTTCCGCTCAGAAAACTTATAGAACATTGACCACGCTTTATACTCGGCCGGTGGAAGAAAAATGGAACTTGAGGACCTTGGCTGGAACAATGACCTTCAGTACGAACTGGGATCCCTGGGCCTGGAAGGTGTGAGCCCCGGAAGGGTGTTCAGGGTCGATGCAGGGCATTATGGGATCCTTACGACCAACGGGGAGATCCATGCAAAGGTATCTGGCAGGATGAGAAAGGAAAGCGTTTCGGGCTCTGACCTTCCTGGAGTTGGTGATTGGGTCATTATCAAACCTATGGAAATGGGAAACATTATCTTCAAGGTAATGAAAAGGACATCCAGGATCTCGAGGAAGGTCCCGGGAAAGGAGATGAGGGAACAACTCGTGGCAGCCAACATAGACCTCATTTTCATAGTGATGGGAATGGACCTTGATTACAACCCGAGAAGACTTGAAAGATACCTGACAATGGTAGCCGGTTCGGGAGCTGCTCCGGTGGTCATACTCAACAAAATGGACCTGACGGATCAAAACGACGCAAGGGTCAATGAGGTCAATGGGATCTGTGATGATATCCCCGTTCATGCAATAAGCGCTCTCGAGGGAGATGGATTGGGAACGATAAAGGGTTACCTTGTGAAGGGAAAGACCATTGCCCTGGTCGGATCATCCGGTGCCGGGAAATCCACACTTATAAATTCATTGATCGGAAAAGAGGTCCAGAGGACCGAGGCTGTAAGGGAGAATGACAATAAGGGTAGGCATGTGACAACATCAAGGGAACTTCTCCTCATTCCGGGTGGTGGAATGATCATCGATAACCCAGGGATAAGGGAGATCCAGCTCTGGGGCGATGAATCTTCCCTGAACATCGCATTCAAGGATATTGACGATCTCTCTTCCGAATGCAGGTTCAAGGACTGCCAGCATCTGGCAGAACCCGGTTGTGCAGTGAAGGATGCTCTTGAAGATGGGACCCTGGCCCGGAAACGATATGATAATTATCAGAAAATGAAACGGGAGCTGCAACACACTGCCAGTCGGGTTGAAAAAAGCAGTGAAGCCATCGAAAAGGAAAAATGGAAACCGATAATGAAGGGGTTCCGTCAATATTACAGATACAAAAAAGGAAATTGACTCCGAATAACAGATCGGACCAATATTTAAGGCATCCATGTCTCATGTGGACGAAACAGTTAAATTTAAAAATTTTGCTATATTTCCAATTCCAGGTTGGGAGGAACAACATATGATCGGAGATTTTCTATTCAAAGTGTTAGCAGTATCAATAATACTGATTGTTCCAATGTTCACAATTGCAATTGAAACAGATGGAATGTATCCGTCTTCCATTGAAATCCTTGGAACAACCCCAGGTGTCTCTTCACCTATCGCACTGAACTCGGATGATGAACTTACATCAACGGCAGTAACATATGGATGGGATGGTGATGGAACATCCGGTGATCCTTTTGTCATCGAAGGTCTATCCATTGATGCAAAAGGTGGAACGGTCGCTTTCTTTATGGGAAATACAACCAAGCATGTTATCATCAGAGATTGCACCTTTTGCAATGCAACGAATGAATGGTCCACCATTGAGGGTGGATATGGGATTTTCCTCTACAATGTGAAAAATGTATTCATGACCAACATCCGATCGTTCGAGAACAATGTTGGAATCAGATCAACTTATTCTGAAGAGATCGATCTCAGCGATTCATTTATACACTCGAATGAACGATCAGGAATTGATTATAATCATATGAAGGGAGATAATTCCATATCAAATTCCAATATATCTGATAATAATATGAATGTATTGTGTGCGAACTTTGAAAATGTTTCAGTGACCGATTCGATGATAATGAGA
>JAUVCN010000037.1 GCA_030595715.1 Thermoplasmatales archaeon
AAAGACAAAGGACCGGATCGATCTGCATTTCAAGGTGGTTCCCCCTTCCACAATATCAATTCACCCGGTGGAATCCCTTATGGAGACCGATAGCGGAGACCTGCTCAATGTTGAATTCGATCTTGTTCTCACAGGAGTGAAAACTTCAACCATATCTCCCTTCGTCAGGGTCCTTTCCGGTTCATTCGAACAGGGAGGATGGCAGAGCACGATCGATATTGCAGGACCTTCTGTCATGGAAGTTGGTGAGACCAGGAGGATAACGGTCCGGATCACACCGCCTCTTGGAACATCCGGCACGTTCGACATCATCCTTGATGCATCATCTGACAATGCCAGGGTCCTGAAAGGAAAGATGAGCCTCATGGTCAGGTCAGGAACGAATATCAATTTCAGGGACCTGAACGTCAGTGATACGAAACTGGGTTCGGACGTTCTGGTCAATTTCAAGGTAATTAACAACGGTGATTCGTCCCAGAAGATCGTTCTGGACCTCGAGGACGTTCCAACCGGCTTTATCCCGGAGATCGAGCCATCATCGTTCATTCTCGGACCGGGTCAATCAAATCAGGTCAATGTCATCCTCTATCCCAAATATAATGAGATCCCACTCGAATTCACGTTCCAGACCAATATCAAGGTTCCGGTGGATGAGAAAGGTGAATGGTTGCTCGTCGCAGAGATCCAGGTCCCGGTGATCATCACAGAACTTCCCAACGTCGCTGTGAATTCGATCGATCTTCCAAATGAACCTATCGATGAGGGAGATGAAGTGCTGATCAGGGTGACCGTGGCCAACCCATCCGAAATGGAAATGAGAGATGTGATGCTGGAGATCTATGAGATCACCTGGTCTTTTTCGAATGTCAAGATCACGTCTGAAACCCTGAACCTGATGCCCGGAGAGGAGATCGAACTGACATTCAACTGGACAGCCAGACCATCTGCCAGGAAGATAAGGGCCATCCTGGTATCCCCAGAAGGATCTGAGGAGACCGATAAGGAAGACAATGACCTCACCGAACCGATCAATGTGATCCCCTTCAGGGTTATCGATAACGATGGAGATAACCCAGGGAGCGGAGGAACGGTCACGACCGAACAGGCAGTTGCCGCGGTTGTCGGAGGATCGATCCTGCTCACTTCATTGGCCCTGTTAGCAAATACGGACATTGTTCGGTATCCACTGTTCTCCGGACTGTATCCTCTTTACAGCAAGCTCAAACCGGAGCACCTTCTATCTAACAGATTGAGAAGAAGGATATATGTTTATGTTCAGAACAATCCAGGTGAACATTTCAGATCGATACTCGTGAACCTCGATCTGACCAATGGTACACTTGCTCATCATCTGTACACCCTGGAAAGGGAAGACCTGATCAGAAGCCAGAGGGATGGATTGTACAGAAGGTTCTACCCTGCCGGATATCATATCGATGAGGAAAGGATCAGCCTCACTCCGATCCATAAGAGAATAATGGAACTCATAAAAAAGGAGCCTGGCCATTCCCAGAAAGAAATTTCCCAGATACTGGACCTGTCCAATTCCACCGTCAACTACAACATCAAATCATTGAAGGAAAAGGGTGTTGTGGACATCGAAAAAGAAGGTAAATCTACCCATATCTTCCCCAAACAGGAAATGAACCCCTGATCCTATCAAGACCATCGAACTGTCATTTCACCGGTACGGATCTTTTACTTCGATCAGAATTCGGATCATATCAACGAGGAGCCGACCCCAACATCAAGAGGAGAGGGGTCAAAATATAGGGCAGTGGTCAATTTCTATGTATCTCATGCTTGAATCCTTTGGATTCAAGACCTCTCAGTATCGATGGAAGATATTTCTGGTCAGTGAACATCAAAATATCCAATTCCATTGTTGGTGCGGGAGCTGGCCTGTAACGTAATGTATCATTTCCCACCTCGCATTTCAAAACGCCCTCCCTCTCGAGGAGTTCGACATTCTGCAACACGTTCCTCTTTCCTTCACCAACCCTCTGGAAAAGGTAATAGACATATGGTTCGAGTATCAGTCCCTGCTCCTGGGCGGATAGACGTCGGAAATTGATCCTGTCCTTCTTCATGATCTTCTCCATCAGTCCTCTTGCCATATCCCTGGTCTGGGGATTATGGAAGTTCAGGGTGGCTCTACCCCGTTTAATAGCCTCGATGGTCTCGTTAAAATATTGTTTATCGATCTGAAAGAGATATATCAGGTCCACACCCATGGGGCTTATCACTTCGGATGATAGATGGGGGTCTCTGAACGACCCCATGTGGGCGTACATCGTGATCATCGGGCACCTTATGGTCTGATTGATCACATCACCCAATGCTTTGAGATATCTCATCTTCGATAGAACGATCCCCTGCTTGGTAACCTCTACCACCATTGCCACGGGGAATTCAAAACCACTAAGAAGAGTTTCTTCAAGAGGATATTCCTTGAGCATCCTTTCTGCACCTTTGAAAAGTCTGTTTTGGATGATGAAGGTGAGTAACTAATTAAGGCCTTCGATTCCGCCATCCAGGTGCAAATACTTTCATCTACCCCACCTTATCCATTAATACAATATATTGTCCATCTTTTCAGGAAGAGTTGTAGCTCTAGAAAGAACGAAGGAGGGACCGCATTTACATCTAAGGTAAAGATCTTCGATACAACCCTCCGGGATGGAGAACAGGCCCCGGGCATCCAATTATCCCCTGAAAGTAAACTCATCATTGCAAGAGCACTTTCGGAGGTTGGAGTAGATGTGATAGAGGCAGGTTTCCCCATCAACAGCCCCTCCGAGAAAAAGGCCGTCGAGATGATCGTGAAGGACCTGAACTCCCCGGAGATCGCTGTCCTCTGTCGACCGATCAAGGAGGAGATCGATTTCTGTCACGAAATATTGAAGAAGGCTGAAAGGTCCAGACTTCATCTTTGGATCGCCACATCATCGATCCATATGAAATACAAACTGAACATGAGCCCAGCCAAAGTGATAGACAAGACCATTCAGGCCATCAGATATGCTTCAGGGAAATTCGACACCATCCAGTTCTCCTCCGAGGATTCCACCAGATCTGACCTTGATTTCCTGGGAAATATAATGAGAGAAGCTACCAGGGCGGGTGCTGACATCGTCAACCTTGCGGATACCGTAGGATGTGCCCTCCCTGAACATATGGCACTCCTTGTCAGAGAGATCCGAAAGAGCGTGGGGGACAAGATCCCCGTTGGGGTCCACTGCCACAATGACCTTAATCTGGCAACTGCAAATACCATCTCCTCGATCAGAGCCGGTGCAAAACAGGTTGATGTAACCGTTACGGGGATAGGAGAAAGAGCAGGTAACACATCCCTTGAACAGCTCTCCATCGCTCTCCTGTTCCATCAAAAACATTTCGATGTTGATACCAACATCCATACCGAAAAACTCGGATCGGTATGTGATACCGTGATCGATGAGATGGGGCTGAACATCGGAATGACCCAACCCCTGATCGGCGAGAACGCATTCAGACATGAATCCGGCATCCATGTCCATGGCATGTTGAACAATCCCATGACCTACGAACTGGTGGACCCCAAAATATTGGGTCTTCTCGGGAAAAGATATATCCTGGGAAAGCACACGGGAAAGGCGGCCGTAAAACATTTCCTTGAGAAGAAGGGATGTGAACTACCCGACATGGAGATCGACAGATTGACCACCCTTATCAAGGAAAGGTCAGTGGGGTCGGGCCTCCTCGAAGATGAGAACGATCTGGTGGATTTTGCCATTGAGAAAGGATTCGATCTCGAGCCTTCAAGGAGGACCGGTAATGAATGATCTGATCAAAGGTTCCCTTGGATTGAAGATCCTCGATGATCATCTTGTTGAAGGCACGATCATGATCAATGATTATTCCGTTTTCACGCCCGATCATATCATGGGCCATGATGTTACATCCATACCTGCCATCGATATGATCAATGGATCCGGATTACCATATCTCAGATCCTCGATGAGGACATCGCTGTATCTGGATCATTTCACTCCACCCAAGGACAAAGAAAGTGCCGAAGCCTGCAGGGTCATCAAGGAATTCTCGAACAGATACGGGATCAGGGACCTTGTCAACTGGGGTGAGGGAATATGCCATATCCATCTGTTCGAAGATGATAAGGTCAAGAAGGGGCAGCTGGTCATTGGCGCTGATTCCCATACGACCACTGGTGGAGCTCTCGGTGCTTTCTGTATGGGCATTGGATCCACAGACCTTGCGGCAGCGATGGCATCCGGTGAATTCTGGCTGCAGGTCCCTGAGCCTCTTGGAATTGAATTCTCCGGTATTCCGGATGTCTGGTGCGAGGGAAAGGACCTGGCATTGAGAATGATATCCCGGCTCGGATGTGGAGGAGCAAGGGATCGTGTTCTGGAAATGGATGGAAAGATCATCAGATGGCTCAGTGAAGATGGACGATTCACTATCTCCAACCTGGCCGCGGAAACATCCGCTGTAGGGGCCTTGATCACAAGCGAAGCAAGGGAATATGGCCCTCTATCACCCGATTGGGAATGGAAGACAGATGTGATCGAGGTTGATGATATGGGGCCGCAGATCTCCAGACCCGGATCCCCCAATGATACCGATGATGTTGATAACCTTGAAGGCAAGATCGTGGACCAGGTCTTCGTCGGATCATGCACCAACGGCAGGATAGATGATATGAGGGTCCTTGCCGGAGTTTTGAAGGGGAAGAAGGTCCATCCGGATGTCAGATTGCTTGTGATCCCGGGATCGAGAGCTGTCTACTCGATCTCCGAAAAAGCCGGATATCTCAAGACCATCATAGATGCTGGCGGTGTCATCAGCATGCCTACATGCGGCCCATGTGCAGGTGGGTTCCTCGGCATACTGGCCGACGGTGAAGTTGCGATATCCACATCCAACCGGAATTTCACAGGAAGAATGGGAGAACCCACCTCGAAGATCTACATCTCAGGGGTTTCGGTGGCAGGTGCTTCGGCTATAAAGGGAATGATCGTACATCCCGAGGAGGTTGTATCTTGACCCTGATCACAAAGGGAAAAGCATGGGTCCTTCCCGATGAGGTCAATACCGACATGCTGGCCCCGACCCGGTATCTGACACTTCCTTCGGAAAAATACTGCAAACACTGTCTTGAGGTCTCCTTTCCGGATTTTGCAAGGAAAGTGAGAGAGGGAGACATCATCATTGCCGGCACCGATTTTGGAAAGGGATCCTCCCGTGAACACGCATCACAGGCCCTGAAAGATCTCGGCATCAAGGCTGTGATCGCATCATCCATCTCACCAATAATGAAAAGGAACCTGATAAACATCGGAATACCCGTGTTCGTTGATGAAGATATTCATTCAATATGCGACACCGGGGATATTGTCGAGGTTCATTCGGACATGTTCATGAACCATTCAAAGGACTTCGAGTCGGTACTCAGGGAGCTTCCTCCTTTTGTTGTCCGACTCATTGAACAAGGGGGGCTTTTCAATATGATCGTGAAAAATGGGGGTCTTTCAAAGAATTCCAGACCCCTCAGGGAATTTACCGAGGTACAGGAGGTGGGAAATACGAAGATATATCCTGCTTACGAGAAATATGTGGACACAGTGATCGAGAGGCTGGAACGGGGAGAGGTATTGTGCGGACCATTCGACACCACATATGGCCTTTTTGCTTCAATTAAAAGGCCAGATGCAGTGAAGAAGATATACACCCTGAAAAAGAGAAGCGATAAGATGCCCCTCACAATGATAGTTCCAAGGGAGAGATTCTCTGATTATGCCGAGATACCGGAAAGGGTTGAGAAGCTCCTTATGAACGAACTTATGGGGCCTATTTCGATCATACTCCCGAAGAAAGGAGACAGGGTACCCGACTATGTCACATCCGGATTGAAGACGGTTTCCCTTGCAGACGGAGAGAATTCGTTCATGCGAAAGATCATGGAGGAGATCGAGATCTGTGGAACATCCGCGAATATATCCGGGATGCCGCCTCCCTCAATGCTGTCCGGAGCGCTGAAACAGCTTGGAGACGACCTTACAATGGCCGTGGATGGAGGGCCTTCGCTTTACAGGATAGGCCATACGGTTATCGATCTATCCAAAAAACCACCGGTCCTTATAAGACCTGGACCCTACAACACCAAGAAACTGATCCAGCTGTTCCCCGAACTAATTGGAGAGGAGGAAGGACTGCCGGATGAACTTGTCAAGGGCCATAGTATTATCGACATATCTCCAGAGGTTGATATTCGTGCAACCTCCAAGGGGGATTAGACGGATGAGACTGGTATCCTGGAACGTTAACGGGATCAGAGCGATACTGAAGAAAGGATTACTGGACTTCATCGAAGATGATGGGATGGACATACTCTGCCTCCAGGAGACAAAGGCCCACCCTGAACAACTGACAGATAAGGTACTTGAATACGGAGAATTCCACAAGAACTTCTCATCTGCCGAGAAGAAAGGCTATTCGGGTGTGACGACTTGGTCGAAGATCGAACCTGTGGAGGTTGAGAACGGCCTGGGCGTGGACAGGTTCGATTCCGAGGGAAGGACGCTCATCACACATTTTGATGACCTCGTTCTATTCAACATATACTATCCGAACGGCAAGAAGAACGATGAGAGGCTGCGTTACAAAATGGATTTCTACGACGCTTTCCTTGAAAAGGTGGATGAACACAAGGCACGGGGGAAGAACGTTGTTATCTGCGGGGATGTGAACACCGCTCACAGGGAGATCGACCTTGCCAGGCCAAAGGAGAACTCCGCATATTCCGGGTTCCTCCCCATTGAAAGGGATTGGATCACCAGATTCCTTTCCCATGGATATATCGATACGTTCAGGGAGTTCCACAAGGAAGGGGATCGCTATTCCTGGTGGGACTACAAGACACGGGCAAGGGACAGGAACATAGGCTGGAGGATCGATTACTTCTTCATCAGTGAAAGTGTCAGATCCAAACTGAAGGATGCCTTCATCCTCAAAGAGATAATGGGTTCCGATCACTGCCCCGTAGGAATAGAACTGGATCCCTGATAGGTTCATTGATATCTGATAGCATCCCCAGGTTTTATTCGGGTTGCTCTGAGTATCGGTAACTGTGCAATCAGAGCAGTTCCAAGTACGACTATGAACAGACCGATGATCACATATGAAAACGGAAAACGGACCTTTATCTCCCAGTCTATCATGGTATGGATGAGCCAGGATATGGACCTGGCAACAAGATAGCCGAGGGGGATCCCAAGGAACCAACCAAGTAAGGATAGAACAAGGACCTCCGTGGTGAATATCGTCCTTATCTTGGTTGCAACCGCACCAACACACCTCATGACCCCGATCTCCTTTGTCCTCTCGAGTATGTTCATTGTGAGGTTAGAAGTGAGACCTACCATGGAAATGAGAATGATTATCACACTCGTCGCGGCCATCATGTTGATTATGGACCTGTTCTGCTCTATTGTGGATTCCTTGATCTTGTATTGTTTGGCTATCTCCACATCAATTCCATTCCTTTCGAACTCGTTTTCGATCGCCATTGTAGTAGTATCAACGGTTCCGGATGATCCATCCAGTGTTTGAATGAAGAAACCCGAAACCGTTCCATTGGATGCAGTCAGATCCATTGCATCCTTAAATGGAATGTAGAGGACCATTCCCATATAGTAAAAATCGGAGTCCACCCCAACGATCTCGACCTCTGCAGGTCCTTTTGGTGTCATCACAGATATGACATCACCAACATGGATCGATGAGTATTTCGAAAGCTGCTCCCCGATCACAGCGGTATATCCATCACTTTCCGATATCCAGGTTCCCATTATCATGGTCTTTTCATGGAGTTTTATCCTGGTATCCGGCTTGTATCCCAGAACATGGACATCCAATCCATTTATGTTGAATGTGGTCTCCATGTATGGTTCAATGTATGATACGTTCTCTATATTATTCAGTATATCCTTAGTATCATTGGAAAGATGATCTCGTTCGGAACCTGCTGTCAGGACCATGTCATAGTCTACATTATCGATAGTTGATGATAGCTCTTCACCGAGGGAATAGCCGAACGAGAGAAGTCCCATGAATATTCCAACTGCCAGCGCTATCTGCAAGATCGTGGAAATGGACCTCCCCTTCCTTCTTGACGAGTTTCTTAGTCCTAGCTGAATGGTCCTCGGCACCCAAGTGGACCGCATCAATGCTTTGTCGAAGACACCTTTTCCATAAGTATTGGAAAGTCCCGTATCTTCCATTCCCTCCCTTATTGGAACTCCAAGTGCTTTCAATACAGCAGGCAGCGAAGATCCTATCACAAGAACTATCCCGGCAAGGAAACTCATAGAAATGGTAGGTACATGTACTGAGAATAGTGCTTCGAATCCCAGCAATCCTCCGAAATATTCCAAAAGAAGATAGGTCAAGGGAATTCCTATCAAGGTTCCCATCAAGGCTCCCGAGATCCCGAGAAGGACAGAAGTTGTCATATACGATCCGAAGATCTGTAATTTCGAGGCCCCAATTGCTTTCATTGTAGCGATCTCTTTCCTCTGTTCCGAAATGATCGTGCTCATGGTGTTGTAAATAAAGAATACTGAACATACCACAGCCAGGACCGTCAAGATATACATCACGGTAAGGAACATATCCAGGAACTCACCTCCTGGCCATTCTCCATTTTTTCGTATCTCAGGGGTCCTTTCCAGCGCCTGGACCCCTTTCGTACTGTTCAACTCGTTCCAGATCGAACCTATCGTTCTCTCCAGGTCCTCATCCGTAGTGGAATCGAGCCTGAAGGAAAGAGAATTGAATCCTGTCATATTGGAAATTTTCCTTGCAGTCTCAATTTCGCAGTAGAAGACGGCCATTCCACCTGAATCATAGGATCCTTCACTGTAGGCAAGGCTCTTTCCAACTCCGGAGATCGACAATCCAATCTCTTCTTTCTCTTCATCCAGGAGGATTATCTCATTACCAATATCACCTGTGAACGCTCCGCTCTTTTCGTTCCATTTTTCTGTCATCATCTGATCTTCCAGAGGAAGAGATCCCGATTCCAGGATTATCTTATCCACAGACCCATCGGCAAGGTCCGATCTTCCTATTATCCAACAATCATCCTTTGTACTAGTCGAGATCATTTCTGCTTCAAACACCAATGCTGGTTCGACAGCTTCTACATTGTCGACCTCTATCAATCGATCCAGATCGCTTCTGTTAAATCGTGTATCAGGAATGGAGATCCTCAGATTGTAAAGGTTCTGATCCTCGATTTCCACATCGATCGTTCTTTCAGCAAGTGGATTGATCGCAAACAGCGCCATTCCCATTACGCCAAGTGTGATTGTCAATATGGTGAAAATGGACCTTGCTTTTCTCTTTGAAAGGTCATGATAGCTTTTTAAGAGTAATGCTGATAACAAAGGACCCGCCTCCTAATTCACTATCCTGCCATCCAGCATCCTTATCTGTCTATCAGCTTTTCTCGCAAGGTCCTTGGAGTGTGTAACGTAGATTATGGCCATTCCGTTTTCATTGAGATGTTTCAGTAGATCGAATACCTTCGTCTCTGTCTTTGAATCAAGGTTTCCGGTTGGCTCATCACCTATAAGGATCTGTGGATCATTTGCCATTGCTCTTGCAATAGCAACCCTCTGCTGCTCACCTCCGGAGAGTTCAGAGGGTAAATGATCCCCTTTATCTCCCAATCCAACGAGATCAAGGTTCCTTCTTGCCTTTCTTTCCCTTTCCTTTACCTTTCCGATACCGGCAAAATCCATTGGGATCATGGCATTTTCAAGAGCATTCAGCGTTGGAAATAGTTGAAAGAACTGAAAGACGATCCCAATGTTCTTTCCCCTCCACCTCGCAAGTGGATCTTCTCTCATACGATCGACCCTCATACCATTGACCTGAACGGATCCATTGGTCGGTCTGTCGATCCCTGTGATCATGTTGAGCATTGTGGTCTTCCCGCATCCGGAAGGTCCGACGATGGTTGTCATCTCACCCTTTTCAATTTTCAGATCTATACCCCGAAGGGCTTCATATTCAAGTTTCCCTGATCTGTAGATCTTATGCAATCCTCTGAGCTCTATCATTTCAATTACCTCCTCTATCCCATAACGAATCCTTTTGTCTGGGATAGATAAAATGTAGCTATCGAACCCCAGCCCAGACTCCATCTTGATAATCTTAGCGATAATCGATTGAACCGATTCCGCCCCTCTTCCATTTCAGCTTTCCTTGCCACGGATATCGCCAGCAAGGTAACAGGGAATATTATCAGGCCAATGGCTGAAAGCCATAGTGCGAGCCTGGAATCCCTCTCACGGTCCGGACCGAACAACTTTTTGGGTCTCAGGTCCAGCCAATCTACATTTCCTTGACCTGACACCAATCCCAATTTCTCGACAACATACCACTCCCCCTTTGAGGTTCTCCTGTCGGTGAACAATCCGTTGATCTTTCTCAGTACTACTGCAAATGACCATTCGGCAGATCCTCTGAATCCCTTTTTATCCCAGAGCTTCAGGAGAATAGCCCAGGTTCCGAGTATCGCAACTACTGCCATTACGGTCCAGAATACACCCTCCTTTCCCCCATGAACATCCACTCCAGGTATCAAGCTCATCAGGAAGGTTGGTACAGAGTCCAGATACTGAAAAGTGTAGATGGTCAATGAGACGGCAGCAAACCTTCTGATGGTCACTGTCCGTCTTGCAAGGTCCAGTGCCATCCCCCTGTACTCCACAAGTCGAAAGACCATCATCAAGAAGACCAGCTGACCTCCCGTTGTAAGGAACAGAAGCGGCATCCAGATAGGCAGTCTGAGTATCTCGTATGTATGTTCCACAAGATTACCCACTGAATCCAACCCCAGTCCCCAGAGCAAAGCAATACCCAATGCCCCGGCAAAGAACATCACCCCACCGATCTTCATTCCATTATGCGGGAGATATCTCGGAGGTCTATCCATTGTCAGGTACATCCCGATAATGGCTCCAATGAACGATATGAAAAGGAATGGGAACAGAGGTTCTGTCTGTCCAGCCAGAGGACCCAGGAAGAACAAGGTCAGATGATCCAAACCCGTCGAGATCCCTGCAAGTGGATACTGGACCAACAGATCTGTCCCCGTATAGGTTGCAAATGGATATCCAGGGACGATCATGTCGGCCAGCCCCCACGCAAGAGGTGTCAGGACCAGAATGAGGACGATCAGTCCAATGTAGACCTTCACATTCCTTGAGATCCTCTTGAACCCATCCTTTCTGTAAAGGAACCATTGTACTATTGAATTCACGATAACGGACCAGGCGATCGTATGCAAGGTCATGAAATGATATCCCCGGTAGAGGACCCTTGCAGAATTATCCACCAGAGCAGAAGTAAAGGACGCATCTCCCAGCGGATCGAAATAGGCCATTCGACCTAGGAATCCATGATGCCCTATTGTAGATTCAGCAAGGAAGGCGAACGCAAGAAGGAGAAAACCCGCCATTAGCTGCCGGGCCACTACCTTGTTAATGTTCTTCCCCGCCTTTATCTGATCCCGCATGGATATCGTATGCGAAATTGTAGATACCATCAGAAAAAGACCGGCCATACCACCGATATATGCTATCGTGATCAACAACAGGATATGGAGAAGGGATTTGCCCCCCATGGAATCGGTTCCCAACCAGGATGCATCATAGATCCGACCGAATGCGTGAAGGGCAACCATACCGATGATGCACAGACCCCGGATGAAATCGAGTGAGACCATCCTTTTCATGATCGTCCACCTCCATTTTCTTTCCGTTCAGGTCGCTTTGAGCTTTCAGATCCCTCTTCATCATCAGAATAGAGGTTAAAAAGGCCCCCGAATACACCTGTATCCGATCTCCAGCGATCATGGTGTCCGAGTTCATCCATTTTCATTGCCATCACCTCAAATCTGTATCATGCATGTCGCCATGTATATTTATACTTTGTTTTGAAGTATTATAAACCTTGGCATATTACTATCTTTACTCTCATTATTAGAATTATCACCCACCCCATTCAATACATTATTATGATTGAAATGAATTGGTTTAAATACTCAATCTCCAATATACTTGTGATAACAATGCTTGTACCTCTACCAGACCTGCCAGACGTAAGCTGGTTCGAGATCGAGATCCTGAATTTTCTCAATGATAAGGAGAGATACGGGAATGAGATGCTGACCATGTTGAATGAGCATCTTGGAAAGAATTCTGTATCCTCCGGTAAACTCTATTCCGATCTGAAAAAAATGGAAAAAAAGAACCTGATCATCAGGACCATAAGAAAGAGACAGAAGGGAGAGGGCCTGATGACCAGAGGAGTGGACAGGGTATATTTCACCATCACAGATAGCGGACGTGATGCGCTTTCCAGAGCGGAACGATACATGACCTGCTGGCATTTCGATTCCATGCTACAGAGATCCTCTGAAATGATCCCGGACATCATAGAAAAAGTAATCACATCACTTGGATCGAATATCACCGTGGGTGTTGCAGTCGATCCCTCCAGACTTGGAATTTCCAGGGCCATTGATCTCCTCCCCGATATTGAGGGTGTCAAGTATGCACTGCTGTTGATATCCAAGGAAGATGATCTTGCCACAATACCCCATATTGATACAAAGGGCAGGGAAATGGCATCATTCCCTTCAAATGATGATGATATCCCCCTCAAGAGCAACTACCTGGATGCTGTCATCTCGATCTTTCCCATAACCAGAACGAAAAAAGAAAGGACCTATATCAGTGAGCTTGTGAGAATTGTCAAAGGTGGAGGGAAAGTGATAATAGTCGACTTCTCCAAACTTGATTCCTTCATTCTCGAAGATGTCTTCAGATCACAGCTGGAATGGTCCGATAAGGACCTCAAGGGGCATGATTCAAGGAGGATCATAAAGCTTCTATCCAAACATCTGCAGAAGGTGGAATTGGAGCGGTTCAAGGAGCAGTATATCGCCTGGGGGAGAAAGAGAAAATAATATTCAGATAGCGGGTGTTTTGATCATTTTCCTCGAAAGGAAGTTCACCGCTTTACTCGATCCGGGCAAGGAGTAAAATGAATTCGATGATCGGGATCAAATAACGGATCATTTTATTTTGTACATCTTGAAATCGTTCTCACCCACTTCCCTGACGATGAACTCGATCCCAAGGTCCTCCTCCACCAATTCCAGTGTATATATCAATCTCTTCCTGACATCCAAAATAGAGCCCTTTCCGATCCCAGAGCATCCTTTATGGACCGTTAGTACGTAATGATCCCCCTTCTTCTTGATGACGAACGGATACCCCCTGCAAACATTGGGTCTGGTATCGTAACGTTCGCATCGGTTACCATTCTCAATGTCCAGGAACTTGCATCTCCCATCAATGGTGATATGGATCGGATCCGACAAGACGGAATAGAGCCACGTTTTGGAATGGATGTTCCGACAGCAGGTGCCGCACATCACACATTCCCACTTCATGTCAGCTTGTATCTCGATGAAATCCCCCAATTCGACAGAATATGGCCTATCGTCATTATCGGAAGAGGTCATGCTCACTCCTTTGGTCTGTTGTCAACGATCCTTTCCGGTTTCAGCTTGCCACCCATCATCCCGAACAGATCATCCTCGTTGAACGATGTATCCACGATCGGATCTATCTCGATCATGTCATTGACCTTCTTTTTTATCTTCTCCGCAAGATCGGCCTTCTTGATCCCTTTCCTTGAGGCAATATTGATCTTCAGGACGTCGAGACCGGAAGGATCATTGTTCCTCTTCTCGATCGATACCTGCCACTCCAATATCTCATCCATTTCAGGCAGGATATCATGGAACGAGTTGAGGTTCAACAATGCTCCCTTGTTATTTACCAGGTCCATCTCCGTTGAATGGTCCTTGATCCTGCCGATCGGGCCCACAATTCTGGGAGTGGCCCTTCCGCAATGAGGGCACGGACCGTATCGGATACCGCCATCGAAGATATCACCCGTGAGGAACCTGCAAAGGACCGTGCCCCTACCATCGATATTCGTTACGACAAGAGCACCACCCTCACCCGGTTTCTTCTGTTTTCCGGTCTTTAGATCGACGATCTCCGCAATATGTATGTTGGGGTGAATATGAAAGACTTCGGAACCCGGAACACATTCTGAATACGCGTCCCTCATCTCTGTCGTTCCGTACACATCGAATATCTCGACATCGGTGGCCCCACCACCTTCCAGAATGGCCTCGATCTTCATCCTTGTTCCCCTGGATAGCTTCTCACCTGCCGAGAGGACCATCTTGATCGATGAAAGGTCCGTCTTCTCTTTCCGAGCTTTTCTCAGAATACGATGGAGGCATGACGGAGCCCCCATCAGCACGTTTGCATCCACTGTGTTCATGAGCTCGACCGTCTTTTCTGTGGATGTGACCGCACTGCCACCGGTGTGAAAG
This sequence comes from Thermoplasmatales archaeon, assembly GCA_030595715.1. GTDB lineage: Archaea > Thermoplasmatota > Penumbrarchaeia > Penumbrarchaeales > Penumbrarchaeaceae > Penumbrarchaeum. The sequence goes on from JAUVCN010000037.1 coordinate 14,495, forward strand.
ACCCTTATCGTAGAATTGAGGTTCACCCAGTAAACGAATATGAAAGTAAGATGAGGAGCAAAAGGGAATGTATTCAGGACAACCTGATCATCCTTCAACCCTGCAACATCCATGATCGATGCGTATGCATTCGAGAACTGCTTGATATCCCTTGAAGTGAACATGAACGGTAGGCTGTTTCCCGTGGTACCGGATGTTTCGATCCTGAATGTAGGATAGTATTCCTTCGAGAGTTCTTTCTTCAGGTCGGCCCCGGTCAGGTCCTTCAATTTCAATCCGAACAGTTTCGTTTTCGGCCAGAATTCGGTTATCATGTCCAGGTCCGGTTGCAGGAGGAACTGCTCGTATCTCTTGGGATCCTCCGCCGTTGGCATGATGTCCTCCTTCGTGGTAAGTGGGATCATCTCCAGGTCCTTCACCGTCTGAATGGAATTGGGATCTATCTTGTTGTCATCGAACAGCTTTCGATAATACGGGGAGAATGGATACAATTGATATCTTATGAAGTCACGGAGCTTCTTCTCCTGAACCCTGGCGACCGCCTCACTTGACATGTCGTAGTATCTCTCTATCGGATCGAAATCCATCCGGACCAGCTCCATTTCAAAGGATGATACTGGAATATGGGACTGGGGTATATATCCTTACCTTTTCTCATCGATGCAGATCATTTTTCTTGTAAGAGGCTCGATACCTCGTATACGCCGGCGAACATCCCGGAATCACCCACGATCACTGAACTGGATACGACAACCACATGGTCATCCCCTGTCAGATATCCTTCAGATACCCCCAATCTTATTGCACCTATCACACGGTCTTCCAGATCATCTGTTGATACTTTTTTCGAGAATATGGGAACAACACCCCAGACCATGTTCATCTCCCTCGCGCTCCTTTCATTTGGCGTGATCCCGAGTATCGTTCTATTAGGTCTGTACTTCGATATCATCCTTGCTGATCGTCCGGAATCCGTGACCGCAACTATCAGACCCGAGTAATCCCGGTCCTCGAACTCTCCGATCAGTGTGTAAGTTGCATGTCCGATCGTCTCTATCATACATTTCTCATCTGAATCATAGTGATCAGGATCCCTGAACGGGAACAGTTCCTCGGCCTTCTTCAGTATATCCTTCATTGTCTCCACAACGAGAACAGGGTCCTTTCCAACTGCCGTTTCGTTCGACAGCATTACAGCATCGGCTCCGTCGAGCACCGCATTGAAAACATCCGATGCCTCGGCCCTCGTCGGCCTGGAATGTTCTATCATGGAGTCAAGCATCTGTGTTGCGACCACAACGGGAATGCCGGCCCGATTTGAAAGTCTGCACATCTCCTTCTGCGCAGCAGGAACCTCATATGCAGGAATCTCCACTCCGAGATCACCCCTTGCGACCATTATACCATCAGACACATCGATTATTCCGGAAAGGTTCGAAAGCGCGGTCGGTCTCTCGATCTTTGATATTATCTTTATGGAATCGTTGCCAGATCCCTCGAGAGTGGACCTGATCTTGCAAACATCTTCCGGAGTTCCAATGAAGGAGGCTGCGATGTATTCCGGGTCCAATCCTGCGATAACTTCGAGGTCCTCCCTGTCCTTTTCAGTGGGAAGGTCCACGGAGATCTTCGATGAAGGGATATTGCATCCTTTCCGGTCAGATATGATACCACCCGAGCGGACCGAACAGGTCAATTCCGAATCGTTCCTATCCGTTACCTTCAATCTGATGATGCCGTCGTTGATGAATATCTCATCATCGATATCCAGCTCCCTTTCGATCCCCGGATGGTCGATCGTGATCATCTCCGCTGTTCCAATGACCTCCCTTGATGTTACCTTGATGACATCTCCCTGATAGAGTCGGAAAGGTCCCTTCATTTTACCGGTTCTGATCTTCGGACCCTGAATATCACATAGAATTGCGAGTTGTCTCCCTTTGTCCCTTGCCACTTTCCTGAGCCTGTTGAATATCTCCCGGTTACTCTCCGTGTCACCGTGAGAGAAATTGACCCGTGCAACATCCATGCCTGCATCGATGAGGGAACCCATCATCTCCTCCGATGTGGAATTGGGTCCGATGGTGCATACGATCTTTGTCCTCGTGAAGGTCCTGTCATCCTCTTTCATGGTACCGGAGCGTTATCGTATCATCTTCTATAAAATCTGCCCGAGGTCAATGGATCTTTTATCGGGAAGGACCTTGCCGATGTGTCACTATGGGGATGATCCCGGATAGAGATCGGCGTACGGCACATCAAATATATCTTGATATAATCCATCGAAGTCCTTATTATCCAAAAAAAGACCTTCATAGGATATGAGGAGAGTATTCAACAGGATATCCACCTTGAAGGCCCTGATATGGGGGCATTTTCTCCTTGCTATCATGGGTGTCGTTTACTGTATCGCCTGGGCCCTGGATTTCTCCAATGAAGGATTCATGGACCTGTGGTATTCCAAGCTCCTCTATTACATCTCGATAACAGGAACAACCATAGGATTCATTCTGATCATGGAAGCTACACGGATCATGTTCATGGACCTGAGAGGACTGAAAGTGAAGATCTGGCATATCGCCGTCCTGGGCTTGATCGTTTACATCATCGCATTCATTCTGACCACACCCTGGTACAAACGTATCTTCACGGCGGAACTGTTCCTCCTGATGCTGTGGGCAGTCCTCCAATCGGCTGTATTTATCGGCTGCTATTATCAGGGAATGCTTACCAGGAAACTGACCGTTACAAGTTTCATTCTCCTTGTTGTCGGGACACTTCTGGGTCTTGTCTTCTACAATTATTACTACTCGTATACCGGGTTCACACAACTGAACCTGGGAATATACCCATATGGTATACTGATCGTCCTTGGAGCGATAATTGCAATATTCCTCAGATGGTCAAAGAAGACCGATATCCGATATATCAGCGACAGGGACCCTTTCAGATGGGAACGTGATTTCAAGAAGACCAACAGGGACACCTTTGTTATCTGGATGGGACTGGGTATCATCATCTCCATTCCCGGTTGGCTCTATCTGATATTCCATTCTTACAGGGGGGACATGATCGCTTGTCAGTACATGCTTGGGGGATTGATGGGATTCTTCATGTTCTATCTCCCATCGCTTCAACACCACCCTATCCCCGAACATAGGGAGCACATAACAAAGGTCGTCTCGGAGAATGTCTCAAAGCAGGATGTAGAGGACCTCAAGAACAGATTGGTAAGAGGTTTGAAGAAAAAGGGATTCGGATCGAGGGTATATTCGGATCAACTGTTCCTGTCCGATATCAAGATGTCACAGATGCATGTTATCGAGATCAGAAATGAAGAGATGTTGATAATGGTCCGGGAGATGAACTCCTGGCCAAATCCATTCAGAAAGAAATTGATGGTCTCCTGGACCCCAAGGACCGATTCGAACAGGAAGATATCAGGAGCTGTGGAGGACCTCATCAGCTCTTGAGATTCAATCGCTGTCCTTCTTCTTCATTCTTATCCTTGTCAGAAGAAACAGGAAAATGAAGATCAGGATGGGTATCAGATACACGATGGAGCCGAATGTAAGGAACTCCCGGTGATCATTCTCGAGAAGAGGGATCTCCTCTCCATGGGTCCAGGTGGGATCCGTGAACGTGAATGACCTGATCGAGTATACCGTTCCATCGGGGAATTCCTCGAAGGGCATCTCGAGGAAATATGCATTCCCTTCGATGTCCGTTCTTTCCACATACACATCTCCGTCAGGGGTGACAGCTTTTACCCTAACATATTTCACGGCTCTTTCTTTTTGGTCCACCATGCTGAATGCTTTCAGGGGACCTACGCTAATCGTATGGGGACCTTCACCATATCCGTCAGAGGCCATCACCTTATCGTCATCTGACACACTTTCCGGAACCCCTATGAGATATCTGGAAAGGTCCATTAGCGGAAGGGATAGCAATAAGAGAACGAGGACAAGTGTGATGACGATGATCCGTTTATTCATGATCTCTCCCCATATGGTCTTTAATGGAAGATCTATTTCCTTACTTCATCAAATTGGAACTCCACTTACTTAATCCTTGGGTACAGATAGATTGATGATCGATATTGGATATGATGTTGTACAAGAAACATTATATCCTCCCTTGAAACATCGAAGATAGGAGAGAAAATGCAATTCCGTCGAAAGAGGATGATATCAGCAGGAATGATCGCTACTGTTATTCTACTTTCACTGATATCCATTACGGTACCGGTTCCTTCCACTACTGGCACATTGGACGCAGTATCCTCTGACGATCCAGCTATTTTGAACCCTACCAGATATGGAGGTTACATTGAATGGTACAGGAACCTCAAAGACTGCACCGGATACCAGGTGTCAACACCCACATTGGTCGACCTTGACAATGATCGGGATCTCGAGATCGTAGTATTGAGCTCCAACGGTGATCTACATGCCATAAGACCGGATGGCGGCCATTTCTGGCAGAACCCTTTCAGTGAAAGAGAAGTTGATATCGCCGGTCAGGGACCTTTCTCTCCCGAGAATGAAGGATACATTCCTCCATTCTTCTCATCCACGCTTGCGATCGATCTGAATCTGGGTGATACACCCGAGATCATTTTCGGAGCAAAGGGCGGTATTGTCTGTGTAGGATCCGATGGTGAATATCAATGGAAGATCAAACGTGAGAATGCAACCGTTATATCGACCCCTGGCATAGCAGATCTTCATGCACCTGGAAAAAATAAGGAGGATCGTGAGATAGCTGTTGTGATGGAGGACCACAATGGGTCATCGTTCATCGAACTGTATGAAGTTGACGGAGATATCATCTCCAGCACCTTCATGGGAAATATGTCAAGGGGAACTGCGTCTGCAGTTGTTTCCGGGAACCTCGATCCTGCGGGTGGAGCGGAAAATGAACTGTTCGTAATGCACCCCCATGAAGGTTTCCAGTCCTACAGATTGAATGGTTCTACCAGTGGCCTATCGAATCTCGATATGACAAGGAGTTTTTCAAGCTTGGGATATCAGGCATCCACTCCTGTGATCGCAAATGTTTCCGGTGGCCCGGAAAAGGAGATACTAATATCAACCAGTTATTATAATGGATCAGATCCCACTCTCGATAAGACCATTATCAGGGTTCTGGACAGGGATATGAACGAGATAGGAAGGTATGAAAATATCGGAGAGAACGGGAACTCTTATTCTTCACCGGTTGTGGCAGATGAGAAGTATGGCAAATATCCGGAACCTGTCGCAAAGGATATTATTTTCTCGACGTACGATGGAATGGTCCATATCATTGAAGGAGAAGATCCGGACGGTTCACTGGATGTGAAATTATCCTTCGATACAGGAGGGACGATCATCTCATCTCCTGCAATCCTGAATATAAATAATGATGAAGATTATGAGATCATTGTTGCAACTGTTGAAGGCAAGATCTTCTGCATCGAATCAGACCCGACAGATGGGATAGATGAAGGCATCCCCTATCCCGGTGATGGGATCACACAGGATGTCCTCTGGGTCCAGGATATTGGAACCGAAATAGGCATATCATCCCCGGTGGTGGGAGATATCGATCTTGACGGTAGGAATGAGGTCCTGATAGGAGACTCGAATGGAACGGTCTATTGCATAGACGCAGGGATCACCCACTACAATAGAATGCAAGGCTGGCCAACATTCCATGGGAATGTGAACAGGACCGGATACTACGACCTGCAGTTCTATATCGATGTTGACATACATCCCCGAACGGATCCGGAAACCGGGGTAGAGATCGAGGTTCTGGAGAAATATGCCCAACCCGGAACGTGGGTCACCTATAACCTTACGATCCATAATACCGGAAAGGGTATTTCAGAGATCAATAAAAATTTGATCTATGTTTCCATCCGATCCATCCCTGAAGGATGGGGTGCATATATTGACACACCACCTGACAGGGGAAATGATAATCCGGAATATGTGAGATTGGCATCCCAGGAAACAGCTTATATTCAGCTGCAAGTAAGAGCTCCCTGGGAAGGAGATCTCAATGAAATGGCTGAAATTGAAGTTGTGTGCAGCTCCTATTCCGGAGCATCCGATAGTATCAGGACCCGATCAATCCTAGATCTGTTCTTCGATCAACAGGTCAATTTCTTGGTACAACCATCCTCCGATCCATTGGATCCACTGGTGGGACTTAAATGGTCCAATATATCTCCCGGTTCGAACGGATTATATGTCATTTCCATCCTGAACAAGGGGAATGTCAATGATACTTACGACATCTCTCTCAATCCTCCACCCCTCGAAGCGGGATGGAAATGGTCCTTCGTTGAAACCGGAACGAGGGAGGTGAATGTCTCCCTTGTTGCACCACCTCTGATGGATCGATTTGGTGGTGTCACTGGTACGGACTTTACTATCAATGTAACCGTTCCTGATGAGGTATTGGCAGGCACAAGGGTCGTTCTAACCCTACGATCGGAAGGTAGGGTGGCAAAGGAGAATTCTCAAGAGCCGTCGACAATGTCCGATACCCTCATGTTGATCGTCACCAGGGAACCGGGTATAGAAATGGTGATCGAGAACGATATTGTTTTCACTGAAATCAACGGAAGTGCAAAAGTGTTTGTGGACATCACGAACACTGGAAATCTGGATGTCCAAAATGTCATTCTCACCATAGAAGGGAGGCCACCCGGTTGGTTGTTCAAGTACCAAGAGGAACCCATACCTGTTTCTTATCGACAGACCAAACGTGTCACTATCCGAATAACTGCCCCGGGTCATGGTGGCTATCCGATGAAGGACCTGAGAGTCAAGGTACTGGATCTCTTTTCAGAAGCAAATTCATCATTCACCATACGAATTCAGAGACATACCAACTTCGATCTGGACATTATCCCCAACTACCTGAAGTATATCGAACCAGGAGAGAGCATCTTTTATGAATTGAAGATCCATAACACAGGAAATGCGGATGAAATTGTGGCGATATCACACTCTTCGGATATTGAAAACATCGATCTTGACATCCTGTTCGATGGAAATGATTCTCTCGAGATGTTCGAAATTGAACGGGGTAAAGTATTCTACTATAACCTGACACTGATCGCAGGAACCCATGTTCCCGCCGGTGTCCATACTATCAATATCAACATTTCAACAGTAAATGGTTACTCAAGAACTACGACGATCCGGGTTGAGGTTATAAAGGTCACGGACCTCCGGATAATAGCGAAGGATGGAACAAATGCCCGGATCCTCTCACTTGAGCCAGGCGATAGCCGCATCTTCGATCTGGGTATCGAAAACAGAGGGAATCATGCAACGATCGTTGATCTCGATATGATGGAGGAATTCGACTCTAATACCGGGGTGAAACTTCTTTTCAGCTGGGACCTGACCTTTTTGAAGTTCCGGAAGGGAGAATTTCAGGACGTCTATGACCAGGTTACACTCCCGGTCGGGACCGTAACCGTTTCGGAACTGGATGAAGGTAGAGAATACCCATATTACGATGAACCCTATCACAGGAACAGATCATTCCAGCTCGAACAGGATGAGACGATCTGGGTCAAGTTCGAGATCAAGGTCCCGCATTTCAATGGGAGAGAGCTCGTCCTGTCAAGGGATCTGGTATTCATGGCAGAGGTGAGGAATTCATCGGTATCTGTGTCCTATCCCATCATGGTAAAGGTCCTCTATCCTGACCTCGAGATAGTAGATGATCCGACCTTTGGGAATGATGATGGTCCCGAGACCATCATCTTCAAGGAAGGAGAAAATATCACGGTGTTCGTATCTGTCCTGAACAACGGAACCATCAGGTCGAAGAATGCAAAGATAGATTTCTTCCTGGATGACCTGATAATCGGAGGATACTGGATAGAACCTCTTGATCCGGGAAATTCACGATCATTCGGAATAGAGATAGGCCCCATTGTCACGGATCATACGCTGAGAATAGAGATCGATCGGAACAATGATGTCTTTGAACTCAACGATCAGTTCATGGAGCGGAGCATTGATGGTTCGAATATCAGGGAATATGAACTTTTACTCGATGAAGATGATCCGGAAGAGGAATGGCATGCTCCGGGATGGTTCATTGGAATGAACATCGGACTGGTCCTTGTCATGCTTATCGTATCCGGATCCATTCTGGTCCGGTTGAATGCAAATAGGAAGGGGCTGGAATACATGGAAGAATAGTCGTTGATCGATCACTTGATCATCTTTTCGATATCTTCAACCATCTTCTTTACGCCTTTTTCAAGCTCATGGACGTCTTTTTCAATGGTCCCTTCCACACCCTTATCCTCGATCTCCTTTCTCTTCCTAGAAATGGAATCACCAAGGTCATCCAGGACCTTCTCTGTTTCGTTCATCAGATGAGTGGCTTCCTTATCAACATCCAGGTTCTCGATATCATCCTTCAAGCTCCTGGCCGTTCTCTTCAATGATGCAAGTATGTCATCTAACTCCTTTGACATCCGTTTCATCTCCTTTACCTGTAATCCATTGATCATACCTATACGTCTTCTGGTCAAATATAGAAGATGGACTCAGGACCTGTCAGGTTCATTGTCAATAATTGAGGTCAACCTTTTATAGACAATGACTTTTGAATGTATGTGAACAAGAGATCATTTGCGATCATTCTGGGATTGACAGCTGTTCTGATATGGTCAACTGTCGCAACTGCGTTCAAGATCACCTTGAGGCATATGGACCCTGTTACAATGGTCTACTTCTCATCGTTCGTATCCCTTATAACCATCGCCATCTACCTGATAATCAAAGGTGAGTTCAGAAGGATCATGGGCATGTCAAGGAAGAACAGGTTGCTATCGGTCTCCATCGGCCTTATCAATCCATTCGTCTACTATCTCGTCCTATTCGGCAGCTATGACAGGCTGCCCGCCCAGGTAGCTCAATCGATCAATTATTCATGGCCCGTGATCCTGACCATCCTATCCATATTCATTCTGAAGCAGAAGATCAATTCCAGGTCGATAATTGGCATTTCCATAGCCTTCTTTGGAATAATTATCGTATCTACCAGAGGATTCTCTCTCCTTGGAGGAATGCCGGATATGATAGGGCTTATCCTCGCAATGGGATCGGCTCTGATATGGGCCTTTTTCTGGACATTCAATCTGAAGATCAAGGGGAAAACAGCTCCAAAGCTGTTCCTCAACTTTCTCGGAGGGATGATCCCCCTTTCAATTGTATTCGCATTATCCGGACCGGAGCTTCCCCGGATGGAGGGATTGCTGGCAGTATCATACGTAGGGATGTTCGAGATGGGGTTGACGTTCATTCTCTGGCTGACAGCACTCTCACTTGTCAAGGATACTTCAAGGATCTCATCTCTGATATACCTCGGTCCGTTCATATCACTTGTATTGATCGCGATCGTTTTGCGTGAACCGATCCTTGTCTCCACATTGATCGGTCTTACTCTGATCGTAGCCGGTCTGGTCGTTCAGAGATCTAAGAGGAATAACGGATCAGGGAGAAAGGTCCAGTAATCCGGTCCCATTGTTCTCTGCCCTTTTGATGTCAATATCCATCAATTTCAGGACCGACTCGTTGGTCACGGTAACATCGGCTCTGATCAAGTGTCCACCATGGACCCTCTTTTCTCTGTCTCCCAACCAGATATGGAAATGTGGAAATGGGTCACCATCCACCATTGAGATGATCCCGGATATTCCAAGTAATTCCAGAGGTCCTTTGAATCTGGTGGGCGAATAATCTCCCCTCTTTACATAATATCCGAGTTCAACATTTGAAACCTGGCCGATAGAGGAAAGGACCACGGCCGATCGCGCACCGGATCCCATGAAAGCTTCCTTCATTGATCCAACAAGGTCCTCACCAGGTCCCATGTGGATCAACAGGATATCATCAGCGATCTTCCATTCCAATTCATTCACCTCTGACCTGCAATATTACACATGTGCTATTTATATTCCAATATCGAACCAGAAGATATTTAAAGGGACCTTATAGCTCATTTATACATAGCAAAATAATATGAAAAAAGGCAGAGGAAAACCCTTTTTTTCAACACCCCCTTACCCATCCTTCTTGCTATCCTCTGCCACTCTTTCTTTTCCTTTGATCACCCCTTAAAATATCAACAATAAATTGTTTGAGGCACGCTAAGAACGATGTCCGTCCCGAGAACAGCATACGATGCCTTAACACTCCTGTCCCATTCCCGTTAAGACCGATGATTAATCATTTATATCTTGAATAATATCCATATCAGGGTTATGAGATGTCAAGTATCCAGGAAAGTGTTAAGCTTGGATCGGATAGCGTTAACGTAATGACATCTTTAATCACTGTAATATCAGAACTTGATTGGATCC
>JAUVCN010000003.1 GCA_030595715.1 Thermoplasmatales archaeon
CGATGTTCATGATGAATACTATCGCATCGGATATGTCGGTTCCAGATGGAACATCTGTGATGTTCAGTGTATAGATCTTCTTTACAAGATCATTCTCCGCTGTTACAGGAATATTGCTGAAATCTTCAACGATGGGCTGGACGAACTTGTTTCCGACCTCATCCGATATTGTCAATGAATAGGCACCGGGCATTGGCTGAAGCTCCGAACCGGGATATACCGCTCTGACACCCTGGAAGAAGAATTTCTCAGCACCCATCACCCAACCTCCGTTCTCAATGAATCCCACGTTTTCGGAAAATGCCACCATGGATCCTTTCAACTCCAAATGGTTCTCCACCCAAAATGCATCATCAATTAACTGGGAGGCTGGCATTGTCCCAGCACCCAAAATGGTCATTTTCAGGTCCTGGAAAACCCTCATGGGATAATCAAACGTAGGTGTGAATGCGAAAGTGATGACAAGATATCCATTTTTAATCACCGCACTGGAGGCCTTGGGATTGAGTTCAATGAAACTATTGGGGTCATTTTTTGAGAAGAAATATGACCCATCCAGGTTCTGGAAGTAGATCACATCCGCAAATCCGTTACCCAAGGTGGCTCCGACCACCCTTATCATATCATTGTTGATGGGGTGGCGAACCTCTGCTGTTATCTTATAATCTTTATGCATAGCATAGAGCGCGCCTCCTTCTTCGGTGTCTATGGAGGCCTGTCTCATCTCCGCTATCTCCTTGCCGTACATCACAGCAAGTCCCGATCTTAAGTTCGTATCCGCACGTTGAGTGTATGCAATTCCTTTTGTGCCGGTTATATCCTCTATGCCAGCCGTTGAATATCCTCCGTTTGAGTAGGGAGCGTATGACGTATCCGCGTCCAGGTACTGCATCTTTATCAGACCGGATTCATAGATGATTATCTCGAATGTGATCTCATACTGGGAGGGTTGGGGTTGGCCGCCGTAGGAACCGGGTGCAAGGGCCTTGTGCCATTCAAAACATACCCATTTCTCACCGTATGTTTGACCCTCCAGCGCGAATACCTTGAAATTATGAGTCGGATAAGATTGGTATCCTCCGATGGCATATCCCCAGGCGGCGACAACACCATTCTCATATGAGGGTGATGGGAACGAACTGCCGAAATTGTAATATCCTGGCACACTGGAATACTGCCACCCTCCGAAATCGATATAACCTCCGCAGACAACATTGCAGGTGTCGTATGAACCATCATAAAAGGGGAACAGAAAAGGAAGATCATAGCTTTGGAAGACGTTCAGGGAATAATAGTACTTAATATCCTTTAGGTGCTCGCTATTCGGGTTGCCTGCTGCATCGATCCAATCGAAATCGATCTTGGGTTCCGGGTCAAGGTTATCGACCCACATGTACCCCCCCCCGTCCTTTTCAAGGGACATTGCAGCTTCAACATTGAGATCCTCCTCATTCGTAAGGAGGTTGAATGAAACCAATCCGCCAGATATGATCAAAAAACCAGCAATAATTATCCCGATATAACTACACGACAATCTACCCATTTCTTTCAACTCCAATAAGTTGAATTACGTTCCACTCTTGGAAAGCAATTCAATTGAATATACATTTGAATAGTATATATCAATTTCTCTCATTACCCTATACATTCTAATACATGCCCACCTGATCGGTGTTTCTTATATGGGAGAGGTTGCTTTCGTATCTACAAAATCTTCTATTCCACATAATGTTCAATGATGGATGCTGGAATAGTATTGTAAATAAAATATGGATTTTAATATCACTCTTCATATTCAAGTGAATTCTGTTTTCTTCTTGTCAATATCAGGACGATGGTTCCCAATGCCAGAAGCAGCCCTGTCATTATCAAGATCAAGAAAAGGGGAGTGTTGTCCTTGTACTCATCATCATTCCCTTTCGGGTCATTCGGATCGGTTGGATCGCTTCCGTTCAGATACTCATCGAGGTTGGAGACCCCATCAAGGTCCAGATCACCTGCTGAATCATCATCCGTTGGATCCAATCCGACAGTATCGATCTCGAACTTATCCGGCATGCCGTCATCATCGGTATCGATCTTCAGGGGGTCCGTTCCATTCAGGAACTCATGTAGGTTGATCAACCCGTCAAGGTCCGGGTCCTCTGATGCATCTGACGGATCATCATCATCAAGTGAATTCAGGGTCTCCCACCATCTTGGCATTCCATCTTCATCATTATCGAAATCAATGGCATCCACCACCTGTATTGTCCAGTTTCTCCGGACCTCCCCTCCATCCTCATCGAATATCCTGACAAGTATGGTATGATCGCCTGGATCGAGGAACCTTATATTGAGATCGGAACCATTCGACTCCGTTTCGATCGATGGCAACCCTGGCCACTGCCAATCTACCGTAACAGTATCGGATGGAACATCGAAGGTGGTGATATTGAACGTCATCCAGGTCCCCTGGGGCAATTGGTCGAACTCATCAAGACCAACAAGGTTCACGGCCGCATCGGGAGCCAAGTTCAGTGCACAAACAGTGATATTATCGAATGTGAATCCGCCATCATCGTCCATTACCTTGACCTGGACAGTGAAGTTTCCATCATCCGGTATGGTTATCTCAAAGGTCCGGTTCTCAACTGAATCGGTGCGAGCCTCACCCCATTCACCCTGGACCCCCCACTGGAACAGCAGTGGGTCGGCATCAACATCGGAAATGTTGATCTTGACCTCGATCACATCTCCTTCGTGGAAGGTCCTGTTGGTCCCACCGACCACCATCATTTCGACGGTGGGAGCCTTGTTTAAAACCTCTACAAGTTTGAAAGCTTTGAACTCTCTTTCCTGCCCGTCGGTCATTGTTAATGTGATATCGTAGGTTCCATTCTCGAGGAATGAATAATTTAGATAGGGTAGAGTTGTATTCGCTACCTCGGAACCTATCTCCCAGGAATAGTTCCTTGAATTTGCGGGAATATGATCAATGAACGTTGCATTCAATGTGATCTCCTCACCTTCATTGATTAGGTCAGGAGCTTCTATCTCTGCCGAAAAAGAATCATTGACAAAGGTTATAGTGAATATCTCCCAATCTATCTCGTCCTCTTTATCCGGATCATTTCCTGGTATAACAACAAGGGATCCGTCTTCAACTGTCATTTCATGAGTGGTCGTTGAGTGTTCCAGATACATCCAGTCGTTGGGGATCGGAAGATACATTTTGATATCCTCATTATCTTCCCTGTATGTGGAATTGACTAAAAGATCAATGGAATAGGTATCCTCTTCCAGGGTTCCGTTCATTCCATATTCTGATCCCATCTGAAGTTCCATATTGGACTCTGCCTGCACAGGTCCGGAAAGGTTTGTCATGACATTATCAAGTGAATCTGGAACAAGATCGAAATGATTTCCATTGATCGTCATGTTCTGTTGTGTGCTGTCCCCAAATGGTCCCTCTTTGAGGTCATCATTATCTTCAAAGAGCATCCCACGGAATAGCTCTTCTTCTTTTTCAGAAACAATAAAATCGCAGTTGCCCATCATCGAGTCTACAAAGGTTCGCACCGCTTTGCTGGAATTCAGGGGAAGTCTCATTCTTGATGAGGTCTCCAATGATGTCCAATTATCAAATATAACGGTTATCAGACCACTGTTCATTTGTGCAGGAAATAGAGTGATATCAACATCAGTATCTTCGGTCAAATTCCACTCAGGGCTGAAATAAATATCGTAGTTCTCGGTTTCGAACGGATCGTCCTCCATCGCAAACAAGAAACCCTTACCTTGAGGTAGATTGATGGAGAATTCACCATTAACATCGGTCTTCACTGAATTCGCTTGAAGGAAAGTATGTTCCATTGCGAATTGGACCGACATATTCTCGATAGGATAGCTGTCCATATTGTTGACTGTCCCATTAATCCAGATTTCCAGCTTCTGGATCGAAAAGTTATTCCATACGTTGGCTCCATCTTCGATCTCGATGGTATTGTGATATGATGCATATCCTTCGAACATTGTAATGAACATGAAATTTCCGGGCCATATATCCAATTGGAAATAACCATCAGGACCCGAGAGCACATGTGATCTGATCTGAAGATCGAGATCATGGATCATTATGACAACACCTACAACCGGGGAGGATCCATCTGCCACATATCCTTCGATCGAAGAATTTAATGGAGGAATTATCGGAACCTCTATGGAAAGAACATTGTTTCCTGATCCATCCTCTACGATGAATTCTTCTCCGTAAAGATCGATGCCTTCCTTCTTCACACTGACATGATATTCTCCAGGAAATACTATGAAAGAGAATCCACCGCCGGTTCCAGTTAGGTTGTTGTATTCATGACGCCCTTCCACACCATTATATTCAAGCATGACCTCGGCATTGGCAACCGGTGATCCATCTGTATCCACAACGGTTCCAGATACCTGTTCATCCTCTGTTGGGATCACATACATCTGATGTTCGCCTATGTTGTTCGATCCTCCAGATACAGATGTTTCATTATGACCTTCGAAATATCCATCCTTCTGGAACACGAAAAGAATATCGGAAGGTCCGGATGGTATCTCGATCTCCATTTCATATTCACCTGATGCGTTGGTCCATGTAGCGTTCAGGATCGTCGTACCTCCAAAGATAGCGATCACTGTTACGCCCGTGATAGGGGAAGCTACCCCATCTACAACATTTCCACTGACAGTTGCTGTAACATCCCTGGTCCCCGATCCTTCGGAAAGGGACATGAAAGGAGCTGAGATCAATAATGATACGATGAACAGGATACCAGCGGTTCCCGAACCCATATATCTGGCCAACATGAGGTGACAATGTTCGATCGATCCTAATAAATGTTATTGTATCATTGGTTGAGCCGATCACTCTTCAAGACCATACTGTTCGACCTTTGGACCCGACCAGAAGATCACCCCGATCACTGCCAGAAGCAGTATTGCCACGATAATACCGAGTATCAGGTAAAGTGTTGTATTCTCCTTCTGCCCCGCTTCTATCTCGAGATGGAAGGTCCTCTCTATCGTGGTATTACCCGAGACGATGGTTATCGTGATCCAGTGCTCACCGATATCCTGTCCCGATGGTTCGAACTCGATCTCACCCGTTTCGGGATCTATGTCGAAAAGATGTGTGTCATCACTGAATCGAGCCCCGGGGACCAGGTCCCCCTCGATATTGATCTTGTAACTGAACTTGCTTCCGGTCCTGGCATCAGGAAGGTGTATCGATGGTTCGGAGAAATGCAATCTGCCACTTGGAGCCAATATCTCGAGCATGAAGGAATAGGTAGCATTGCCTCCCTGATCATCCTCTATCGTGATCTGGACGAAGTGGGTTCCGACATCCTCCGAATACGGGACTATTCTGAGAGTACTGCCTGATATCTTGAGCCTCTCCAGCGTTGTGTTCATCGATACTTCGATAAGGTCCCCTTCCGCATCGGTCATTTGAAGGACGACGCTGAATGGAATGTCCACGGAGGCCGTGTAATTATCCAGGATGCCAATGATCCTCGGTGGGTCGTTCACAGGCGATACGAATATACTTGCGGTCGTAATATCCTCGGACAGGCCATCTGAAACACGTAAAGTGATATCGAAGGTTCCGGACCAATTGGAAGGAGGTTTTACCAGAAGATCGGAACCTACCAACATACACCATTCTGGAGCTCCGGTTGCCATGGAATATGTAAGGGTCTTTTCATCATCATCCGGGTCATATACATTCCGGGAAAGATCGAACACCCCCCCACCTGGAGCGTCCTCTTCCATCTCGAGCAGACCGATGGAGAGGAACCTGGGCCTGGCATTGACTTCCATTACAATGCTCCCTATGTTGTTCAGAAGATCGTTCTCGACCTGAGACGAAATAACACCGACCGAGATCCGCTTCCAGGACCTCATGGGATCTACCATGACATCAAGTTCAACGGTATCTCCTTTGCTGATGGAAATGGTCGTCGAATGATATGGCAGGCTCCAATCATTGATGTCGTCCGGGGCATCACCCGGAATTACCATTGCGGTAACATTTTCAGCATCCCGCCCTCCTACATTCTTGATACTAAATGATAAGGTCGCAGTTGTCCCTTCCGTAAGAGGTAACGGTGATATTGACATGGAAGATCCATCCACTTCAAGGTCCATAGGTTCATCCAGAGCTGTTACATATGAGATATGGGGGATGTAATTCTTCCCGGTCACCGATACCGTTACATTACCACCGGTGGAGAAAAAGGTGGGGACATCTGCGTAACCGTCAGGACCTGTCAATGCCGTGAACACCTCATCGGTATCTTCGAGGTACATTGTGACAAGCAGGCTCGGTATTGGTGATCCGATCGGATTGGTAGCACGAACCGTATGAATGTCGCCTCCGGCGTAAAGATCGCTCTCAGCGGTGGAAACCATCAACTCTTCAGGATCCCCGATCCATGCATGGATCGCTGGATCCCCAAGGAGGTTGTAGGTGTAGAGCTCTATCAATAGAACCTCCTTCGTTGCTATCTCGTCCCATTTGGAATCGATGTAATGCTGCTTCAGCCAGTACAGGCTATCTCCTGGCATATGGGTTCCGATCATGTTCTGCCAGAACTTCGATAGCAGATACCAGTTCCCGAGAGAGTAATCCACACCTTCTCCCCTCCAGGATACACCGGTGGATCCTATCAAACATATAGCTCCGCCGTTCGGCGCATACACCAGATTCTCCAGGCTCGTGTCTCCCGGAGATGAGAAATTTACCGAATCACAGGAGGATAGGTAGACGACCGGCATCTTTCCTCCATTGGTAAGGTTCCAGTTATCCTCGTATGTCAAGGCTTCGGCGAAAGCCCCTCCTCCCGACATCAAACCATTCGGATCGATGTATTGGGCCAATGAGTATGCGATCGGAGGCGAATGCCCATAGTCGATATCATAATATGATTGGCCTGCAAATGTGAAGAATGAACATCCCTCATTCAATGCACCTGGTATGTCTCCTACATTGAATCCATCCGTTGTGTTGGAATAAAGGCCGCCTTCATATTCAGTGTAATCATGGAACTCTGTGAGATCCAGGGCCCTTGGCAGATACCTTTTGGTGTAGTTTGCGAATGCCTTGTATGCATTGTCCTTGTAAGGATCGAATCCCTCATCCTCCGTGGTGTTCGGATCGTTCAAGACATTCGGTCTTTCCATGAGAGAGGTTGCTATAACTCCTTTTTTGGTCCAGTTGCCGGGTTCGGGGTCCGACTCATATTCAATGACATTTCGGACCATTCTCAATGCTTCTGTTGAGTTGCTTACCGGAAACCTTCCGACTTTCAATGGGAATGATAGATTCTCGACCCCGACGATCTCGATATCATCCCTCTCCCCATATCTGCCGTCACCATCTGCGTCCCACTCGGTTTCCGGTGAAGAATAGTATACATCCGATAGATATGTGTCATCATATCCCCATCTGGAAGCATTCGCCCACAGATACCTGGTAGGAATTATCTCGGAGTCTCCACCCAGAAGAATATATTCCAGTGATCCTCCCGAAGATCCATATATCTCATTGATGGCTTCAAGAAGCTTTTCAGCATCATCAGCACCGGATCTGCCTGAAAGTATGCTATCCTGACCGTCAATGGTGAATATCTCTGCTTTCAATCCAGTGGAGGACCTCCAGGTGGCCAGGTCCTCGAATTCATCGGACAGACCTTCTGTGGTGATGATGGCATATTTCAACGACTGGGGGAGGACCTCCTTCAAGGACCTGGTCTCAACCTCTGACATACCAATGGAGTTTCCAGAAGATGTTAAAATTGGAATTTGAATCAGCAAGGAAATGATGATCAAGATCACGCCAAAGGTCCGAGATATGCTATTTTTCAAGGTTTCCACCTGCTCCATTCGAAGTGATGGTTCCATTAACCCCGTGATATATATTATAAGACTTCCCGTTCGTATGTCGAACGGTTCTACAGGTTAAGGCTTATAACAAGGTATATAACCAACTTCTTATTTAGGGCGTTCTCACGGGAGAAACAGGGTCCCTATCCAGGTCCATACCTGATGGGCCCGGGGTCCCTGGCAATATGCTTGGGCCCGTGGCCTAGCCAGGATATGGCGCCGGCCTTCTAAGCCGGATGTCGAGGGTTCGAATCCCTCCGGGTCCGCTGATATATCCCGCAGAAAAAAAAAGAGGCTACCAAATGAAACGCAGCTCACGTGCATGGAAGAAAAAAGGGAACATGCGGTGGAAGTGGCGCAAAAAGAGAATGCGCCGCAGGAAAAGAGCCGCCAGATTGAAGAAGTAATTCTATCTCGGTCCTGTTGGTAGGTTCTTGTATTCATTCTGAAACTCCATTGGTAGTCTGATAGAACCCTTCGGGGGCATGGTGTAACCAGGTAGCACAATGGGCTCCAGTTACGAGAATGATTGGAAACGGGTCTGCTGAAGACCAGGGACGCTTGGTCGATGATGATTGACTGGAGCGATGACCCGTAAATGAGCCTAGAGGTCTGTTGGCCTCAGCTACATACGCTCAAACGTAGGTGATACCCGTTTGTCTGGGTTCAAATCCCAGTGCTCCCACCTATTGATCCTTATTATTTTTGATTTTAAAATAGGTGCCTTAGAGACGCAATGGGATTTGAACCGAAGGTGGTTGAGCATTAGGCAATCCATCATCAACGACATATAATGCTCAACCTGAGCAAAATCTCTGATTTTGCGGAATCAAATCCCAGTTAACACTTTGAATTTCCCAGTGCTCCCACCTTTCTTCTTTCGTCAATTTCATTAAGCTACGAAGAAAGGTGGTAAACATTAATTGCATACGATGAAAAGATAATAAATAGAAACTGGTTCGCTTTTCATCTCACCTCCCTAACTTTGGTATCGTCAATTAATTGACAGTTAGAGGGGTCCCAGTGCTCCCACCTATTGATCCTCATTATTCATAATCGAAAATATATTCATTTGATCTGTAATGGATCAAACATTGAACTTCTCGAGGAAATGAGAGATCCTCATGTTCGGTTTGCCAGGGTCCTGAGCCCTGATAACGATGTATTCGAGCTTCCCCCCATACTGCTCGGCAGTGGATTTATGCGATGAAATGATATGAGGGATATTCTTGTAATTGGACCATGTCTCGAACCTGTGTTTATGACCGAACAGAAGCAGCTCACAGTTCCCCCCGAGGACCTTCATGAGTGCATCTGCTCCCTTCAGTTTCAATCCTATGGTTCTCTGAAAAGGATGATGATGAAGGATCACGACCCTCATCTTGTTCACAGAGTGGATCTGAAGGGCCCTTAGCAGAGCGTTCCTCTGGACCTCGCTCACATATCCTTCAGCGGTGCCAACTTCATCATTGGGATCCCCGGTGTCAATACCAATGAACACGATATCGTTGTAATGCCAGATCCCTATCCCATCGATACCCTTTGGGTCCTGTTCGGGTCCAAGCCAGTTCCCTCTCTCCTCTTTCCATCCATGAGGTGTTCCCAGATATTCTTTCCAGGTCCTATTGGCCTTTGGTTTTCCGATGATACCGAACCAGTTGTAATCATGATTTCCGGGAACGGGGAGGACTGGGTTGGTCTTTGACAGGTCCTTGAGTATCGACCTTGCCTTCCTGCACTGACATCTTGCACCGGAGTCTGTTATATCTCCGGAAATGATCACTGGAACTTTAGGGTAGAGCTTCGATATCTCCGCGACCAGCTTCTTTGCCATTCTGGTCTCCTTGAATCCACGTCCGATGTGCAGGTCACTCAGGTGTATCAGCATCTGTTCCAAGCTATCATCTCCTTTCTAACTTTTATCCCACACTCTTTTCCCAATTGTCACTTTTAACCCAGGGGCTCAATTCGTATTGTAAGAATATATATGTTCTTATCGATCTTCCCTTGTCGATCAATTGAACAGCTGAATTTTCTTGATATTATTACAAACTATTTCCACTGTCCTGTTGTCTTCTTTTACATTATTAGTCCAACCAATCATCATCGGTATCATCCTGTGGTCCATCCCTAAGTCCGATCACCAATTCATTCTCCTTTCTGGATCTAATGATCATGTAAAGTACAACAATGACAACCAATGTCCCGATCAAGGAGGCCAGTAACACCATCCAGGTGATATCATCGTCCTTATCTTCAGGTATCGGATCTCTACCACTACCGCCTCCTCCGTCGCCATCGTCATCAGGATCGAATACTATGATCGAAACCGAGGTGCTTACATTTTGGCCGGGGATACCATCATCAACTGTGAGAGTGATCTTATGATGTCCTACCGGCAAATATGTTATGACCTTTCCCCCTGAGATAATATATCCTGTAATATTTGACCACCATGTGATACTGAGTTCTTTATTCTCATCGGGATCATATGTTGTACCTGTAGAATCCAGCAGGATCGGGGAGTACATCGAGAATTCCG
Organism: Thermoplasmatales archaeon; assembly: GCA_030595715.1. Classification (GTDB taxonomy): domain Archaea; phylum Thermoplasmatota; class Penumbrarchaeia; order Penumbrarchaeales; family Penumbrarchaeaceae; genus Penumbrarchaeum. Next base: position 10,451 of record JAUVCN010000003.1, read on the forward strand.
ACCCGTTCTCAGGAGATAGAATGAACGGGACAGGGGGGAGGTCGAAAATTGCAATTGAAATAGAGATCAAATGCTCCATTGAAGTGCCAATGTTTCCTACAATATCAAAAGCTCTTAACTGGAGATAATAGCTCCCCTCTGCCAGCAATAGACTTCCATTTACAATGATATCATGACCATCGGTTCCCGAACCAAAATCACTCCAATCCGACCAATCATTGTTTCCCTCTTTGATCTTTATTTCAACGGAATCCCCGTCGACACCAGAACCACCCATGTCCTTTATTCTCGCTGAGATCATGAAAGGACCGTCTGGTGGCAAAAAGAGATCCGGACCACCCATAACTTCGATCTCCGGCCCATCAATATCCACATTCAAGCGAAATAGGTTGGAAATTGAAGGATTTCCAATGATATCTGATGCCTCGAACTGAATATCGCCTTTCCAATCAGGATGAAGTATGGGATAGCAAACAGTTGTCACTTTATTGTCCAATTTGACATTGTCCGTGGGAATTGTCCAATCACCAATGTTTCCAAATCGATCGATCAGACGATAATGAACAGACCCCGGATCCACACCGGCACCAACACCCAGATCTGTTGCCCTATCCATGATATCAACTACCACCCTGGGAACAAGAGAAGTTGTCCATTCTGGTACCTGGATCGGATAAAAAACCGGACCTTCAGTATCCATTCTACCAAAATTATTGATCACATCCGAGGACCGTCCAACCCAATCTACAAGTCTGGCGTTGATCTCGATCCTTTCAAGGGATGTGTCGAGATCAAATATCGACTCATTTGTTGGATAGAAAAGATGGTTCTCATCAATTGTTGTGAACCTGCCATCATCCGACCATTGAAGATCAATACCTGATAGAGGAAATGGATTTGTGGGTTCATGGAAAAAGTAGTGGACAACTATGCTGTGATATGTATCAGGTTCGAGATCCAATTCTGATGATGTGGGGCCTCCTTCGATCGATGTCCATGGAATGATCTCCTGGCCGTCCAGTTCAAGTCTTGCAATGCTCTTCCCGGTTAGTTTGAATGAGATAGGATAATCCCATGGATTTCTTATCCAACCGTGCCATCTGATCGAAAAATCATTGCTTGGTACGTTTTTATCATATGGACCAAAACCATCATTCCAATTGAAATCAATACAGGGATCGATCATCTCTTCTCCGATAACCTTGAAATCACTCCTTTGCCAGTATGTTCCGAAAAGGCCGCCCTGTGCCATAACGGGATGGAATCCTCCTTCATTGATCTCCATCTCGATACTGTGGACTCCCGATCCTTCCGGATCCATGTCCTCAGAAATGGTTGCATTAATGGCAATGATCGTTCCTTCACCGGAAATTATATTTCCAGATCCCAGGGACCCTTGTTTGAACGTTACATCATTTGGAGGTAATGGTTTTTCCTTATCAACCCTGATCTCTATCTTTTCAGCTCCATGGAATCCAGGCAGGAAACCTGCCGGATAAGCAGGTGGGAAAACACTTTCATTGAGCGATGGAGTTAGAATTATTTCTCCTGTTTCCAGGTCCAGAGCATCAAAGAAAAGATCCTCATCATCGGAAAAGATGTTATCGATAGATCCGCCGGATGAGGAGATCACTCCTATTCCGATATCCCCTGGTTGGATCTTGATCTCGGGATATTTCAGGTGAACAAGGTTCAAATTTGTGATCATCAGGTCTGCATTCCCCGAACACCAGTCCCACCTATGTCTGATCTCTTCATCAATTCCCTCTATCTTCCAATTAGATCCCAAAAGGACATCTTTCTCAACATTTGATATTTCATTGAAAACAGATGTGATGGAATTTCCTTCTGAATCGATCAACTCAACTATGATGTCGAGGGGTCCCTTTATAGGAATGTCCCAACCAATATTCAGGTCTATCATGCTCCAACCAATATTGGCTGTTCCACCAAGAAAACTGTCGATAACTTCAATGGAACCACGATCATCTCCATCGATCCGAGCAGATGAGGGATCGATCGAAATATTGATCATTGAACCATCCGGATCCAAAGAGAGAATGACCTCCTTCACTTCACCCCAACCCTTCGTATGTGTGTAGGAGAGGTTCATACGCAACGGACCCGATCCAGGCAAGATACATCCATCATGGAAACCTTCACCTGACAGTATTAAATCGTTCACTCTGAGGTTCTGTCCCATTATCACATAGACCTCGCCGCATTCGGGTCTGAAATTATCTGTACCATCTCCCCCTGGTACGGATATCATCAGATCGTATACACCATCACCGTTCACATCTCCGGTTTCAAGTTGCCATCCCGTGGAATCACTTGGATCTGTCCCCTCAACCGTGAAAACCTTTGATGGGTAGTCCAATTTCACCAATTTACCATTTGATGGAAATGCGTCAGCGGTCTCATGAACAGTGACTACTCCTGCACTCCGAACCACGGGCAAACCATTGCCCCCCATGTGCTTTCCCGCAGCAGATACAATGAGCTCCTGTTCCGAATCTCCATCGATATCTGCGATCTCGAACATCCTACCCAGTCTGTCTCCCGAATAATCAGGATCTCCCGACACTCTTCCGGTTGCTCCGTAGATGACCAGGTCCGCCCCTGCATTCGATTCCATGGTAGATGGAAAGGATTCCGGAATATCCCCATAGAACACATGAAGAGCTCCACAATCATACTCCATGTTCAATGGATCATCAGATCCTGGGGAGCCTGCAATAATATCGTCCTTCCCATCCTGATCAATATCGATCACCTGAATGGAAAATCCCAGGTAATCTCTCTCCGAACTTCCCCTGATCCAGCATCTTGCAGCATCTCTAGGATCAATTGTCGATTCATTCTTGAGTGAAGATGCATTGAATATAAGAAAGACCGATCCGGTGAGGTCAATATCCCTCCCATCATCGTCCCAGTTGTTCGCTCCGATGATCAGGTCCGTATTGCCATCACCGTCTATGTCACCGGTTTCGATGGCCGAGCCCAGCATCTTGAAATCGTTTTGTGTGATGGTGGTTTCTTCACCTGTACCCCATTGAATATTCACACTGTGAGGGGGTGGACTCGGAATTATTGGATCATTGAAGAAATATCCGGATATCACCTCAACCAAACCGTCCTTATCCAGATCCTCAATGATCAAATGGTCGTCATATTGGTAATTGTTCGGAAACTCGGGTCCGCCTCCCAGGAAACTCCGATAAGGGTTCAAGGAATCTCCATCTCTCATGTAAATCCTTCCTGAACCTTTGTATCTGGCCATTGCCATGTCCAGGTCACCATCACCATCGATATCCCCCACATCGAATGATGTTGTACCGTATATCGGGTAAGAATGATCAGGATCTGCCGAAGATAGGTCGATCGATCCATTTATGTGGGATTCCCCTCCTGAGAATGCGATCATTCCCGCATTTCCGGGTAGAAGACCGTAAGGAAACACAATGTCATCATATCCATCACCATTGATATCCTTCAGATCCAAAAGAGAGCCGAATCCCGACTGGTCCCCTCCGTTATAAATCCCTGTAAAACTAATATCTGCTACATCTTCAAGTATCTGGATCCCTGAATTCGAGGTTTCAGCATTTACCTCATACTCATTGATCGGAATGGGAATGTCAATTAAAGGCAGGGTCAAATGTAATACTAGCAGCAATGCGATACCAGTTATGATTACTGATTTCTTCGGAATGGGCCCCCCTCCGAATATTACATATCCATTCAAAGAATTCGCTTCGCTACCGAGATATACTTATCGGTTCAGACCTGAATTCAAATTGAATATTCACTGGTTTGTATGAAATTCATATTATTCAAGGGGGAACACATTAAAAATAAACCTTCCACAATGATTTCCTTGCACTCGATCTCAAGGTCTATCATTCACCGGTTACAATCTCGATATCAGTGGTATTTTCCAGCTTTAACTCGGTCCAAGGATCATAAGCTGAGAAAGACCCGAGCTCATATCTTATGACCAGTTACTACTTGAGGAAAATGACCTGTTTCATCGACGATATGAACGAGCGGCAACCTTGTTGAATTAGTTCTTCTTGCGATAGATGCCGTAACCACCGGTCCTCAATATCAAAGGAACATTTCTAACGGCTTCACGATCATATTCCCTGATCTGTTCTGAAAGGTCCTCCCATGGAACAAGGTATGGGCTTTCCAACCTATCTCGATCCTTCCCGAGGACCCAGCCATTGAGATATTTCTCGGCATTCCACCTGAAATGTTCCATTTTTGCAAGGAATTCCACCTCATCATCCTTGAATCTCTTCAGGGCTTTATTGGAGATGCCTTTTTTCTTGAATGCTCCGATCGCCCGGACCTTTACGCTGATATGATCGGCTTGCTGGCGGTTCGATTCCTTGAATATCTCCGGTAGACGTTCCCATGGATTGTGGCTAACTTTGTTATTGTCAAGGGTCTTCTCCTTGATCCTTGCCCTGATGAACTTTTCATGGATCCATTTGGCAACCCTGTCCATCTCCCCACCAATTATTACCGATTCCGTGCAGATCCTTTCCAATGTCTTGAAAACGTACAATCTGGCATTCCTCTCGGTATTTTCAAGCTCGGATTGCAGAATGGATGCAAAGTCAACCTTTTCATTGATACTGATTATCACGGGAACCTTTTCCATGATCGCCCTGGTATTGAGATGATATCCTGTTGTAACGTTCTTGATATCATCCTCGAACGAGAGGAAGACCGTACTGGGAACCGATCTGAGAGAGGACTCCACCTTCCTCCAGTTGAACAATCCTGAATTATCCATATCGATCTCGATGAACTCCAACTCGATATTGTCAATATTCTTTACCTCTGGGAACCTGTCATGGAAGATCGTTCCCTTCGTCTTCGCCTTTTCATCGATCACGGTGATCTGGAGCTTTCTTCCATCAGGGTAATGTCCAATTTTCAATGCCTGGATGACAACGCTCTCACCGAGGCTGTCAAAACCGAATACCAGAATATGACAGGGTTTGCCCTTCTCTTTCGGTAAATATGCATCCGGAGGGTGTTTTTCGAACAATCTCCTGGCGCTGTATTCGAAGATATTGAAATACTTTACAGATGATCCGCTTGTATCAAGTGATCTGTGGCAGCTCTTTTCGATCATATCACAGAATTTCTTGTTGGATAGATGTATGTAACTTTTCACATTGCTTCTCCTTTTTGACGCTTTGACCACTTTATCACAATTGACCGCGATCTCGGTGTTGGTGATATCATTGTCAGAAACTCCCAGCAGATATTTTGCTTTGAGTACACCTGCTTTATACAGAGTTTCGGATTCGGTAGCATCTCCAATGATCACATAGATACCCTTGGCTTTGCAGGAATTGAGCAGAATATTGCCGGGATCCTTCTCTATTACAACGATCCTGTTCCTTTTCTTGAAATCCAGGGCCATGAGATATCCTTTATGGCTCAAGCCGCAAATGATCACATGACCCTTCCAGGATCTGATCTTTATCAGGTTGATCTTCTCGCTGAAAACATTCATCAGGGTAACAAAGACGATGTACCATGTCATGAGGGGCAGGATGAACCTTGCTGCCTGGAGCTCCCATGGAATATCTCCATCTGTTTGAACATTGATGAGAAACAGCCTCATAGTGTAATAGAATATATCAAAGACCGTTTTTGTTTCCGAATAAAGAATGTAATAGCCCCTAAAACCCAAAATGAAGCCAGCCATGGCGATCGAGAAGATCAGCAGCCATTTGTTCTCCTTTATCCACCTGAAGATCATTGAAATACATCTCCATGGTTCAATTACGGGGCTCCTTCATTCATCCTGGGTGGTTCCTGTGGCTGCGCTACGTTCTCGGCAGCAGGTAATTCAGGCAAAGTATCCTTGCCGGGTTCCTTCAGAGCTTCCGGAGGTTTTGAAGCATTTATACCTGGCCGATCGCCCCCATCAATTATCGCATCGGGGGCCAGCATGGTATCGATGGTCTTTGTCAGATTATCCAGATGGTCCGAGATGGGCTCATTGAACGCATCCAGCCAGTGGAGGGCACTGATATAATATTCCAGCTCCTCGGACGGCATAATATTTGATATTCTGAACAGGATGATCGGAATGTCCTTGTTCACAGCTCTCTCGATCTCCCTTAGAACCTGCTGGGATTCGTTGGATTCCGAGGAGAATACAAGGACCATCACTTTCGCGGAATTTATTGCCATGATGATAGATTTGGCCCAGGCCATTCCAGGGATCACATCTCTGGGGGCGATCCAGCATTTGTAACCGCCCTCCTCCAATTTATTGCAGATGGAATAGGCGGTATTCTGATCTGTATGCGCATAGCTGATGAACACATCTTTTGGACCTTCTACCGCTTTCTGTCCGATCAATCTTATGATCTTTCTCCTCTTGCGAATGATGAAAAATACCACCAATCCAATGATCACTGCTATCACAATGGGCGTGGTCAGAAGGGTGATCAATAATGCCATGGTCCCCTCATCTTTTTTGGCCTTGGTTGGATCCGTTCCATCCAAATACTCCTGAAGATCGGTCTTTCCATCGCCATCCTCATCGTTGGTAGACGTGTTCAGCAACGGATCCAATCCATGGTCTATCTCCCAGACATCAGGCATCAGGTCGTCATCAGTATCGGGATCGTCCAATGCTGTTCCGTTCTCGTACTCTGCGATATTGGTCAATCCGTCATTATCAAGATCGTTCATTGCATCTTGTTGTTCGTATATATTCAGACCATATTGGATCTCGACAAGATCGGGGATGCCATCTTCATCAATATCGTTTGTGGAAGATAATACGGTGATCGGGAATGTTGTCTGATCAAGATTCCCTTCCCCATCCGTAACGGTGACCGTCATTGTATATTCACCGGATTGATTTGTGTATCCCTCGATGACGGACCCATAATACGTGGTTGGAAGCCCACTCCACTTGATCTCCTGTATCCCAACGTTATCGGTAGCATTGATCTGGAAAGAGAATGGGACCCCTGAATATATCGTCACACCGTCCAATTCTCTGATGGTCGGGAGGTCGTTATCGGTTATGGTAACGATGCGAACCGGTCCGGTTATCGTGTTTCCCGAGGAATCGATCAGTTCAATGTCGTAAGAGAAGGAGGCTATGGAATGATCCAGAATGATCGACAGGCTCCAGGTCCCATCACCATCATCCAACAAGGGAATGTCCGTCCCATTCAATGAACCATGTGACCACGTAGCGGTCACCATCTCCAGATCGACCCTATCGGATGCTGTGATCTCGAAGATGAACTCATCACCGGTTGTTCCCGTTGAACTGCTGTCATCGGCTTCCAGGACCGGGTCATCATCATCAGATATCAAGATCATCCTCATTTGAGTAATACCCCAATTTCCCTGGATATCACTGGCATGAAAAATATATTTCAAAGGATCTGTAGAATCATCTGGCAATGTGATATCAAGATAATATATTGAGGTTCCAGTCATGGATACATTAATGACATCTCCGTTTCCAAACCAGTATTCAACAAATACACCACTCACACCGATGTTATCGGATACGGTGACATTGAAAAGATAGGTATCTCCAGTCGTTCCAAGGTCGGGGCTTCCATCAACGAATAATATCCTATCGTTATCATGGATGGTCACGATGGCCTCATCTGTTTGGGCCCAATTGCCCTGAAGATCAGTTGCATGGAAGATGAAATGCAAAGGATCGGTGGAATCTGCTGGAAGGGATACTATGTCATAAGTATAGGGTCCATCTCCGGCCATTGTGACATTGATCCTTGAGCCTGATCCGAACCAATACTCGACAACGACTGTATTGATGCCGATATTATCGAATGCAATTGCTGAAAATCTATAACTATCTCCGGTCGTACCATTTGAAGGTACGTTGCCTGTGAAGATGGGTCTGTCGTTATCTGTGATCGTGATCGTCTTTTCTGTTGTATATGCCCAGTTTCCCTTTTCATCAGAGAAATGAAAACTGTAATGAAGCCCATCGGTCGAATCGGACGGGATATCCAATTCATATGAATATGGGCCGCTCCCTTCCATTGAAATATTGACAACCGATCTTGTTCCAAAGTGGTAATTTACGAAGACCGTATCAATGCCAATATTATCATTCACACTGATGTTAAAAAGGAACGTATCGCCTGTTGTTCCTTCGGCATCACTTGTTTCCTCATCCCATGTGGGTTTATCATTGTCAGTGATCATTACAGACTTCTCGACCATCTGTGCCCAATTTCCTTGAGCATCAGTGGCATGGAAAATATAGTGTAGATCATCGGTTGAGTCTGCTGGTAAGGTAATATCAAGATAATATATTGAGGTTCCAATCATGGATACATTGTCGGCCTCTCCATTTCCATACCAGTATTCAACATATACCATCTCAACACCGATGTTATCATTCACACTGATATTGAAAAGGAAAATATCGCCTGTTGTCCCCACAGTATCACTTGATTCAATACCCCAGGTCGGCCTATCATTATCAGTGATCAATACAGATCTTTCGACAGTAATGTCCCAGTTACCTTGAGCATCACTGGCATTGAAAAAATAGAAGATCGGATCGGTAGAATCTGCAGGAATATTTATTGTCTTCTCGAAATAAAGATTTCCAATTATGTTCGCTATATGGTGGGATCCAGTACCAAACCAATACTCAACATATACACTAGTTACCCCAATATTATCTGTCACGGTAACATTGAAAGTATACTGATTTCCAGTAGTACCAGTCGTTGGACTTTGATCAGTGAATGACGGAGCATCATTATCTGTTATGATGATAGTTTTCTCTTTCTCGGCCCAGTTGCCTGCAGAATCACGAGCGGAGTAAATGTAGTGGATCTTTGTAGCGTTTATTGGAATGAGTACTGAAGAGGTGTTGGTTCCAGACGATCCTATCATGGTTGAATTAATATGATTGCCGAAATTGAACCAATACTCAACATATACTACCGGGACATCAATATTGTCGGTCACACTAATTGAGAAACTGAAGGTCTCTCCAGTTGTCCCAGAGGTATCGCTACCGTCAACACCAAACACCGGTTTATCATTGTCTGTTATTGTTATATCGGTCTGGGCCATGTTGGCCAAGTTGCTTGCAGAATCACGGGCGGAGAAAATGTAGTGGATCACGGCAGCATCCGAAGGAACTGACACGGATGAGGTATACGGACCGCTTCCGGTCATTATAGAATTTGTATGAGGACCATCCCCAAACCAATATTCTACAGATGCTACAGTCACGCCAATATTATCGGTCACTCCAATAGAGAAACTGAAGGTCTCACCGGTTGTCCCGGTTGTATCACTGTCATCTGTCCCAAACACGGGTTTATCATTGTCTGTTATTGTTATATCGGTCTGGGCCATGTTGGCCCAGTTGCCTGAAGAATCACATGCGGAGAAAATATAGTGGATCACAGCAGCATCCGAAGGAACGGTCACTGAAGAGGTATTCGTTCCGGATGATCCCGCCATAGTTGAGTTTGTATGACTTCCCGTCCCGAACCAATACTCTACATACACACCAGGTGTATCGATATTATCGGTCACACCAATTGAGAAGTTGAAGGACTCACCAGTAGTGCCAGAGGTATCACTACCATCAATCCAAAACACCGGTTTATCATTGTCTGTTATTGCTATATCGACCTGGGTCATGTTGGCCAAGTTACCAGCAGTATCATTTGCGTGGAATATGTAATGGATCACAGCAGCATCCGAAGGAACATTCACTGAAGAGGTATTCGTTCCAGATGATCCTGCCATAGTTGAGTTTGTATGACTTCCCGTCCCGAACCAATACTCTACATACACACCAGGTGTATCGATATTATCGGTCACACCAATAGAGAAACTGAAGGTCTCACCAGTTGTCCCAGAGATATCGCTACCGTCAGTGCCGAAGATGGGTTCATCGTTGTCCGATACCACCCTGCTGTACCGGCCTGATTCTATTGTATTCGTTCCATCAGTTCCATTATAGGTCCAGTAAAGATAATCTGTACTATCATCCGGGAAATCATTTGCTGAAATTGTATGTGTGAAGGTACCAGATGTATTGGACATGGTATTGATCGTTGTTGTTGACGATCCGATACCGAACCAGTATGTGACATCAACTGTAATATCATCCTCTCCTCCTGAACTATCCACCTGAAAGGTGAATGGATCACCGGTAGTCGCAAAGGTTGTGGAGGATTCATTGGAGAAAGTTGGAGCACCTTGGGCAAAGAATGTGAATAAAACCGTCATTGATGAAAGGACCAAGATCAAGCCAATTACCAAAAAAACTACTCTCTTGTACATTGAAACACCCACTTCAGACCTGAACCTTCTATAGGAACATATTTCGATACTCGGGACACAGTCGGTCGATCTGACCGATATTACCAAACAAAAAGGATTCCGCATCCGTATCAGGAATCGCATTATCCTTTTCAAATAAAAGTAGGAATAGACCACTCAGGGGAGATGTATCTCTTCATACCTCTATTTGGAGATGGCCTTTCTTAATAGGATCAATTGATATATATTCTTAATCGAACACATTACTGGCTGTAACGGACCTGCCCGCCCATCGATCCACGATGGACAGATACCCTATGGGATCGGATTCATTCGATAGATCTAAAAACAATATAGAAGGTGGTCACTGCTCCTGTGACTATCCCGCTCGCAAAAGCCAGGAATACATAGAAAACGATAGGATCGCTCATCTACGTCCCACCGGGGAAAAATTGACCGGGTCTGCTCTTCTCATGTCAAGGTCCCCCTCATCATAATGATGTCTCAACAGTGAAGAAATGATCGATCCGCCTTCACTCTCTTTCAATCTTCTTGAGCAACCAGGACACCTGTATACGGTTATCAGGCCCCTGAAGATGCTATCTTTGTGTGATTCTTCCATTCTTGTACCACATCGGTCACATCTCATAGAGTTTCCTCCGTGACATACTATTGAAAACGTATGGATTTATACTTGTCAGGGAGGTCCCGGGGGGTCACCAATTCCATTGGATCTGATATATGGGGCGCATTTTTTGAGCCGACCGTCCAATTCTCAATAATGGACATCCGAATTATTGGATCATTTGTCCATGTTATAGGGTCTGATCAGAGAATTGGATCAAGGCAAGAACTATGAAGAAACTATGTGATCGGTCATGGTCAGTATCCTCTCTGTTTATCGATCATATTAAGCAGGTTCTCACCATTGAAGAACTTTTCAAGATTAACCATGAACAAACAAACTATTCGATCATCGGCAGGGTCCCCCCCTACAGAAGAATGAGGAGTGATCAGTACATTTTCCATCGACCACAATGGACTGTCATTTCGAAGAGGCTCTTTGGAGAAAACGTCGAGACCAGCACCTGCGATCCAACCTTCATCAAGAGCCCTGATGAGGTCATCCTCAACCACGACCTCGCCTCTTCCTATGTTAATAAAGAAGGCGGTTTTCTTCATTGATCTCAATTCCTCGGCGCCAAAGGAACCTTTTGTCTCGCTTGTCAATGGGGTTGTCAAGACCACATGATCGCAAAGAGGCAGCATTTCCAAAATATCCCCAGGACCGAATATCCGATCAGGAAGTTCACCCTCTACATCACAACGAGTATCCTCATGATAGTTCTCAATTGATCTTTTCATTGGGTTCTTCTTCAATGCCAGGACATTCATATCGAATCCTCTGGCGATCCGGGCAATTGCTCTCCCGATCCTACCGTAACCAATTATCCCTATCGTGGAGCCCGCCAACCTTTGCAATATCGGTTGGTCCTCCCATCCAAGCCATTCATTCCGTTCCTGATATTTTTCATACAACCTGGTCTTCCGGCTAAAATTGAGCATATAGGTGAAAGCATGTTCGGCCATATGGACTGAATGGGCGCCTCCTGCATTTGTCAGGATGATGTCACTTTTCCTGAATTCATCTGTCATCCGGTCAACACCTTCCCAGATGAATTGGACCCATTTCAATTTTGGAGCGATCGAAGGGTCCTTTGGAAGTATCCGGGTCATCAGGATATCTGTGTCGGTGATCTCTCTTTCCTGTTCTTCCTCATCGGTTATCTTAACGATATCAAGCCCTGGAAACCTTTCAGCGATCATTGAAATATACTTCTCATCGAGATCCTTACCAATGACGAGCTTCAAGGTATGTTTGTTGTTCATAGGCCTGCCTCGAACAATGAATCGTTCAATATCACATAAAACCTGCCCTTTCACCATAACTATCAAGTATCGAACCCGTCAATTGATACCGAGGGCAAAATAATGTTCGATCAAAAAGATGTGTCCAATATTGGCGATGAATATGAACGAGGTCTTTCTGTCTACAAAGGTGCTTTTGATAAGGAGCAGAAAAAGGCATTGAGAACCGCTTTCGAAATGGCAATGATGAATGCTCTTGTGACCATAGAGGGAAGATTAAAATAAAAGCCCGCATCACAAATCTATAGAATTATACATAATGTTACATTATTATACATCATTGTCAAAATCATTTGGCCTGATGTAGCTATTTATTCAATAATCCTTGATTAATTTGTATAATTTACATTAATGTCCCATATTGGAACTCAGTATGAAACCTTTTTAAGGAATTGGTCTGGTTTTAAAAACTAACCTATGATATCTATGACCGAGGATATTGAGCCAGAAAGGGATCTGTTCAGGATGATCTTTGAAAATGCAAACGACGGCATTATCATCTTGAATGAAGAAGGAAAGATCGTGCTGGCCAATCAAAAAGCAATTTCATTTGCTCCAGATGGGATCATACGGGAAGGTATGAAACTTATCGATCAGAAGATATTCAATGAAAAAACGATCAAGAACCTGGGACCGTTCTTCAAGAGTACCCTTGAAAAGGGTTCGAATGAAGAAGAGGTCAAGGTAGGTTTTGTAACCGGCGAGGAAAGGTGGTTCGGCCTCTCTTCATCGGTGATAAAGGAGAATGGCACTGGACCAAGAAGGGTCATCATGATCATTTCTGACATCTCGAAACAGAAAATATATGCTGAAATGCTAAGAGAGAACCAGATGAAATACAAAATGGTCATGGAGAACCTGCATGAAGGACTTGGAATGGTCGACCTGGATGAAAACCTCATCTATGCCAATCCTGCTCTTTGCGAACTCCTGGGATACAGTAGAAGCGATCTGTTGAAGTTGAACATCGGTGATGTGGCCCATGATGAGGAGTTCAAGTTATCATCGCTGTTGAACGAAAAGGGAAGGAAAGGAACGTACGATACATATGAAATATTGGTTACCACTTCGAACGGGGTCAAGAAGTGGATGCTTCTTTCAGCTGCACCATGGTTCAATGAAAATGGGGGCCATAAGGGATCCGTAGTTCTTTTTTTGGATATCATGGATAGAAAGACCAACGAAAAGGCCCTTATTGAAAATGAGGAAAAATATCGGGCAACTGTCGAACAATCCGCAGAGAACATCTACATCTATGATGTCAAGAAAGAAAGGGTCGTTGAATCCAACAAAGCCCTCCAGAACCTGCTAGGGTACACTGCGAAGGAACTTGAAGGAAAGAAAGCCGCCGATTTTGTGGCCCATACATCCAAGGATATTGGAAACCGCATCAATGAAGTGATCGGAAAAGGGCAGGCCATGATCGGCGAGAGAAGCTACATCAAGAAAAATGGAAACTATGTTGATGTGGAGGTCTCTGCCAGCCATTTGATACAGGGAAACAGGTCTATGCTCTGTGTAGTCTCCAGGGATATCACCGAAAGAAAGCGGTATCAGGCCCAATTGATCGAAGAGAAGAACAGAGCGGAATTCTATCTGGACCTGCTTGCTCATGACATGGGAAACCTCCTTCATGGTATCCATAACGGGTTGGAAGTATTCGACATGGTCCGTGGAAACCGACCCAAAGAAAGAAACATCCTTAACCTGCTCCGATCCCTCACGGGAAGATCGATAAAATTGACCAGTGACGTGATCACTTTCTCCCGATCTAGGAACACGGAGATCGACCTGAAGGAGATAGACCTTGGACCAATAATAACATCAGCAATAGAGGCAGCAGAAAGATCATTTCCTGACAGGTCGGTCAGTTTATCACTGGATCTGGAAGCTACGAATACAGTTTATGCAGATGAGTTCATTGAGAAAGTGTTCTTCAATCTATTCCATAATTCGATCAAAGCCCAGCAGAATGATAAGGTGATCATTGGACTGAAGACCTCAAAGCTGGAAAATGGGACATTGATCGAGATCTGGGACCATGGCGGAGGAATATCAGAGAATATGAAACCCATGCTCTTTGATCGCCTGGGCAATGTTGAGCTGAAACGCCACTCGGGGATGGGGATGGCCATTGTCCACATTACCATATCAAGATATAAAGCTACGATCGAGGTGGAGGACCTCGTCAAGGATGGCATGGTCATCGGATCATTGTTCAAGATATTACTCCCATACAAATAGTGATACTTCATCAAATACCCCTAAACCTTTTTACCGAACTAACGATTATTCATTAGAGGTGATCTCATGGCCGGATCGAAAAAAAGAAGAAAGGTTGATCTCGATGATGAGGTCAAGGTAAAAATCACCCATCCTATTCTTGTAATGGCTGTTATTGCGGTTATTGTTATCATCGTTGTTGCGATGATCTATATGATAATTGGAAGCGGGGGGATCTCGTCCATTGTTGTAGGTAATGTGAACAAGGATATGGATGGGATATCCTTTCCGATCTATACATCCAAAGACGGATTTGGAGAATTCAATGGTGAAATCAAGATCCAAATATTCTACGAGGAGATGAAAGGACCGATCTATGAAAAGATGATCCCGACCAAGGGTGGGAGTGGGGACCATCGAGTGCATTACGATGAGTTCGTATGGGGAAATGGAAATTACAGCATCGTGGCATCGGCGAATGGGAAGAGCGATCATTATCCCATATCGATCCATTCGGTGGCAGATAGGATCTTGGTCGAATGGAAAGGTGAGAACTTTGATGAGGACAAGATGGAGCCGGATTACAAGGTCGAGGTATCAATGGGATACCAGTTTGGAACAAGGCCCTCCCCTTACCATGACGATCCTCAGTGGTATTCCTTCTTGGGTAAGATGACAACTCCGGACGGCCGAGAATTGGAGATGGATTCAGACGATTATCCCTCCAATCTTCTTTGGATCAGTATGTCCACCGATCACACCAAAGCTGGAACATATTCATTGACCGGGGCGGTGACAAATACGTTCTGTCATCCCAATTCACCATATAGGCATGTCTATATCGAAGAAGATCGTAAGTTCAAATTCGATGCCGATCCGTTTGCAGTATTGGGTGATGATGTGACCATATCCCTCGTCGATGGTGAAGCCACAGTGTTACTGGATGCTTCCGGTTCATGGGATGACTCACATATCATCAAATACACATGGCAATTTGATGAGGGGTGGAACAAAACCACATCCTTACCTACACTTGCACATACGTTCTCAAAGACAGGGACATATTTTATCTCACTCTCCTTGGAAGATGACAGTGGTAACTATTCCGATCAGAATGGTGATCTTTCATCATTGACCGTCAAAGTTGAATGATCAACTCATGATCCATTCGTCCAATCTTTCGAGTGCAATTACAATTTCATCGAAATTTACATTTCCATAAGCTATCCTGAGACCGGGCGGATCATCGGCTCCGAATGATCTCCCGGGAACCAGCAGTACCGCAGTTTCCTCCAATATCCTCACGGAAAGGTCCATTGAATTGGACCCGACAGCGATCTCGGACGAGATCGCCGGAAATGAATAGAAAGCACCGGTGGGTCTTGGTGCTGTTATACGGTCTACATGCGAATCCAACCATCCTATCACCTTCCTTCGTATTCGATCCAACTCGGGTATGTAATTCTTCGTATGGTCCATATGATCACGTATACAGTGATAAGCCAACCTCTGACCTATCCTGGAGGGACATATGACAGTAGTATCCTGGACCTTGAGTATCGGGGCATGAAGTGCATTTGGGTAGGCCATGTACCCCTGCCTCCATCCTGACATTCCATGGCTCTTGGAAAATGAGAACAGAGAGATGACCGGAAGGTCCTCTTCGAGGGAAGCAGGAGATACATGGTTGCTTTCATAACAGAATTCCTCATATGTCTCATCGGATATCAACCAGAGTTCATGATCCAAACAGATCTCCAGGAGACACTGTACCATCTTCTTGGAGGCCACTTCACCAGTTGGATTGTTGGGGGAAACAAGAACGATCGCCCTCGTCCTCTCTGTAATCCTTTCGATTATCATCTCATTCAACGTTTGGTCCGGTCCTTCAAAAGGTACATGAACATGACCCACACCAAGGATATCCAAGGTCATTCCATGATTGAAGTAGTATGGATCGAGCAAGATCACATTATCTCCCACATCACATATGGCGGATATCGCATTCAGGAATGCAATATTTGCGCCAGCTGTCACCATAACGTTATCGGCGGCAAGGCCGGGTATTCCATTTCTCTTGGACAGTTTCTCAACTATCTCCATCCTCAGGTCCGGATCACCGGCATCCGGACCGTATCTGTTCAAAGAACCGGATTCTGAGATCGCCATATCAACTGCTTCCCTGGGAGGTCCAAAGAAAGGGATGCCCTGGGATAGGTCGATCGTCCCCTCCGGTCTGTTCAATGACCCCATTACCTGCATTATCGGCATTTCCGTTTCCACGGCCCTTCGTGAGATCCGGGGTAAATGTCTCTTTCTCATCGGGAATGCCTTCTCTTTTCAACCTTTGAGGTGAGAATATGATCCTCACCTTTGAAAAGCTGTGTCTTGATCGTTCCGGAAAGATCCTTCTCCAGGCCGTTCCTTACATTCCAGTACTCGGAAGGTTCCACTGGAAACCTAAGGGTCACCGATCGTGCTTCCACATCTTCAAGCAATCTCTTGACTCCCGATAGGTCCTTCGATCGGCCCAATATCTTGAATGATTCTTTTATGAAAGGAGATGAGATCGGAGCAGTGGAAAGAAGCATGGTCCTTCTCTTATCCATATCCATCCTTTCTATCTTTCCATCAAGATCGGTGATCAGCAGCTCTATCAGGCCGGCCTTCACCAGGCTTGGATCGACCTCGTTCATGAACCGTAGATCGCCCCTATCCTCGATCTCTTGAAGCCGGCCCATGGGAGAACCTGCGATCCTATCACCTTCCGGAAGGATCACAGCAGACCTGTCATCCTTTTTCAGATCTCCCAGATACAGGTTCAATCTGTTTATCCTTCCATCGATCGAAACATATTCTGCTTCACAATCGAATGGTACCTTGTCAAGAGATAGATATGGTGGGACCTCGAAACAGAATCCCTCGACCTTTGATCGATATCTATCTTCGATCTTTCTGGGATCGGGTAATAGCTCATCCATGCTTCTCTCAACAGCCCCCGGAGGTCTGGCAGGATCACTGAAGACCGCACACCCCTTTTCGGCGCGGGACAATGCTTTATCGGAAAGACTATCCATATTGAGAATCTCTACATTGTCAATATCCAAGGAGATCGCGTTCATCCTTGTCAAGAGACAGTTCAATGGATCGATGTCGAAGGCGATGACCCGATCACAGGTCCTTGCTAGTGAAAGGACCTGGCCGCCCTGGCCGCAGGTCAGATCCATTACAAGGTCCCGTTCCAATCTATCGGCACAGTGGTCTGCTGCGAATTGGGGTGTGGCCCATCGTAAGCCTTCTGAAGTGAAGAATGGAGATCTTAGGCCGGGAAACTTCGAACTGGCCTTCTTCCGGGTCATGCAGATATCAATGATCATGTCGGCTCCTTCTGGACCGATCCTCTTCTCTTCAATACCTTTCCTGATCTCATCCATACCCGTCCCATCGCCCATTGAGACACTTGTACGATCGATCAGGTCCATCAGGTCCTCAACAGGGATCCTTTTAAAGACCAAAGACGCTCCATCATCAATACCGATGCTCATATCACTACCTCGATGCTCAATATACCAGACTGTAATAAACTTTTTAAATGATGTGTCCGTAGTGGGGCTTCCTTCCGCAAGGGAGAAAGACATTTGAACACGATGTCGGAGGAGTCAGAATGACAAGCCCAAATAAAACCGACCCGGGGCTTGTATCCCTGATCATGGACCTAAAAACATGGTCGAGGGAGAACAAGGCCCCGATCTGGCGAGACATCGCGAAGCGCCTGGAAAAACCTTCCAGGGTATGGGCGGAGGTAAACATCTCCCGTATCACCTACCACGTGAAGAAGGGTGAAACGCTCATAATCCCCGGAAAGCTCCTTGGTGCTGGCGATATCGATTATCCAGTTACAGTGGCCACTTTCAAGGCCACCGATGGAGCGAGAACAAAGATCACCGAAGCCGGCGGAACCGTCATTACCATTCCCGAACTGGTCAAGAAGCACCCGAAGGGGAATGGAGTAAGGATCATCGGGTGAGATAAATGGTCGAAATAATTGATGCGACCGGTCTTATCATCGGAAGGCTTTCCACACACGTTGCAAAGAGCCTTCTGAATGACAAAGAGCTCGAGATCGCAATAATAAATTCCGAGAAGGCCATCGTTTCCGGAAACAGGAAAATGGTCCTGAACAGATACAAGGATAAAAGGGCCCTGAACCATCCAAGGAAGGGACCATATTTCCCCAGGTTCCCTGACAGGATCCTGAAGAGGACCATCAGGGGAATGCTCCCTTACCAGCAAGATAAGGGAAGGACCGCCCTTAAAAGGGTCAAGGTCTACATGGGCATCCCAAAGGAATTCGAAGGAAAGAAGACAAAGACCGTTGAATCCGCAGTGAACAAGGATCTCGAACAATACGTTGAGCTCGCGGAGATCGCAAAGGTTCTGGGAGCGAACCTATAAGGAGGTATGAGAATGGGAAAGTTAGTTAACACAAGTGGAAAAAGAAAGTCTGCCATTGCCAGAGCAGTCGTTAGGTCAGGCAAGGGCAGGGTAAGGGTAAACCACAAGCCCATTGAGCTCGTCGAGCCAGAGATCGCAAGGCTCAAGATGATGGAGCCGCTCATACTTGCCAGGGAGAGATCCCAGACAGTTGATATCAACATCAATGTCGAAGGTGGTGGCTTCATGGGCCAAGCAGACTCCGTCAGGGTCGCAATTGCCAGAGGTCTTGTGGAATTCTTCAGTGACGATGAACTGAAAGAGCGCTATCTGCATTATGACAGGGCTCTTCTCGTCAACGATCCAAGAAGGCATCTACCGAAAAAACCACTCGGTCGTGGTGCAAGAAAGAAGAGACAGAAGTCATATCGTTGATCTTTTGTGTCCATAATATGGGCTCCCTGATAGGGAGCCCCGTTCTTTTTTTCCTGGTCAGAGTTTTACTGAGGGACCAAAAATATTAAGAGGAATGTACCTAAAGTACAGTAATGGCAGTGTGCCCCATTAACAACCCATGACAGTGTCAGGGGGGCAGTTCAATGAAAAGAAGGGACAAGAAAAAGATCATGATCATTGGAGGTGCCGTATCATTGGTCCTTCTGATAACCATGGCATCGGTCGCTATCTTCAGCGGGAAGTCCGAGCTCGAAGAGGAGAAGATCCCGGGATTGGAGGAATTCGGAGAAGATTTCTTCGATCTGAGCGTCGTTAACGTAATGGTCGAAGATGAGCAAACTTTGTACTGGGACATTTCAGTTCCATCCAACAGCACGGATATTATCGTCATTACGGGAGTTCAGATCCTGATGACCTGGAGTGATGATGAGAATCCCCCCGCATTCAGACCGACGTATGCCAATACCCCTGATACATTCATCTTATCGGTTGAAGGAATACCACTTCTCGGCAACGGAGGCGGAGGAGAAGGTGACAATTCTACAAACGTTACCACAACAGGTGTCATCAGGATCGCTTCCATTTCCAACATGGGCAATACCAGGGTCAACCTGGATGCCCTTAATAATCCGATCCTCCTGAAAACTACAGGAAATGGATCGAGCAACACCACAGCTCAATCGGAATGGGAAGAAGGGGCATCCGAACCAGGAGATACTGGACTCTTCATCAATGTAACCTGCATTGCCGGAGACATTGTTTCGAACCGACCTGCTCTTCTGATGTATACTGACAATGGAGATGAGGTGACAATGACCATAAAGGTATTCTACAAATCCATTCCACAGGAAGTTCTTGATAATTGGATAGAACTGAATTCCAGGGCAGAAACAGGTGGATAAGTAGATGATGGTCAAAAATGCAGATCAGATAGATACGGCAGAGGTCCAGATGGATGGTGTCAAGGGGACATCTATCCAGTGGCTGGCATCCAAAACGGATGGAGCCCCGAACTTTGCCATGAGAAGGTTCAAGGTAATCCCTGGAGGGAAGATAGATCTGCATCAACATCCCTGGGAGCATGAGATATATATCCTGTCAGGCAAAGGTATTGCCTATAATGATAAAGAAAAAAGGGATATCGGAACAGGTGATGTTCTATTTATTCCAGTTGATGAACCCCATGGCTATGACAATACGGGCGATGATGACCTCATATTCATCTGCATGGTCCCGAACTCCGGAGATCCCAGGTAAGATTGTTTTCCGTTCGAGCAAAAGGTATTAAGAGTTGTGTGTTTGATTAGGAGTCGATAGGTGGAATGCTGGTGGTTGTATTTGCAGATACCATACATTTTATAACGAACGGCGAAGGAGAGATCCCCAATATCACAGATCGGATCGAGGACATCGTTTCTCGATCGAAGATAACCACCGGGATCGTCAGTTGTTCCGTGGCGGGAGCAACTGCCGCCTTGACCGTGATAGAATACGAACCCGGGTTATTGGAAGATTTTCCTGCAATGCTCGAGAGAGTCGCACCAAAGGAAATCGAGTATGCCCATCACAGGACCTGGAACGATGGGAATGGCCATTCCCATGTCAGGGCCTCACTGATCGGACCTGATGTCACAATGCCCATAAGAAAAGGAAAGATGGTGCGTGGGACCTGGCAACAGATCATCTTCCTTGAATTGGACGCAAGAGAAGAAAGGGATAGGGTTGTCCATGTCACTGTTATCGGAGAATGATGTCCCCGGAAACTAACGAACCTGATCATTGACGGGCGGTATACCCACTCCAGGTTCTGACCCGTTCCCGGGGGATCTGTACGATGCCTGGGTTGGCCTTCACATCATTCCTTGACGTCACGTCTGAGCGGTCAGTGAGGGACCCTTAAAGACACCAATGTTGTTCATTTGTTGCCTCAACATTGCCAAGGCGGATCACTGATCACCGCCGTCTTCGAAGCTTGAGGCAGATATGGATTGGAAAGCAACCTATTTATCCATATCGCACACAGAAACACATGTGACAACCCTGGAATGTGCTCTATCCACTGGTAAATGTAATATAATCGATTCCAATAAGGGATGGGAACACACATGACCAATCCACTAGAACCCATCGGAAAGGCCTGGAAGGGCTTCTGGCAGAAGAACAAGCGTGGCAAGCTGTTCCTTGTTGCCATGTTGGGAACGATAATAGCAATACTCGCCCTCTGGGAGTTGATGGTCATGTTCGAGACAGAACCCATTGCGGACTACCCATTACCCCTTATCGAGAATTTGGACGAATGGTCATGGGCCCTCCTTGTTGTTGGTGGTATCCTGTCGATCGGTGGTTGGCTCTATTATCACGACCATAACAAGAGCTATCACAAGTTCGAAAAACTAATAAACACCGACTCGAAAGCACAATTTGTGAGGAACATCGATGAGATCGAAGAACTTGCCATAGACCTGGGGCCTGATTTTGAAAAGAAGGTCATCGAAAGAAGAGCTGATTTCAAGGTTAAGACAAGATGAGCAATACTTTTTTCTACCTTGACAAAAGATAGTGATACGGTGATCCAATGGTTGCCTATTGTAAGGACTGCAGAAGATATATCAATCAGTACTGTGAGATATGTGGAACCAATTTTGGAGTTGAGGACTGCGAGAGGTTCGGTTGCGGCGGAAAAATGCTCTGTCCCAATTGCGGAGGTAACAACCTTACCGACAAGAGAGAATCGGTTGGCAATCCTTATGACTTCAAGAAAGAACGTGAAAAGCTCTACGGAACCAATAGAAAGGCAGCTTCAGATCTGGAAGCCAGATATTTTGCCGAGAAGAAGATGAAAGAGGTAGAGTCCACCCAGTATGGGGGTCAGAAGATCGTTCAAGATTCTACCAAACACTGCCCTCTATGTGGGTATTCCCTGAGGAACGAATGGAAGTTCTGCCCCGAATGTGGTGTCTCACTCATCAAGAAGTAGGATCTTCTTTTTGCCCATCTTCCTCTTCTGGAACAGAAGGTTCTGAAGGATCGGATGCATCCTTCAGTTCCTGTATCATTGCCACAGCCCTTACCCTGTCATCCTCTTTCAACCTCATGACGATGACACCTTTTCCAACCCTGTTGACCATTCTGATATGGGATGTGACCATCCTTATCACCATTCCGGATTGGGACGCAAGCAGGATCTCACAATCTGGCTTTTCAAGCATCACCCTGATCACTTTTCCGGTCTCATCCATCTGGCTACGGCGGATGTTGATCACACCACCGGACCCTCTCTTGGTTAGCCTGTAGTTCCATGCAGATGCTCTCTTTCCAAATCCTTTCTCGGTGATGGTTAAAAGGACCGGCCCCCTGACATCGGCCACAACGTCCTCATCACTTTCGGATATGGCGCACTCTTCTTCCCCATTCTCATCAACCGTTTCAACGTCTTCGGAAGGCGGAAGGATCGTAAGGGATATCACCTCGTCATTATCATATTTGAGCCTCATTCCCTTTACGCCAAATGTCGACCTGCCCATTGCCCTAGCGTCAAGGACCCTGAACCGGTTGGTAATACCCATTGAAGTGGAAAGGACCGCCTCGTGTTCCTTGCTGCAAAGCTGAGTTTCCACCAGCTCGTCGTCATCGTTCAACAATATTGCCTTGATGCCGGTCGACCTGGGTCTTGAATAAGCTTCAAGGGAGGTTCTTTTAACCCGCCCCTTCTTAGTGGCAAATAACAAGAATTTGTCCTCACTGAACTCCGAGATCGAAATATTCGATCTGACGACCTCACCCTCTTCGAGATTGGGCAGGAGATTGATGAGTGGTTTGCCTCTTGCCTGTCTCGATCCGGATGGCACATTGTAGCCTTTGACCCAGTAGACACGACCCTTGGATGTGAAGAACAGGATGTAATCGTGGCTTGAACACACGAACATATCCACAATATAATCCTCATCCTTCATCCCCATTCCTTTGAGACCCTTTCCACCCCTATGCTGGGTTTTATATGTATCGAGATCGATCCTCTTAATGTAACCTGTATTCGTGATGGTAACGACTATGTCCCTTTTCACTATCAGGTCTTCGAGGTCGATCTCCTCTGCATTCTCCTCGATCTCTGTTCTTCTGGGGTCGCCATACTTGGTCCTTATCTGGTCCAGATCCTCTGATATTATTGCATCCACTCTTTCGGGTCTTTCCAGGATATCCTCATAATCTCCAATGGTATCCCTGAGCCTTGAAGCCTCATCCTTGATCGACTGGCTTTCAAGCGATGTCAATTTCTGAAGTTTCATCTCCAGGATGGCCTTTGCCTGGATATCCGAAAGACCGAACTTCTCCACCAGGCCTGAATGTGCTTCGGCCGCATCCTTGGAAGCTCTGATCAGTGCGATCACATCATCGATATTGTCAAGTGCTATTATCAGACCCTCGAGTATGTGCATCCTTTCCTTTGCCTTTCTGAGGTCATACCCCACCCTCCTCTCGATCACTTCCCGTCGATGGTCAAGGAATATCTGAAGGATCTCTTTCAGGTCCATCACTCTCGGTTGACCACCAACGATTGCCAGGTTGATCACACCGAAGGTTGTCTGCATATCCGAGTGTGCGAACAACTTGTTCAGAACGACCTCGGGGACCGCATCCCTCTTGAGTTCGAATACGATGCGCATTCCATCCCTGTCGCTCTCATCTCTGATATCGGATATTCCTGTGAACACCTTGGCCTTGACAAGTTCCGCTATCTTCACAAGCATATTGGATTTGTTTACCATGTACGGGATCTCTGTGACAACGACCCTCTTGCGCTCCCCTTCTTTTCCCTCGATCTCTGCCTTGGCCCTGATCGCGATCTTTCCCCTACCGGTGGTATAAGCCTGGTAAACACCGTTCTTTCCGTAAATGATCCCACCGGTTGGAAAATCCGGTGCCTTGATGAACTCCATCAGGTCCAGTACCTCGATCTCAGGTTCATCCAGGACCGCCTGCAGTCCATCCACAACCTCTTCAATATTGTGTGGGGGCATGTTGGTGGCCATCCCCACTGCAATACCGGAAGAACCATTCAGAAGGAGGTTGGGAAGCTTTGATGGAAGGACCGAGGGCTCGTTCAAAGAACCATCATAGTTCGGGACCATGTCAACGGTTTCCTTCTCCAGGTCCGCAAGCATATCCATGGCACATTTGGTGGTCCTTGATTCGGTATATCTCATCGCAGCTGCAGAATCACCATCAATGGACCCGAAATTCCCCTGGCCATCTATCATCGGATATCTCAATGAGAAATTCTGCGCCATCCTCACCATTGCATCATAGACGGATGAATCGCCATGTGGATGGTATTTACCAAGGACATCACCAACGATCCTTGCGGACTTCCTGTAGGGCTTACCCGCAGTATATCCACCTTCGTTCATGGCATAGAGTATCCTTCTGTGAACAGGTTTCAGACCGTCCCTTGCGTCTGGGAGTGCCCTGCCGACAATTACGGACATTGAGTAGTTGATGTAGGAGGTCTTCATCTCATCAACAAGTTCTTTGGGGATGACACCGCCTTCTTCCATCTTTTCCAAAGTCCCTTCTTTGACCTCGCTGGGGTCTTCAGATGTCAAGTTCGGTCACCTCCTTTGCATGTGCTTCGATGAATTCCTTTCTTGGCTGGACCTGATCCCCCATCAATATTGTGAATATCTCATCGGCCTCAATTGCATCCTCGACAGTGACCTTCAATAATGTCCTTGCACCAGGGTCCATCGTGGTCTCCCACAGCTGAGACGGATTCATCTCACCAAGACCCTTGTATCTCTGTATCCCCGTACCCTGGCCCAATTCAGCCACGAGCTCATCCTTCCTCCTATCGGTGAAGCAGTAGAATTCCCTCTTCCCCTTTTTGACCTTGTATAGCGGAGGTTGTGCGATATAGAGAAATCCACCGCTGACAAGTTCCTTCATGTGCCTGTAGAAGAAGGTCAAAAGGAGGGTTCTGATATGAGCGCCGTCAACATCAGCATCTGTCATTATCACTATCTTGTGATACCGAAGGTTCTCCTTATCGAACTCATCACCGATCCCGCAACCCAATGCAGTGATAAGGGCCCTTATCTCATTATTGGAAAGGATCTTGTCCAATCTCGCCTTCTCCACATTGAGGATCTTACCTCTCAGGGGAAGGATTGCCTGATTTGCCCTTGATCTTCCCTGTTTCGCAGATCCTCCCGCCGAATCGCCCTCCACTATGTATATTTCCGAGATCGTTGGATCCCTTGACTGACAATCCGCTAGTTTACCGGGAAGACCGGATCCTTCGAGCAGACCCTTTCTCCTTGTCAGGTCCCTTGCTTTTCTGGCAGCTTCTCTGGCCTGGGATGCCTGCAGCGCTTTCTTTATTATCTTCTCCGCTTCCCTTGGATGTTCTTCAAGGTATTCCCTGAGCTTCTCATTGAGGAAGTTCTCCACATATCCTCTCACCTCCGAGTTCCCCAATTTGGTCTTGGTCTGGCCCTCGAACTGAGGTTCCGGGACCTTGACAGAGATCACGCAGGTGATGCCCTCCCTGATATCTTCACCCTGTAACTGCTCGTCCTTCTTGAAAAGATCCGCCTTCCTTGCATAATCATTGAAGGATCTGGTCAGGGCTCCTTTGAAACCCGAAAGATGTGTACCTCCCTCGGATGTGTTGATGTTGTTGGCATATGTGAAGATATTCTCATTGTATGCATCTGTCCATTCCATCGAGAGTTCGATAGTGACCCCCTCTTTCTCTCCTATCACATAGAGAGGAGAATCGATCAGTGGGGTCCTGTTGCGATCAATATACTCAACGAATGATACGAGTCCGCCCTCGAAGTAGAATTGCTCTTCCCTTCCGGTGGATTCTTCCTTTAGAATGATCCTGACCCCCTTGTTGAGGAATGCAAGTTCCCTCAATCTGTGGGTCAGGGCCTCGAACTTGAATTCGATTATCGGAAATATATCGCTATCGGGTAAGAACTTGATGCTTGTTCCGGATCTATCCTTGGGTGCTTCTGCCTCTATCTTCAGGGGGCAGGCCGTCTTCCCCCGTTCATATCGCTGATAATGGACATTCCCTTCCCGGGTCACCCTCGCCTCAAGATACTCCGAAAGAGCGTTCACGACCGAAACACCCACACCATGCAGTCCACCTGATACCTTGTATGCATCCTTCTTGAACTTGCCTCCAGCGTGGAGCTTTGTCATCACTATCTCAAGAGCCGGAACATTGTAAACAGAATGGACCCCCACGGGGATCCCCCTTCCGTCATCATCCACGTTTATCGAGCCATCCTTGCAAATGGTAACCGTTATCGCTGAGCAGTATCCTGCCATTGCCTCATCAATAGAGTTGTCCACCACTTCATAGACAAGGTGATGGAGTCCATGGGTGTCTGTGGAGCCGATATACATGGCGGGCCTCATCCTTACCCCGTCAAGGCCTTCAAGCACCTCTATGTCTGATGACTCGTAATCACTCTTGCCTTTCTTAATTGGCCTATTCTGCCCATCATCGGTCATATCTATCGCCTCAAGCACCATTCCCAACGATCACACTGAAATAACGTTAAAGGTCGACCTGGTGCATCCCATCTGAAATATATTTTCGACATGGAAAGATGGGTATTTAAATCCACCGCGCGCGCATACGTGAGCGCGCGCGCGCACCTAGTGGATGTTCTTATCATATCGTAATCGCAATTCACAGTGTTAGTATTATTTATCAGCAAGTGTTCCTCCGAGTTCCATGAAAGATCTGATCATGATATTCGCCCTGGAAAATGCCATTGAGCATGGGGGTATGGCGAACATAGGCCCCATCATGGGCAAGATGATGGCCGCCCATCCTGATCTGAAAAAGGACCCGAGGTCCCTGTCAATGAGCATCAGGGAGGCTGTCCAAAAAGTAAATGGTATGGAATTTGAGGAGCAGAAGGAGCTTCTTAAGAAACTTGGAGGTCCTATTGAACTTGAAAAGAGAGAGAGGAAGGACCCAATGGTCCCACTGGAGGGGGCAGAGGATAAAAAGGTCAGAATGAGATTTGCTCCCGGTCCTTCCGGCCCACTGCATATTGGACATACAAGAGCAGCGATACTGAACGATGAATACTGTAAAAGATACAATGGGTCATTTATCTTAAGATTTGAGGACACTAACCCGGAGAAGATCGATCCGGATGCCTATGATATGATACCCGAAGACCTTGATTGGCTGGGAGTGAAAGTAGATGAGGTTTACACTCAATCGGATCGGTTCGAAAGGTATTACGAGATAACAGAAAAGCTCATTGAGAGGGGTTTTGCGTATGTTTGTACGATGGACCCCGAGAAATGGAGGGAGTTGAAGACACGATCCAAACCCTGCCGGGAAAGGTCATTATCCCCTGAAGAGCAAATGGAGGGCTGGGAAAAGATGAAGGAGGGATATTACAGCGAAGGAGAGGCTTCCCTTGTCATCAAGACAGATCTTTCACACAGGAACCCCGCAGTCAGGGATTTTGTGGGTATGCGTATAAAACATGCCCCACACCCCTTAACGGGGGATAGATATCACCTGTATCCCCTTTACAATCTATCCGTTGCCATAGATGATCATCTAATGGGTTGTACGCATATACTTCGTGGAAATGACCACCTGAACAACACAACAAGGCAGGAATATGTGTTCGATCACATGGAGTGGAAACTCCCAAAGTTCTTCCATTATGGATTGGTATCCATACCGGAGACCATTCTAAAGACATCTTTGATAAGGGATGAGATATCGAATGGAAATTTCAATGGGTGGGAAGATGTCAGGCTGGGGACCGTTAGAGCCCTTTCGGCCAGAGGATTCGAACCTGCGTCCCTCCGCAGATACTGGACCGAGGTTGGGATCAAACCCGTGGATATCAACTTCTCATGGGAAACACTTGCAACAATGAACCGCGAGATCATAGACAGGAAGTGTGAAAGGTTCTTTTTCGTGGAGGATCCCGTTTCATTGAATGTGTCACATGACTCCTCCCTATCCTCAAAAGCCCCTCTACACCCGGAATTCCCCGAAAGAGGACATCGTGAATACACCATCGAATCCATAGATGGAGTGGTCAAGGTCGTGGTTCCTTCACACGAGATGAGAGATCTGGCTCGGGGAGATCTGATCAGATTGAAGGACCTGGCCAATATCAGGATCACCGATCCGGAGACCTTGAAGGGAAAATATAGTGGAAATGATGTTGACGCTCTGAAAAAAGAGGAGGGGAAGATCATCGAATGGGCACCTCTTGGTTCGATCGATTGCAGGATACTCGATCCCGATGGGAATATCAGGTTCGGAAAGGTGGAACCTCTCGCCATATCAAGTGCGAAAGAGAAAAGGATTGTCCAATTTGAAAGAGTGGGATTTTGTAAACTGAGGGGGAGCGATCCGATCACAGGTAACTTCGCTCATAAGTGATCTCGGCGGTCCAGGGGATGTCCCATGACCATTAAATAACCAGAAAAAATGGATCTGTAAGTATGTATCAAGATCCCGATAACATCCTTATAGATCGCAACATGGTCGAACTGGCAAGATTGAGATCCCTCAGGAGAAGGGGGTTACTTGATGAGACCCCAAAAGAAGATCTGATCTCCTGAGCCTTTGCATATTCAAAGGTCGAACACAAATGCGATCGTTCAGGACCCAGCTTACTAACTCCCTTTCCGGAACGATCGTCTAATATTGGATATTGAGTTCTAAGAACCCCTATCATCTTGTGAAAGAGGTATGTTTTACATACCCAACGGGGTAAAGAACAAAAGGGTCGTCTACTCTATGGTCCTGTGAACTACCAGAACCAACTCGAAAAGATCGCAATTATGGTTGCGAAAGCAGTTAGAAAAAGATTCCCAAATGGTGGAGGGGGGGAGAAACTGAATATTGGAACGAATGGGAACGATACGAGGGTAGTAGATAAACTCGCCGAGGATACGATCTTCCGGGCTCTTGAAGAGATGGAGATCGACTGGAACATCATTTCCGAGGAGGCTGGATCGATCTCAAAAGGAAATGACCTGACGCTGATCGTAGATCCCATCGATGGAACCTATAACGCGATATCGAACTTCCCTATCTTTTCAACCTCGATAGGTCTTCTGGATGAAAGGACCAATAATATGATCTCCGGGGTCGTGGTCAATATTCCCACAATGGAGGTCTATTCATCCACTTATGGAAAGGGGTCCTTCATGAACGGATCAAAACTGTCAACCAGGAAAATGATCATCGAAGAAGCAGTGGTCTCCTCCTATATCGGACCAGAGGCTAAGAGATGGACCGAGCCTCTGATAATCTGGCCAAAGAGGATCAGGTATTTTGGATGTATCTCCGTGGAGATCTGCATGGTTGCGGCAGGAACAATGGACATGTTCGTCATGTTCGGCAGGATCCCTCGTTTGACGGATGTTGCCGCAGCATCATTGATCCTGAAAGAAGCCGGTGGCCAGGTTCTCCTGATGGATATGAATGACAGGATCGTCCCATTTGAAGCTGATTTTATAATTAATGACATGAAGGCCTTTTTTGCTGTTGGCGATCCAACATCTTTAAAAAGGGTCCTTGAGATATCAAACATAGATCATCTAATGGAGGGACCTTTCAAATGAGGTTAGGATTGGTGGCCCACAACCGAAAGAAACTCGCCCTTGATGTTGGAAGAAAGATGATCGAATTGGTAGATGAATTGAAAAAAAATGGAGTGGACATAGACCTTGTTGTTTCCGATAACAACTCTACATATCTGAACGGATATGATGTGACGCTCAGTCCTGTTGAGAAGATGAAAGTCGATGCGATCGTATGTATTGGTGGAGATGGGACCCTTCTTAGAACATTGCAGCATACCAAGCATCCTGTTCTGGGTGTTAATGCGGGATCTCTTGGCTTTCTTACGGAGATCCCTCCCGATAGAATGAGAGAAGCATTACTGCAGATGATAGATGGAAATTACCAGATCGATCAGAGGTGCAGGATCAAAACCCTACTTAATGGAGAAAGGCTCCCCGATGCAACCAATGACGTTGTCATCTCAACTTCCACTCCATCCAAGATACAGGAATTCGAATACTATATTGATATGGAATGGGTGCAGGACGTTCGAGCTGATGGGATCATAATATCCACTCCAACAGGATCGACCAGTTATGCATTATCTGCAGGGGGACCGGTTCTGGACCCGAGATTGGAAGCTATCGAGATCATCCCGATCTCGCCATTTCGTATCAATTCAAGACCAATAATCATACCCGATTCCAGTGTTGTATCCCTGAAGATAGCACACAAGACAAGGAGTGCGAATCTGGTAATAGATGGCTATTTCAGAAAGACCGTCAAGAACAAGGATGAACTTCTCTTCACAAGGTCAAAGAATAAATCAAAGTTCATAAGGTTCGATATGAACTTCTACGAGAGATACAGTGAGAAGATCGTCAGGGAAAGGCCGTCTTTAAACAAAAAAGGTAAATATTGAACACACATTACAACCGTTGGTTGTATAGTATGTATGAAGACGATCGGGACCTTGAACTGAATACCATTCTTTCGATACTTGAAAATCCCATAAGACGGAGGATCTTGATGAAGTTGGCAAGGGATGCCAATTACCCTCTTCAACTATCTAAGGAATTGAATGTCAGCCAACAGGCGATAATGAAGCATCTCAAGGTACTGGAAGATGGCCATTTTGTATCATCGTTCGAAGAAAGGTCCGATAAGGGCGGACCACCAAGAAGGATATATGCTCCAAGAAAAAGATATTGTGTGAGGATAGATATTGGGCCCAATACCTATGATGAGGAATACTATTCTTACAGGTCCTATGATATTCAAAACAATGATGATGAACATGAGATGCTCGGTGACAGAAGTAGAGTGGTCATCAAAGGTAAGATAACAGGTGAAATGAAAAGCGACGCCGTCGCCGTTTTACCAGCATTTACAGATCCCGTTCTCGAGAAGATGAGAATGGAACTGGAAGATCTGGTGCCCAAACCATCAGCAGGAGAAAAAGCCTCTGATATCAAGGAACTTATATCAGTTATCAATATGGAATTGATGAAATTGGAAAGGAAAAGAAAAAGATTACTTGCGATCAGAGAAAGAACATATCAGGAATCGAACACATTGATATCTTACCTTTCAAAGGACCTGTTGGAAAAAGATATATTATCACTTTACATCAATGAGGGGATCAAAGATGTCAACAAGATATCGGAGAGATTGAACATCAGAATATCGATAATAGAAAATATATTGAGAAGATTTCAATATCTGATCAAATAATATGTATTATTTAATTTCTTAATTTTATATGTTCTCAAGAGAGACACCCCTGTGTTTCCAATGGAATAGATCAAATTGATAATATTCACGACCATGGATATAAAAAAAAATATTAAAGAAGTAAATAAATATGCCAAAATATTATTGATTAATAGTTCAATAATAAAATATTAGAGATCAATAAATTAAATTGTTTGGTGTTATCACATGGTCTATTGATGAGATTTCAAATATTTAATTAGATTTTTCATTTCTAATGAAAAGATATTATTATATTATATTATATATAAGTATATTAGTATATATATATATATATTGTATAGTATATTATATAAAGATTTTGGATAATTTATATAGTATGATAATTATTAATATTAATTATTTCCATTGGTATTCATTTTAATTATTATTATTTCAAATATCAAAGTATGTAAACTGATACGATCAGCATTGAACTGGAACTACAATCAATATTCTTCATCATATCAACGATCAAAACCATTGATCGTTACACTGGAAATCATGGGGGGAGGGTATCATCAATATTCATCAATGATCTGTCCATATTTTTCAAGCAGTAGTTCATTGATATGATCCCAGGATCTATTCCTTGCAAATTCCAATCCATTTGTTCTAAGAACTTTATACATAGTATCATCATCAATGATCTTACACAGGTTATTGTAAAAGGAATTTG
Source organism: Thermoplasmatales archaeon (assembly GCA_030595715.1). Lineage (GTDB taxonomy): Archaea > Thermoplasmatota > Penumbrarchaeia > Penumbrarchaeales > Penumbrarchaeaceae > Penumbrarchaeum. The sequence goes on from JAUVCN010000003.1 coordinate 42,829, forward strand.
GATCCTTAGCCTTGGATATCAACCCTCCTTTGGACATATTTACTATATCTTTACATCCTCCCATATCAGAAACCACAGCAGGCATTCCAGAGGCAAGAGCTTCTTGAACCACATTTCCAAATGTTTCGGTAGTTGAAGGGAACAAAAAGATATCACCACTGGCATATGCATCACATAGATCCTTTCCTTTCAAGTATCCTGGAAATATCGCATCTGGCATACTTTCTTTCAAATCTTTTTCGGCAGGTCCCGATCCAAGAAGAACGAATACGATTTTATCACCATATTTCTCTTTGATCATTTCATATACGGAAATGAATATCTTCAGGTCCTTGTACCAGACGAATCTTCCGGAATAAATTACTACTTTCTTTCCTTTGGCATTCCACTCATTTCTGATATCTGAAGATCTTTTCAATGGTGAGAATTCCTTTTCCTTTATCCCTCTTGACCAGATGATAGTGTTGTGGATACCTTTCGATCGCAACCTCTTTTCCATGGTCTTGGTAGGTACAAGAGTAACAATGGAGTTATTATAGAACCATTTTAGATAACTCCATACAGGGGGTGTTAGAGCAGACAATTGATAGTATGAGAGATATGATGGAAAATCCGTATGATACACCGAGACCACGGGAATGTTGTTTCTATTTCCGTATAGCAGGAATTCTCTCCCAACGAGGTCTGGGGTCGAGATGTGAATGATATCAGGTTTCAGCTCATCGAGCTGTTTTTTAGTTCTGGGACCAAAGAAACCCAATTTGTAATCAGGATAGAGGATCACCGGGATCGAAGGCATCTTCTTGACGGTCATGGATGTTCTTTCCACCTCTTCTGTGACATCCGGTGACCATACAGTTACCTTGTGTCCCTGGTCCTTGATACAGCGAACAAATTCATACAGGGTTCTGGCTACACCATCCTTGTCTTTGACAAATGTTCCAGTGTACAGAGCGATCTTCATCAGGACCCACCAATGGAACTGATATACGGCCCCAATCATATATCCATTTCCTTATTACCTCCCGGTCCAGAGCACTTTTCCATGATATGAAATAATTTTTCAACATATGCCGTTGTTGTGTAGAATTAACTCCTGAAAAAGTAGTAACTAACGAGAAGGAAACAGTGCGGATGCCGGGACCTTGAACATTTTACTTAGCGTAAAATGATTGCGATGTTCAAGGTCCAGCTAAAAAAGCTTAATTACCCTCTAATTCATTTTTAGCGTGTATAATTAATGTCGAGCACTAATTTTCGAAGCTGAACGAAATTGACGAGAGAAAATGAGTGCAGGTACCGGGATTTGATTCCACAAAATCTGAGATTTTGCTCAGGTTGAGCATTGTTTATTGTTAATTGGAAGCACACAATACCCAACCACCCAAGGGTTCAATCTTAGAAAAATCATAGATTTTTCAGACCTCCTCGCCTTATTTCAAAAATATTTTGTTCTTCCGCTCGGAGGATCCCTACCGTCAAATAAATAACACTGTTTCCAAGATTACATAATGCTAAAAGGTAATGGTGCGGATGCCGGGATTTGAACCCGAGCAAGTAGCTTGGGAAGCTACGGTCCTACCGAGCTAGACCACATCCGCTTACGATTGGGATGAGAAAAAGGAAAGTCTGATAAAAACGTTTCCAATAAAGGCCTCAGGAGCCATCCTTCGCCTTCTTTTTGAGTCTCTTAAGCCTCTCTTTTGCAGTGAATCCAGTGATGAATTCCAAGAACTGGTTCCTCTTTCTCATGGTATCCAGGACCTGGTCATCGGGTATCGAAACGGTATTGATCTCCATAAAGATCTCGGATTTTGATTCGATCCTGATCCTTATCGGTTCCATCGCACCATATGAAGACACATACCAATCACTCTCCTGTTTACAGTTACCGAATATCTCTTTCATTTTATTTGGAAGATTGTCACCTTCGATATCCTTCCATTTACCGCGTTTGATGTCAAGTTTTTCCATGGAGATCCCCCTATACCTTATTCTCCTCTATACACACGAACATTGAAAAGCTTTGTTGGGCACATGGGACATAAGTAATGGATCAGTCCCTTACACCATCTTCTGAAATGGTGATAACAGCTTCACCCTCGGGTAGGTTGGGAGAATCGATCAGCCGGGCGATCCTTCTGTTTCCCTTGGACTTTCTCAAATATAATCGGAAAGTGGATGTGTGCGCAAGGATGTGTCCTCCGATGGCTCTTGTGGGATCTCCAAAGAATGCATCGGGTTTTGCTGAAACTTGATTGGTGACGGCCACAACGGCCTTGTTCAGGTGTGAGAACTGCATGATATGGTGAAGATGCTTGTTGAGCTTCTGTTGTCTTTCTGCAAGCACACCCCTGCCGATATATTCAGCTCTGAAATGCGCAGTGAGCGAATCCACTATCAGCAATCTGATGGGATGCTCCTTGGCTATGTCCCTGGCCTTTTCCACCAGTAACATCTGATGATGTGAGTTGAACGCCCTGGCAACATGTATCGTTTGAAGCACCTCGGTGGGATCGAGATCATGGGCCGTGGCCATCTGAACGATCCTTTCCGGTCTGAACGTATTCTCGGTATCTATGAAGATCGAATGAGCTTCTTGACCTCCATCCTCTATCGGCCTGAAATTGTTGACACATAATTGATGGGTGATCTGTGTTTTCCCCGATCCGAACTCACCAAAGAATTCAGTGATGGCACCAGATTCCAATCCCCCCCCAAGGAGCTCATCAAGGGCCCTTGAGCTTGATGTTAGCTTGGAGACCTGGTTCCTCATCTCCATGACCACATCGCCGGTAAGGAACCCACCAACGTCGGCAAGCTTCTTCGCCGCTCCTATGATCTTGATCGCTGTTGCCTCTCCAATATCTGCGGCTTCCACAAGTGAGGATGGGGATGAAACCGCAATTGACATAAGGTCATCGAATCCCGCCTCCTTCAATTTCTCCGCTGTTGCCGGTCCGACACCTGGAAGATCCTCAACTGATTTCTCATCTGACATGATAATCCCTCATCATCACTGTCTACTCCTTGCTGGTTCCCATTATAAAGGCTTCACAAGAGAGAGGGAGATGTGAAAGTGTAAGAGCTCTCAGTTCTCATCAAGGAAATTTTTGATCAAGGGCAGGTATTCTTGATGTTTTATTGTTATTGTATCCGAGGGTGAGAATAGGTTGATGGAGGGTTCCGATCTGATCTGACAGTATTCCTTCAATGCCTCCGTATATTTCTCCCTGCTCTGGGTGAACTGTTTAAAATCCTTGAAAAGAGAAAGGGATGTGGTCTCCGATCCCCCGTAGACCGCAAAGAAGCTCGGTAGATGAAGTTTTTCCACATCAGGTCCGGTTTCACGAACTCCTTCATTCTTTTCATAGAAACCCTCGACAAGACAGAGTATATTGAATCCGAGCTTTCCATAGTCGATCACCCTGGTCTTCTTGATCACACCAAGCTCAAGCAGTTCTTTTTTGTGCCTTGCAACTGCCTGTCTGGTAGTATCGAGCATGCTTGCTATCTTGTTATCTGGAAGATCGGGAGCTTCAAGTATTCCCTTCAGGATGATCTTTTCCTTCTTTGAAAGGTGATGGATCTTTTCTTTTGCCTTGATCCGCATCATATTTCGATCCTTTTCTTTCGGATCCCTTACAGGTTTGATGCCAAACGCCCTTTCCAGGACCGATGTGTAATCGAAGTTCTTGGGGAGTGAGGATATCGCGATCGGATAAAGTGTGGAATGTATCCTACCCTCCACGAGCAAACCGTGTTTTTTGAGTTGTTCCATGATATCGTTTTCAGATATCTTGTAACCCGTGTAATTTTTGTATAGTGAAAGGAAGAACAAAGTATCCCCGAAGACCATGGCAGTGTATGTGTTGGAGTGGTCATTGAACATATTCTTCAACGATTCGATATCCGGGCTCTTCTTGATAGATCTGCTCAACGTGGTCCAGGTCACGCTCAGAATTTCATAGTCCATGATCTCCACGTTCGGGACGATCCTATCGTAGATCAATCCCATTCTCTTCATCTTGTTCTTGATTGCATTGAGTGTAGACATCCGAACACGGATCTTGTCGGAAAGTTGCCTATCGTTCAACATGGGATATCTGACAAGGCCCCAGAGTATTACTTTCTCGTTCTTGGATAGTTTCATGGACCGCCCTCCGTCTTCCGAGCTTGGACTTGGGCTCCACATGTTAAAGTATGTATTAAATCTTCCTGAAAACATTGTCATTCTCAATAAGTAAATGTAGGTTATGTCGAATATACCTCACAAAATCTCGAAATAAGAACTAATATACTGGTAACTTGTAAAAATTCTATCAAGCTCAATCCATGATGCCGTCGAGGTTATCGATCCCTTTCTCGAATCGTTCTATCCTGTCTTCAACCGTTGTACCACTCTGTGACAGGATCTTGATCCCCTCATCCCCTTTCAGGGTACCATCTATGATCGTATCGGATGTGGTGTTGATCCACGATCCCTTGATATCTCCACCTATCCTGGCTGCATGGTGTATGTCTATCCTGCCCTCTGATCTGATGTTACCGTTGATGACCGCGTTCTCACCAATGTAAAGATCACCCCTGGAGATGACATCCCCAAAAACCTGGACCTCCTCTCCGATATCGAGGGATCCGGTTACATTGACGTCCCCCACAACCTGGCATTTTGGTGAGATCTTCATATCCCCTGGGACATGGAAGCTGGATTTTGTGATCTTGGAACCCCTTGGGAAGTATGTAAATTCCTGATTGATCAGAAAATTCTCCTCTTCACCTGCCTCCAATTCCTTGAAGAACTCATCCACCTCCTGGGAGTCGTTCCTTTTCAGGAGCTCGAGAAGATAGAGTAAGATGTAGACTATCACTGATATGGGATTCCTGATATTGATCCTTCCCTTGGAGTCGATCGCGTTCGGATCAACTTCGACCCCTTCTCCTATGTCAAGGTTCTTTCCAACCACCAGTTCTCCGGCAATGATGCATCTTTCACCGATGAAGATATCATTGTCCCCGATGACGTTCCCCTGGACCCTGGTTCCCTTGTCGAGTCTGATATCACCTATTGATACGACATTTCCTTCCACTTCAACGAATTCACCGATGAATATCCTGCCTTCGGTGAAAAGGTTCCTGTGCAATAAGGACCTGTCTGAGAATATCACGTCACCCCTGCATCGGATATTGTTCTCATCCAGGACAGTCTCGGCCGGGATGTGACATAGGGATCTATCGAAGACCATTTTTTCCCATTCCCCAATTTCATGTTAATGAACAATGACATATTATAAAATTGGGGATGGGGAGGTCCCCGGGATGAAAGGATATCTTCAGAGATCGAGCAGGACCGTCCCCACAACATTTCCCTCTTCCATTCTTATCTTGGCACCATGGTAGGTCACTGCTTTCACTTCCATCCCCCCCTGTCCTGATGGTATTTCAGCCACGGATGCCTTTCCTGTGATCTTCAGTTTAACGGACCCATCGAGATCTTCCATGGAAATGTCCGATCGCAGGAGGACCAAGGATTCAGCATCGAAAAGGAACAGGATCTCGGATAGGAACTCGACCATCGCAGTCTCCGGATAGGACCCTTCGAATTCAAGGTCCACATCGACCACTTCGTCCTCTATCTCGAACGATGCGGCCATCACACCGTATATGCCCTGGACCAATCGAGAGATCATGGATGGGATATCCACATCCTTTGCCTCCAGCCAGAGGTCAGCTGTATGATCTTTGTGTGTGATCCCCTCATCGGAGGGAATGAAGGATCCCATGAAGTGCCAAGAGGACGGAATGATTTAAAATCTCCCACCAATTAAGGTGATAGCCGAAGGATGGTAAACGTTTGAACCTTATTCGAAGTGATGAGGACAAAGGTCAGTTCCGTTTGAGGATGGAAGATATGGACGACCTTTGGTATCTCTATCAATTGATCAGACCCGGTTGTATTGTCGGATCACACACTTACAGAAAGTTGGAGACCCGTGAGGACAAGGTCCGACCGGATAGCCAACCCAGGATCAAGGTGTATCTGAAGATCAAGGTCTCCTCTGCCGAGTTCCACCCTTTCACCGACGATCTGAGAGTGGGTGGTGAGATAATCTCGGGACCTGATGACATATCCGGCCACCATACCTTCAATCTTGAACCCGGGAAGATGATCGATCTCGAGTTACCTTCCATCACCAGGGAAGAGAGGTCCTTTCTAAAGGATTCCCTGGACCCCACTGCAAGGTCCAGGGCCATGGCGATATCCTTGGATGACGAATCCGCCCAGATATTCCGGTTCAGGGATTACGGTGTGGAACAGATAGCTTCCATCAGGACCTCGGGAGGTGGAAAACAATTTGGAGGTTCCGGTAACTGGGATGATTATTATCGGGAGATAGCGGAAACGTTGTCACATAATATCTCGGATGGGATCCCACTGATCCTGGTCGGCCCCGGATTCTTCAAGGAATCGCTTTCCAAGATCCTTCGGGAGACATTGGGTTTGGACCCCTCCACGATACATATGATTTCGGCTTCATCCGGGGGTTTAAGAGGATTGAACGAGGCATTCTTGAAAGGAGAAGGCCTATCAAGTGCCGTCAAGGGTCTGAGATATCAGAAGGAGACCTCAATGGTGAACAGACTGATGGAAGCAGTTGGGAAGGGCAAAGGGGCCACATATGGCGATCAAGAGGTTTCAAAAGCATTGAAGATGGGGGCGGTGGAAACACTCCTGATCACGGAGACCATTTTCAGAGAAGGGATCGGAAGGGACCTTCTATCACTCTCAACTCAGATGGGTTCCAAGGGGATGATCATTTCCACATCACACGAAGCAGGCAAGATGTTGGACAAGATCGGAGGGATCGCAGCGATCCTCCGATTTGAGATATGATACAAGGTCCTAATTTCAATGGCTGGATCTTTGGTCATATTGGGATATATTAATAACCCCCATTTCACTTCAAGCGTTAAAAGGTGATGAAGATGAAGGTACTTGTTACAGATGGTATTGCCAAGGAAGCAGTGAAGTTGCTTGAAGATGCCGGACACGTGGTTACCGAATCCGATCCCACGCCAGAGGAACTAATGGAAGTGATCGGAGGATATGATGCTGTTCTGGTCAGGTCCAAGACAAAGATAAGGACCGCTGCTATTGACAAGGCCGCCAATCTGAAGGCTATCGGAAGGGCCGGGATAGGTGTCGACAACATCGATATCGAGTATGCAAAGGAGAAAGGTATCAAGGTTGTGAATGCGCCGTCCGGTTCCACCCTATCGGTTGCCGAGCTGGCTTTTGGCCACATGATCTCTCTCGCACGTGGCATCACGAGGGGTACCGAGGGGATAAAGAAGGGAGATTGGTTGAAGAAGCAGCTCAAGGGAATGGAACTCGATGGAAAGACCGTCGGTATTATTGGCTGCGGCCGGATCGGACAGGCACTGGCAGCCAGATGTCAGGCATTCGGGATGGATGCCATCGGATACGATCCATATTTGCCCAAGGAGATCGCAGAAAAGGCAGGTATAGAGTTGATGGAAATGG
>JAUVCN010000044.1 GCA_030595715.1 Thermoplasmatales archaeon
GAACAAGACCTTTCTGGGTGCCGAAATGCGGCCAAGGCTATTCTCTGCACGCCTTATGTCCGCCATTGAGATCTTTTTCTTCCACTTGACCTCCAAGGCCAATTTTGGCCTCTTGAACTTGGTGAAAATGCCGTCCACCTCGTTGTTCGGATCGTGGTGAACGAACAATGATAGACCATACTTCTTCGCAAACATCTCCTGGATGCTATCTTCCACGATATGGGGGAAGATCTCTTCGATGTACCGGTTAGATTCCTTTTGTGATACGTCTCTGTCCGCTATGCTGTATTTTTCATCCGCATGGTAGTAGATCCGGGTTATGGGGGACACATGGCGATAAACAACGCGTTTCTTGTTCCAAACGTTGACCTTTGCAAGTATTCCAACATTGATCAAGTTAACAAGATACTGCTGCATGTAGGATGGATCATCCTTTTTCAGAAGCCCCCGGGAAAATAGATAGGAGCTCATCTGGCTCGATGACCATTTGCCTACTGCCGTGGCCCTAATTATTCCTTCATACAAAGCACTGAGCTTCCTGTCCTCTTCCGTGAATATCTCCCCTATAAGGGCCGGCACGGTCAATTTGATCCCGGGCAACACGAAATTCAGATGACCGTTATCGAAAAAATTGATCATTAGAGGTTCTCTTAAGATTATTGCCGTCTCGACAAGTTCCTTTTTATTCGATATCTTGCTCTTTAGTTCATTCAATACATCCTGCAGATCGATCATCCTGATATTTGCCTCGCCGAATTTACCAAGCATGGGTGAAGAAGGGCTTATCAGCCCTCTCGAGAGGTGAAGCGTCGAAGAGATCAAGGTCAACTTACCTTTCTGCTCAAGCAAATGAAGTAGTTCCTGAAAGTCCGCACCGAGCCTATGGAATTCATCCACGGCCACGGACCTCCCGGAAGAGATGCTTCGGATCAGGATCTCACGGAACGTTGAATAGACCATTTCCGTCATGCTTTTTAATTCAATGATGCTCCGGTCCCTTTTTACAAAGAAATATTCATCATGTTCTTTGAACCTGGTGCAAAGAAAGGTCTTTCCGGTCTTCCTTCGTCCAGATACCAGAACCCATCTCGCATTGTTGATAAGTGACTCTTCGCCCGGCCTGACAATAATCATCATTTGTATAATGGCCATTATTGTAAATAAAGGTTTTGATTTCAGTGAGATATGATGTTGTTATGGGTACCTTATATGTGATGAAGATGAAGGTCTGATGGATGAGGATAGGACCAGAGAGGGAATGATAGCTACTATCAATAATACTAAATCCCAGAACAGATTTTCATACCAAATGGGGATGGTCTATTGCATCAGAACAGGTCTTATTCGTTACTATTGGTCTTGGCATTGACGTCTGTAGGATTATTGGGCCTGTTGGCCATACCTTCAGAAAACCTTGTGGAGTCAGCAGGAGCTGTAAACACGAGGGCGTTCGAAGGCGGAGATGGATCAGTGGGGGATCCTTTCCAGATATCTGATGTCGATCAACTTCAGGAGATGAGTGCAAATCTCAGCGCTCACTACGTGCTGATCAACGACATCGACGCCTCCGCCACAGTTGGTTGGAATTCCGGTGAGGGTTTCATCCCTATTGGAAATATGACACCTCTTACTGACTGGTTCGTTGGTTCCCTGGACGGCCAGGGATACAATATCACGGATCTCTTCATTAACCGGATATCTACCGATAATGTGGGATTGTTCGGCATCACAGGTGATGCTGCAAGCTTAAGCAATATCGGCCTGATAGACAATAACGTCAGTGGAGATGGAGCTGTGGGGGGGCTTGTGGGAGAGAGCGTGGGCACGATCGATAACTGCTATACAACGGGTGTGGTTATCGGAACTGGCAATAATATCGGAGGGCTAGTGGGAAGGGGCTCAGGATCGGTCTCAAACTGCTACGCAACAGGCGACGTCAGCAGTATCGGACATGCTATCGGGGGGCTTGCGGGCACCTCTTACTCGCTCTCAAACTGCTATGCCACAGGCGACGTCAGCGGAAATGATGAAATAGGCGGGCTCGTGGGATTCAGTGACGGTCCGGTCGAGAACTGCTACGCAACTGGCAGCGTCAGCGGAGATACGATGGTTGGCGGGCTCGTGGGAGATAACTGGGGTGAGACCTCGGACTGCTACGCAACTGGAAGCGTAAGTGGAACTATGGTGGTCGGGGGGCTCGTGGGTTTAAACGGCCACACCGTCGAGAACTGTTTCTGGGACACGGAGACCTCCGGAATGGCCACCAGTGATTGGGGGACTGGAAAGACCACCGCCGAGATGAAGACCGAAAGCACCTTCACTTCGGCCGGATGGGATCTCTCATCGGTTTGGGGTATTCTTAATGGTAGTTCCTATCCTTTTCTTCAGAGTCGTTATCACGCTCCATGGATCTCCTTTTCCAATGAAACAGTTGTTGATCTGGAGGAGGATTCCTACTTCACAGCAGCCTTTGAATATGAGATATTCTCCTATCCTTCCGAAAATTCAATCCAGTCAAAGTCGCTTGATACAAATGCCTCCTGGCTCACATGGGATGCTGTGAATAATACGATATACGGAACACCAATGAATGATGATATCGGTTCATACTGGGTGAATTTCACTGTTACTGACACACTTGGTTCAACAACAAAGAGCATACTGCTCACGGTAGTAAATACCAATGACGCTCCAGCGATTTTTACCTTGGATAATACCAGCTGTTTTGAGGATCTACTCTATGTGAATAACTATACGGCAATTGATGTGGACCCGACGGCGGATACGTTTACGTGGTCACTGAACACAAGCGCGGTATGGCTTGGCATCAATTCGACCACGGGCGCTCTGTCCGGGACACCAACCAATGACGACGTTGGAACGTTCTGGGTGAACGTGACGGTATCTGATGGTAACGATGGTGAGGACTATACGAACTTCACGCTTACTGTCGTCAATACCAATGATGCTCCGGCGATCGTGACCTCTGACATAATAACAGCCACCGAGGATGCATTATACAGCGTTGACTACAACGCTACTGACATGGATCCAATATTTGACACGCTCACCTGGAACCTCTCTACAAACGCGGGTTGGCTAACTATGGATCCTTCGCTTGGCTGGCTCAACGGGACCCCTACAAACGATGATGTTGGAACCTTCTGGGTCCAGGTTGAGGTGGACGATGGAAACAACGGTAGCGACGTTCATGAGTTCAACATAGTGGTCTCGAACACGAATGACGCCCCGGCCTGGTCCCTTGCACCCGGAGATCGGAACATGACCGAGGGCGAGGTGCTGTTCTTGGACTGTCTGGCGACGGACGTGGACGGTGACGATATAATATATTCCATCACCACCACCCCGGTCTCCGACCTGACCATCAACCCGTCCACGGGATCTATCAGGTGGGGCTCGTCAGTGGTGGGAACATACACTGTAACCATTACAGCAACGGATGGAACACTTGAGGCCCATCATTCCTTCTCGATCCTGGTGAATGCACTATCTGATGATGATCAAACCGATACAGACGGCGACGGCATGCCAGATGAATGGGAAGAAACCTATGGACTCGATCCAAGCAATGCTACGGATGCAACGTTGGATCTGGATGGAGATGGCATCTCCAACCTTGACGAGTTCAAGCAGGGATCTGACCCAACGGTGGATGGTTCATCGGATATCGATGATAGGGGATCCATTGCGACCATCTGCCTTCTGATGGGATTGATCATATTCATTCCACTGGTGATCATTGTCGTCATTGTGGCATTGGTGGTCAAATCAAGGAAAGGGAAAACAGTTCCATCGGAGGAATAATTTCCGAAATGAAAAATCAGATTAGACAGACTTGAATATCCACACCAATGGCTCTTCATCTGGTATTGAAGGGCCCTATCCACAGGCGGATACCTTACCATGATCGCTACCTTTTCACAGACCGCCTAACTGTTATCTCTGAGATTCATGAACCTCTGATATCCTTCAACAACACATCTATCTCATCGGCAACTGGTCCAAGTTGAGCCATACATTCATCCTTCATCCTGATAGCTTCCTCTGAGGCTCCCGGGATGGTTGCGATCCTATCCATCTCTTTCTGGATCCCGTCCATCAGGAGGAACCTCTTCTTCTCGATCATATCAATATCTTCTTTGAAATTTTCAAGAGGGGTCCTGTCTTCAATTATAAAGATCTTGAATGTCTGAAGCTGTTCCAGATCATCGGAGATACTCTCTTTGGATATGTCGCATATACTGTCCTTGTAATAGTTCCAGGTACCGAGATCTATGACGTCGTTTACGCATGTTATCCCGTAGAATTTTACCCCTTCACCTTTGAAGGAATTTCCTTTTGGGATTTCGATATCCTCCTCTTCCTCCACCTCTTCTGCCATCCCTCCAAAAGCCTCGCCCATGGCTCCCATCATGGCCCCCCCGAGGTCGGCCATTAATTTCTCCATCATCTTCCCGGTCTTTTCCATTTGGGGGGTTATTCTCTTTCCCAACTCCTCCATGAATGGTTCCAGATACTCATCTGCTCCTGGTATGGCGGATATCCTGTTCATCTCCTCATCTATCTCCTCATCGGAAAGAGAGGTCGCCTCCTGGAATTTCGCGATCTCTTTCCCCTTCTTATCAGGATCCATTGACAGGATCTCTTCAAACCAATTTTCAAGTGTTTTCACCGAAGCGGTTAAAAAACCAACCATAATATCCACGATCTCCTGGTCGTGTTCCTTCACGTCCTCAGCGGTTTGGATCGAACGGAGCAGATCTAGCGCTTCTTTCTTTGCTTTTTCAACCTCTTCCATGGTTTCACCATCTCGAAAAACGGGAACATCAATATTTAATAGTTCTCAAGATCGAATATTGAAGGTCCGCTCATGGTTTTCGATCTATGATGATCCTAGTGGAACATCCCTATAATGATATATTTGTAGAGAGAGCAACAAAGAAAGGGCAATATAATCGAAAACATTTTAAAATACATAGGGCAGTTCCCAACCTAATGGGGATGGTTATTTGCATTATGGTAAAATATATTCATTACTAGTGGTCATGGCATTGATATCTGCAGGAATTTTGGGCCTGTTGTCCATGCCATCAGGAAGTCTTGTGGAGCCAGCGGAAGCTGAAAACACAAGAGCGTTCGCAGGTGGAGATGGAACGATCGGAAACCCATATCAGATATCCGATGTTGACCAACTTCAGGACATAAGTTCAGACCTCAGCGCACACTATGTGCTTATCAACGACATCGACGCATCTGCTACAGTTGGCTGGAATTTCGATGCGGGTTTTGTTCCTATCGGAGATAGTATGAACAAGTTCACTGGTTCTGTAGATGGCCAGGGATACAACATCACCGATCTTTTCATCAACCTGATCATAGAGTATGTGGGTTTGTTCGGTGTCCTTGATGCAGAAGCAAACTTGAACAATATCGGTCTGATCGATAATAATGTCAGCGGAACAGATTACTATGTTGGCGGACTGGTGGGAGAGAACTATGGTATGGTCACAAATAGCTTTGCAACCGGAAGCGTCAGCGGAGATTATTATGTTGGAGGGATAGTAGGATACAACTACGGCTCGGTCGAAAACTGCTACGCAACTGGCACCGTTAGCGGAAACAATCATGTCGGCGGGCTCGTGGGGATCAACGACGGTAGCACGGTCGAAAACTGCTACGCATCAAGCATTGTCAGTGGATATGATCGTGTAGGCGGGCTCGTGGGATGGATCAATGGCGGTGTGGTCTCCAACTGTTATGCCTCAGGAAACGTCAGTGGAAATGAGTATATTGGTGGATTCGTGGGATACAGCGAAGATACGGTCGAAAACTGCTCCGCAATTGGCAACGTCAACGGAGAGGATTATCTAGGCGGGCTCGTGGGTAAAAACAGCCACGGCACGGTCAAAAACTGCTCTACCTCAGGAAACGTCAACGGAAGAGATTATATGGGCGGACTCGCGGGAGAGCACTATCAGGGCATGATCTCAGACTGCTACTCAACAGGAAACATCAGCGGAACTGGCGATCAGATTGGTGGGCTTGTAGGATACAACAATAACGGCCCGATCTCAAACTGTTACACAGTAGGCAGCGTCAGTGGAACGCATAAAGAAGTCGGAGGGCTCGTGGGATACAACCTCGGTCCGGTCTCAAATTGCTACACCACGGGCAGCATTAACGGGATAACTTCTGTCGGCGGGCTCATTGGAGAGAACCGTGTGCCTGTCGAAAACTGCTACGCCACAGGCAGCGTCAACGGAACAGATAATATCGGAGGGCTTGTGGGGAACAATTTCGGTACGGTCGAGAACTGCTATGCTACAGGAAACATCAGCGGAGAGTATAATATCGGAGGGCTCGTGGGATATGACGAGGGCTCGATCTCGAGCTGCTACGCAACAGGAAACGTCAGCGGAACAGATAGTGGTATCGGTGGACTGGTGGGATACAATAACGACGGCCCGGTCTCAAATTCCTATGCAACTGGCAGCGTCAGCGGGAACAGCAGGGTTGGCGGTCTTGTTGGGGAGAACGACGGATCGGTCGAGAACTGTTATGCAACCGGAAATGCGAGTGGAAATGGTGAAGTTGGCGGTCTTGTTGGATACGACAGTGACATCGTCTCAAACTGTTTCTGGGACACGGAAACCTCTGGAATGATCACCAGTGATGGAGGAACTGGAAAGAACACATCCGAGATGAAACGGGGAGTGACATTCACAGGAGCAGGGTGGAACTTTGTCGATACTTGGTCGATCTGGGATGGGAAAATGTATCCTTATTTGGAAAACATCACATACCCATCACCCATAGTCACAGGCATAGACCTGACAACGGCCGTTGAAGAGCAAATATACCAGGTAAGCTACAGTGCAGAAACGTCTCTTCCAGGATGTATGAATTTCACCTGGGAGATCGACACAACAGTAAGTTGGCTTACCATAAGTGAAGAGGGAGTTCTCTCTGGAACACCTGGTAATGATGATGTAGGCAACCATTCTGTCGAGGTGATCTGCAACGATCCAAGATCTGTCTCAACGACCAGAATCTTCACACTTTCAGTTCTAAACACAAATGATGCTCCAGAGATCAACCTCACACTACCGATCAATGCAACGGAAGACTCCCTATTTTCCATGGTGCTCTCAGCAACGGACATAGACCCAACAGAAGATAACCTATCATGGACCCTGGAGTCAGGACCAGAGTGGTTGGAACTCAACACCACCACTAACACACTGGATGGAACGCCGATAAACAGCGACGTTGGAACCCATGAAGTCAATGTCTCGGTAGACGATGGGAACGGTGGAAGCGATTGGCAGAACTTCACAATAACCGTGGAGAACACAAACGATGATCCTATTATCATAACAGCACCGATGAACACAACACTTCAGGACGAACTCTACTCCGTTACGCTCAATGCGACCGACGAGGACCTTGTTGCGATCAACTTCACCTGGTCAATGAACACGAACGCGGATTGGCTTGAACTTGACGGATACTATCTGTATGGAACTCCGGGCAACTCTGATGTTGGAACGTTCTGGGTAAACATAACTATCCTGGATGGATACGGTGGCTCAAATTCACTCAATTATACATTGGTAGTGATCAATGTCAACGATGCCCCTATTTGGACCATTACACCAACAGACAAGAACATCACCGAGGGGGAAGCACTGACCATTGAGTGTTTGGCGACAGACGTGGATGGGGACAACATCAATTATTCAATAGAGACCACACCCACTTCCGATATCACCATTGACAGCGGAACTGGAGTGGTCAGCTGGGAATCTCCTGTTGTTGGAAATTATGATGTGATCATTACAGCAACGGATGGAACCGTTGAGGTCCAGTATACCTTCTCTCTTAATGTGTATGCACCGGGAGATGAACCCATAGATCAAACCGACACGGATGGCGACGGCATGCCCGATGAATGGGAAGATACCTATGGACTCGATCCAAACAATGCTACGGATGCAATATTAGATCCCGATGGAGACGGCATCTCGAACCTTGATGAGTACAAGCAAGGATCTGACCCCACCGTCGATGGATCAACGGATGCTGAGGATGAGAAGTCCAATATGGGCATCTATCTGATAGTCGGACTCATTCTACTTCTGATCATGGTGGTCATTGTTGTATTGGTGGTCAAATCAAGGAAAAGCCAAACAGAACAATATGAGGAATAATATTCACAGGAGTTGTTTATGCAGATACAGTGCCATATATAATACTATTAAATGTTTAAACTGGGTTTGTATATGATGCCATATTAGATAAGAAACAGACCCCTATAAGAAACACCACATATGGAAGTGGCTATATCTCTTATACTGTGAACAAGAGCGAACTCAAGCGCTTGATCGTTGAATTCCATGAGTATAAGCTTCCAGATTCCATCGAACGGGATATCGATATAGATATGTCCACGGACAAGGTCATCACCCTCGTCGGCCCCCGGCGCGCGGGAAAGACCTATCTGCTTTACAACCTCATCAAACATCTGGAAGCGTCCGGTGTGGACAGACGCGATATGATCATGATCAATTTCGAGGACCCACTGGTATATCCCTTTACGGCCAGGGACCCGACCATCGAGATCTATCACTGGAAGCCCCCGGGGACAGAGACCGACTTTATCATAAAAAGAGGGCCCATCATAGAGGAGGCCATTCAGGTGGCCTGGGATGTAGAGGACCCCAAGACCAGAAAACGCGAAGAGTATGGATTGAGAGACGCAATGAAGCAGTTTGGACTCAACCATGGCATTATCATAACAGCTGATCATGAGGGGAAGTCGGACTCTGAAGGCGCGGTAATTGAATACATACCTCTTTGGCAATGGATGCTTTCGATGTGATGTTGATGAAGGCCCAATGGATGAGGGTCCTGTTGCGATCAACTTCACAAGGTCGATGGATACAAACGTGGATTGGCTCGAACTGAATGGAACCTGATGTTGGAGCTTTGACTTCAAATTCTTACCCCACCAGTTCCTCTCTTTCATCAATTTTACCGTTTCATTTCCTTTGCCATTTCCAGAAGGTCCTCTGGCGTTAATGATCCTATGTTATCAAAAGATACACGTTTCTTTGATATCAGCACCTTTTTCATTTCAGTCCTTCCACTTTCCTTGAAAATGTCTCGATATCTTTCTTTCTCACCCTGTCAGACCATTTCACCTCTCCTGCAATGATCATCTTGTTCCTTTTCTTGATCAATATATCCAGCTCGTTATCAGGATCCATCTGGTACTCGAAAACCCCACCCATGATCTCAAAATAATTCTGATCTCATGAAGAAATCTATTTCTACTCTCACATTATCCAAATGATATGGAAGCTATCGGGGATCACACACTTCTGATCGGCAATACTCCTCTTTTGAAGCTGAACAGGCTTTTTCCAGACTCTCCAGCGAACATCTATGCCAAGCTCGAGATGTTCAACCCGATGTCCGTGAAGGATAGGCCTGTGCTGTCAATGATCAAGGCTGGAATTGCAGATGGGAGCATAACCTCCGATACCGAGGTAGTGGAGGCAAGTTCAGGCAATACTGCCATAGCCATTTCCCTCCTCGGAGCGGTAATGGGGTTCAAGGTTCGGATCTTCATGAGCGAGCTGGCATCTGTCGAGAGGAGACAGATCATCATGGCCTACGGTGCCAAGGTCGTGATCACCCCAGGTTCGGAACACACCAAAGGAGCCCGCCTGCGGGCGATAAGATATTGCGAGCAGCATCCGGATAATGCATTCTTCCTGAACCAGCATTCCAATCCGAACAACGGAAAGGCCCATTATTCCACAACTGGACCAGAGATATGGGAGCAGACAGGTGGAAAGATAGATGTGATGGTCATCGGCCTCGGAACCTCAGGGACCTTCGATGGTCTCTCGACATTCTTCAAGGAGAAGAACCCCGATATCAGGATCATCTGCTTCGAGCCGGAGTCGAGCCCGGTCTATTCCGGCGGAGAGCAGGGAAAACATAAGCTGATAGGAATTGGTCCAGGCTTCAAAACGGATAACTTCCTCCGTTCGAAGGATAACATGAACGAGCTGATCCTTGTCCCGGATGAAGCAGCCTATGAAATGACCAGGAAGATAGCAAGGACAGAGGGCCTCCTGGTCGGGGTAACATCTGGAGCGGCTGCATGGGTTGCTGAAATGGTATCGAAGCGACACGAACATCACGGAAAGACCATTTGCTGCCTGTTCTACGACACTGGTGAAAGATATCTGTCAACACCGGGTCTTTTTTCATCCCATGGGGTCGAGTTCGAGAATGGATCCCGGTAATAATCTACCTATTCCTCGATAAACTTTTTTCTCCTCTGAGAAGCAAGCAGGATCATCAACACGATGATGATCACCAACAGGATTGCAGCTCCAACGATCAATGAAAGGATCGGTAATTCATCATCGCCATTTTTCTCATCTTCCTCGGTCTCATTTCCGGGTGGAAGTTCCTCTCGTTCTATTATCTGGATGGTAAATGCTCTCGATACCTGTAAGCCTGCATGATCGGTGACAACGCAGGTCAGTTCGTAAACACCTGGGATCCTGTTCGTCGTAAGGAAAGATAGGTCCAATCGATCCGTCGGACCCATGGGCATGAAACCACCCATATACCAGTATATCGACAGGACCTCACCCTGATCATATTCGAGGTCCGGATCAGAAACGATGGCAGTAGCATTCCCATTCTCCCCTGTATACAGGGCATTGGGCACCAGAACATCGACGAAATAAGGTGGATCGTTGACGGGGAGCACGGTCAAATTGACAACAATAACTGCAGAATCAAATGCATCGAAGGCTTCGATCGAAAAGTTACCAGAACCGGACCAGTTCTCAGCAGGTGATATCATCAAGGTCCTGTTCTCCATCATCCTAACGATACCTGAAAAAGATGAGGAGACCATATAATGGATGGGAGGGCCATCCGGAGCTGTAAACCAATCATCGATCTCCAGAAAGAGAGTGTGGTCCTCATCGATCACGATCGGTGATGAAGGTCCCATTGGGATCAATGGGTCGTAAACATCAAGGACCGTCAGATCGAAGCTGATATTATTTTTTCCACCACTACCATCACTGACCATCACCATAACCGGGTATGTCTCCACGTCTTCATCCTGCGGTATCCCTGTCAATGTTCCCGTCGTCGCATTTATTGATAGGAAATCCGCATCCGTGATCAGCTCCCATGTCAGGATGTCATGTGTGGGATCAGGATCGAAGGCGGTAAAGTTCTGCTCATATGCCACATCCTGCAGTGTTTCCCGGACAGGGTCGGTTGTCAGTATCTCGGGAGGATCGTTCACATTCTCAACAACGATGATGATGGATATGCTGTCATTGGAGTTCTCCCGCCCCCCATCATCCACTGTAAACTCGATCAAATGCTCTCCAACATCACCGTTTCCCGGAGTACCGGATACATTGCCGGTCGTGGCATTGTCGATGACAAGGAAGGTCGGCAGATCATCGGATGCGAACTGGAACGTATCCTCAGGCTCGACGGGATCGAAAGCTTTGATCCTAAAGTCCAGCCGCTCATCCTCCAAACATGTGATGGTCATGTTCCGAACGATTGGAGCAGGGTCCTCGTAGAACCAATCCTCAGGATCCAGGAAGATGGGAGGGTCGTTCACTGGTCTGATATCGATACTTTGCAAGGTTTGAGCAAAATCACCTCGAGAGTCAACAGCCCTTATCAGAAGTATCTCCGGTCCGTTATGATGAGGGGGGAACTCAATTTCAAAAGTACCGTTAGGCATGAAGGAGATGTTCACATATGGTATTATGAAAGGCCTCCCTAGACCAACCCAGACCCAATCCGTTCCATTGAAAACATGGAAATCCAACTCATCTCCATCCTCGATGTTGGGATCGTAGAAAATACCGGTACCGGGTCTCTGATTCCCATCCAGGTCAAGATAGGCTATCCCCTGGTCCTCGAACATGATGAGATCCGTTTGTACGTTCAGGACCGTTGGAGGGTCATTAACATACTCGAAGGTCTTGAGGTCTATTGTGAAGTTATGCGGGGCCGTCTCGTTGAACTCGTTCAGATAGGGAGAATAGGTCTTCACATCCATCACCTGGTCGCCCATATTGAACGTTACGATGCGAAGGAACCCGGCACCTCCCATGGGATTCTGCTGGAAATTTGCCAACATCTGATGAACGGAATTGCCATTGTCCCCGTAGCTTAACAGGTACCCTTCTTCGATCGTGATATGTCCGCAGAACACCCCCAGAATGTTTCGATGCTTTCTCACAAGATCGTTCCATATGTCCTCTCCGGATGCTGCTCCGTCCGGATCGTACTGGACGTTGTAATATCCCACTATCGGATTGTGAACATCCCCGACCAGATAAT
Source organism: Thermoplasmatales archaeon (assembly GCA_030595715.1). Taxonomy (GTDB): domain Archaea; phylum Thermoplasmatota; class Penumbrarchaeia; order Penumbrarchaeales; family Penumbrarchaeaceae; genus Penumbrarchaeum. Next base: position 12,430 of record JAUVCN010000044.1, read on the forward strand.
TATGTGTGACCACCAGGACCAGGCGGTCCGGATGGTCCGATACGACCGAATTGGCCCATTCGATCACAGCGTCCCTCGGGGCGAACTCAAGGGCTAGTACCAACCAATCCCGTCCTCCGCCCGAGAAAAGATGATAGGTGTTTTCCTGTTTACCTTTCTCGAAGGCCCCTCCCCAACTTGTCCAGTTCTCTATCGGTCCGGATGGAAAGTATTCGTTAAGATATGTTGTCCGATCGGCAGCATTTCCTCCGGGTCCGATGTCGTGGTTGCCAGTATTGAGCGTATATGGAACTGTATCGTTCAGGGCATACATGGCCTTGGAAGCATTACTCCATTGGGGTCGATCGTTATTATTGGTGATGTCACCTTCGTGAAGGACGAAACGGATGTCCAGCTCCTCTTGATTATCCCTTATCCATTCGGTGACATTGAGGTACATCCAGGGATAGTATTTGGTCATGTACTGGGTATCCGGAAGCACGATGATGGAAAAAGAACCATCCTCATCCTCGGGTGCTATCGGACCCATTACCCTATCGGAGGCCTCCCAGGAGGACGCTACCGGTATTATGATGATAAGAAGCGAGACGATCGATGCAACTGCCCATATCCTTCCCATGTGGCTCCCCTTGGTATTGATTGAATGCTCACCTATAAAACGATTATCAATGTTGGACCTGGAAAACATTCAATATTGACCTTTATCAAAATTGTTAACATCATTATCAACCACGATGTTTGATGATTATCAAAAGGTCCTCTTTACGCTTCTTCCAACCTGCCTGCCATGCCGGAAATCTATCGAGGAATGCACTTGGATGGAAAGAGTGTCCTCTCCTCAATGTATAGCTCTTCCACTGTACCATCTTCTGGGAACTCTCCATTCTTCCTCTTAGAGTGGACCTCATCTTCTCAAGTTCAGATCGGAACTTCTGATATCCCGGATCATTCTCCAGAACCTCCTTTTCAAGTTTCCTCAATCTCTTCAGATCGTTCCGTCTCTCGGATACCGATCTGGATATCCTGTTCAGGTCCTTTTCCAGATGCCCGAGATGAACGGAATGTCTCACCCTTTGGAGGTCTTCCCGGATACTCTTCAAATTATTGTTGATATCCTCAAGATAATGTTCGTTCCTGTCAAGCCAATCCTTGGTATGTTTCTCCGATGGAATTATCAATTCATTATCGATCTGTCCCATTGTCCTTTCATAATGACCGTTCAATTCTTCCATATGTTTCCATAGGACATTGGGCGTCCCCTCCGATATGAATGGTTTGACCCTGGACCTTTCCTTTATCAACTTTCGAACCAGTGCGGCTATCATCAAACCGATAGCGAGAGTAAATATTCCAATGTCCAACCATTGGGCCAATCCTATCGCACTTGTGTTCAGGAAGTAGATCAGCGGCCATACAGTTCCCTCGAAGATCAATGCGAGTATCAACCAGTAGAATGAATGAAGGAGGTCCACTTGACCCAGAATGTTGAACGGAGCATCGGAGTAATCCCATAATCTTACCTTCAGAATGTAGGTTGAGAACAGTCCTCCAATCAATTCCACCATGCTCATCCCGATGAAATATATCACACATCTGATGAGGAATGGCATATCACTGATGTAGGACACCATGAGAAGGAGAAGTATCCCTCCGAATCCATAGATCGGACAGAATGGACCTATGAAATAACCCGCATTGGTCCATCTCTTGCTTACCAATGACCGGTAACCGGAATCGATCACCCAGCCGACCATGATAGCGAATAGGAAGAAGATCAGATAGGAGGTTATCCGGATCATTTCCTTTCATTATATGTTGATCGATGTAAAAACCTTTTGAAAGGTCTATCTATGGGTAATTCACCGTTTTCAAGACATATTCAACAATGCGATCCGCATCGATCTCGGCAAAGTTATAAATCCTCTCAAATCCATGATTCTCTTTACCCGCCGGAGGTGCTCAATTGGAGAAATGTGTATTACTCTGCAAGGTGAAATTCCAAAAAGATGAGGGATTGGGATACGAACACACCAATATGATCTCGATTGGAACCTTTCCTGATCATGAGACCGCTGGTGAGTTCATGACAAAATATATGGATGATCAGAAGAACCTGATCAATGGGTTGGCATTGTTCTTCAAGGACCCGATAGCGCAGATCGAGGGATGGGAAGTTGCAGATCTCTTCTCCGCAGAGAACATCGCAAGCGACTGGAAGGATCATGCACATGCAGTAAGGACCTCACATGAATCGGGGCCACTTTTCCGATGATCTCAACTGGATCATAGACCAACAACATGCGACCCATATCGGAGACCCAAGAAGGTCCATACCCGAGAAATTGAAGACGAACGTAAGACATCCTTTGAAGAAGAGGAATATCCGGAAGGAATGATCCTGGGGCAATCTTCAAGAAGATGAGTGAGACTGCACCCAACATGCAAGAAGAGGTCCTCCCCGGAATTTTCAAGATCGAGCTTCCGCTTCCGAGGAATCCCCTGAGATCCATCAATTCCTACGTTATCGTTGGTGAGAAAAGGAACCTCGTGATAGATACCGGGATGAACCGCCCCGAATGCAGGGATGCACTCGATAGGGGACTTTCATCTATCGATATCGACCTCTCTGTCACAGATGTCATCGTCACCCACATGCATGCCGATCATCTGGGATTGGCCCCCCATATCAGCCAGGGAAAAACAATTGTATTCCTCGGAGCCAGGGACATCGAGGTGATCGAGGGATCAAGATATTGGAAGGATATGTTATCATATGCCGTGAGGAACGGATTCCCGAACCAGGACCCCGAAGAAGCGATCAGGAAGCATCCGGGATACAAATATGGCCCACTGGGTCCAATGGACCTTCACCCGCTTCATGGAGATGAGGAATTCCATGTTGGCGATTATGCTCTGAGAACGATCCACACCCCTGGGCATACCCATGGTCATATGTGCCTTTATGATAAGAAGAAAAAGGTCCTCTTTTCGGGAGATCATATACTTGGGGATATCACACCGAATATCTCCCTCTGGGAAGAGAACGGTGACCCATTATTCGATTATTTGAATTCACTTGAAATGGTGAAGGACCTCGATGTGAACATCACTCTGCCGGGACATCGATCGATCATAAAGGACCACAGGAAGAGGATCGATGTATTGATAGCCCATCATCATGAAAGAGCCATGGAGGTCCAAGAGATCATCAGTGATGGGAGCATGAATGCATTCGAGATCGCGTCCCACATGACATGGGACCTGACGATCAAAGAGTTCGATGAATTTCCAATAATGCAGAAATGGTTTGCAACGGGTGAGGCATTGGCCCATATCCGGTATCTTGAGAATGATGGCAGGGTCGGATCGCACATCCGGGGACATACCACCCTATACAAGCAGATCTGAGCAGTATCCACTCTCCTTCTTTTTCCTGATATCAATTCAAAGGAGAGGAAGCTCCCGTGGTCCAAAGATAGATAGTTTCAGAGAACATCAAGATGGTCATCGATGGACCCTGATACCATTTCTATCCATCGGGAGCTCCCGGTGGAGATGGTTCGCTCGGTTCGAGGGGAGGACCAAGGACCCCATCGGGGTCATTGTTCACATTTGGTTCTGAGATCTCGGGTTCTTCTCCATCCATCTCCAATGCTGGGGTCCCGAGGTCCGGTCGATCATTTTCAATGTCTTCGGGGATCTGGTCGATAACAGGTCCACCTGGTTCTGGTGTTGTTATTGGTACCGGGGTCTCGTTCGCTTTTTCCAATAAGAGCCTGTCTATCTCATCCAATTCCTTCTCTTCTTCCTCTTTCTCTTCTTCTTCTATGTGCTCCTCTTCAGGTTTCCTCCTGGCACTGAGGAATAGGATCCAGACAATAATGATCGTCAGAACTACAGCCCCAATGACGATCCCAACCATCAGGCCGGAATTGATTGTAACCTCTCTATCTTCATTCCCAATATCAAGCGTGATCGGCCTTACATGAAACTCTTCAGAGATCCATTCCATCTCCAATTCGTCCTCGTAGTTCTCCTTTGCTACGATCTTCACCTGATAGTAACCTTCTTCTTCAAGATCGCTGACGTCCCATGAATAGGAAGTTTCAAGGATATCAATGGCTCCTTCTATGGGGATCCAGGATTCATCTCCCTTCATCCGATAATATAGAGAGTAAGATATCTCATCACCATCTTCGTCTGTTCCTTCCCATGAAAATGATACCTCCTCTGAATAGGTGACATCAACTGATGGCATGTTGAGGACCTCTATCACAGGAGGATCGTTTACATTGTTGACAACCATCTTGTCCTCGAATACAAGTTCTGTAGATCTGTTGTTCTCTCCCGGTTGGCAGTCGGAGATCATCATCTTTATGAAGTATTCTCCATCTACAATGATTGAGATGTCCATTATCAACGAATCCCTATTTTGAACTCCACTGACAATTGGTGTCCAATCTTCACCATCAATGCTGAAATAAAACCAAACCATCAACTGTTCTGTTTCCCCCGGATCAGGATCTGTTGCCAACCAACTGAATTCTGCAGTCCCATCCCTTTTTTGCCCATATGGATAAAATGGGTATTTGATTTCGGGATTGTCGGGATTGTATACAAAGAAACTTGTAGTTGCAGATTCTGATATACCGCCATGAGAATCCTTAACCTTGATCATTAGACCGTATTGACCATCACCTTCGATAAGATCCAAGGTGTCTATTGTCATAGAACCGGTATTAGGTAGGTCATAGGCTAATTGATTCCATATTGTTTGTCCAGAGAATTGATAGTATAGTGAAAATTCAAGATCTTGAGGGTCATCCTCGGGATCTGTTGCATTCCATTCAATAATATATTCACCCTTTACGATAGTATCAGGTAGGGGTGATCTGAAATAAACTACAGGAATATCATTGTTGAATATTGCAAATAACCCAGAAATACCTACGGTTGTTAACCCGGATTGGTCAATAACCTCCATTTTCAATCTATAGTTCTCTCCATCATCAAATTCTCTCGTGTCGATGATCATGCTTCCAGAATTGGAAATGTTCTCTGCTATCAATGTGTAAATTTCTCCATTATCATCAGAGATCCAAATATTGATCATCAGCTCCTCCTTTTCTTCACTAGGATCATTCGCTTCCCAGAATATCTCATAATCTCCACTTATTTCGGATTGCTCAACTGGTAGAAGGATCACGATGGAGGGATTGTTCATGATGGAGAACGTATCTGAATTGAATTCAGTTACCAATCCACTGATGTCTGTAATTAAAATCTTGAGATAGTAATTCTCTCCGTCAGGATAATCTACTGTGTGAATGCTGTATGAGCCTTTATTCTCGGTATTCATGATAATTGTGTAATTGGTTCCCATATCATCGTTTTGGAGATAGATATCTATCAGAAGATCTCCACTATCGTCCTCGTCATCATATGCATCCCAAGAGATGGTTACCCAGTCTTGCAACTGCTCATTCTTGATCGGGGCATAAAAGTCGATTTCTGGTGGGTCAGGGTTATCGATCCCGAATGTGAATGACATCTTTGAAATTGTTGTTTGAGACGAATAATCCACTGCCTTGACCATTATCTCATATCCTTGACCATCGGGAACTCGTGGGCTGGTAGTATTCCAAATGAATGAACCTGTATTCATCACGTTCTCTGCAATCGGAGTCCAATCGTTTCCTAAAAATCTGTAATAGATCGATATCCAAAGGTCATCCCAGCTCTCTTCATCCCATGCGTCCCAAGTGATCTCCAAATCACCTTCTAGAGTTTCGGTCGGATCTAATTGTTCAAGAATGTATGAATCATTGATCTGTATCTCGGGTTTCGACCCGGGGAATTCTCTTCCGTAGATCAAATATCCCTTCCCTGCATAATTGCCATTATCATCATTTCCATAAGCAGTTGTCCATAGATCATCATATCCATCCCCATTTACATCGCCGATGATCCTGCATGTGGTACCTGAGTAATCATACCGATTTTCACCTACAAAGGACCCATCAGCATTTTCCAAATACATCTCCTTAGGGTAACCGTGAGGTTGACCAAATATTACATATGATTTTCCGGCATAGGGGCTAGCATAACTATTATCACTGTTACCAATCACAATATCATTGTAACCATCTGCATTCAGATCTCCATCACCAGTTGCTCCACCCCATCCAGTGTAAGAACCTAGCTCTTCTCCAATGAAAGTGGTATTTGCTTCTGAAACATTGGTTTTCCATTCCCAGCCTTCCTCTTTTCCGAAATATAGATAGACCTTACCAGGTGTGCTTATACCTCCCATGGCACCCGCAGCTACGATCAAAATATCATCAAAACCATCGCCATTTACATCTCCTGCAGGTCCTTCCATTCTACCAAAATCAGAACCCACACGTTCCTCAATAAACGATGCATCGGATAATATCAATGATGTATTCATACCCCAAAAGAATTCTTTTCCAAATATCAAATAGACTTCTCCAACTCTCTCTGTTACTCCCCAATCAAATTGATTGGTATTTATCAAAATATCATCAAAACCATCAGCATTCACATCTCCTACAATATTCGGAGTTAGACCGGTACCATCATTTGGGTTGACTCCTATAAAAGAAGCGTCAGCATCTGAAAGGCTCTGGTTTATCTTCCATCCCTCTTCCTTTCCAAAGAAAAGATACGTTTGACCTGCATTTTCCCCGCCCCTATCATTGCCAATGGCCCCAATAATGAAATCATCTATCCCATCTCCATTTACATCACCGTTTCCACTCATTCCAATTCCTGCCTGATCTTCTTCTCTTTCCCCGAGGAATGAGGCATCAGCTTCTGAAAGAGATGTGTCCATTTTCCATCCTGTGGGTTTTCCATATATAAGATAGACCTTTCCTGCATTATTGCCTGTATGATCGTGCCACGGAGAACTGATCAAGAAATCATCATATGTATCATTATTCACATCTCCGATGCCACATAATGGCCCTACTTTGTCGAATACAACTTCTCCAAGGAAAGATGCATCCGCATTTGAAATGTCAAAATCCAATCCAAATGGTTCTAGTTTTCCAAGGAAGAGATAAACTTGACCAGAGTAATCACCCCCCTCACTATTGTAGAATGCGCACGATATCCAATCATTTAACCCATCTCCATTCACATCTCCAACAGGTTCACTATCAAATCCAAACAAATCCCACTGATTTTCACCTAAAAATGTTGCATCAGCCAAGGATAAAGGTGTGTTCATTCTCCAGGCGAAACCTTTTCCAAAAACCAGGAAAACCTTTCCCTGATCCAAACCGAAAGATGCACCGAGGATCACATCATCGTTTCCATCTCGATTGAGATCGCCACTTGTTGAAATGGGATTCGCCAAATGCATTCCTATCTCTTCTCCCAGAATAACAACATCTGAATTTGAGATATCAGTATCCATCGACCAATTGTATTCTCTTCCATAAATGACATAAATAATTCCGTAATCACCATTATATGCTGGAGCGGATATGACTATATCATCATAATCGTCACCATTGTGATCCCCTGATTTCGAGATGGAGGTCCCCGATCGAGCATTGATCGGCCCAATAAAGGATGCGTCTGATCTTGATAGGTTGTTACTCATCGCCCAACCAGATGATTTGCCAAATATCAGATAGGTTTGTCCGGAGTTTACCCCTCCTTCATCGTTAGAAACTGCTCCTATCAAAATATCATCAAATCCATCATTATTGACATCACCTGGGCCTGAAAGGGACAATGCCGATCGGTCACCTTCATATTCACCATCAAATGAAGCATTAGAGTTTGATAGGTCATTATCCAGGTTCCATCCTATGTTCTTACCGAGTATCAGATATGTCCTTCCGGCAGAGTTATTATTCTGACTTGCTCCTATTAGCAAATCATCAAATCCATCACCGTTCACATCACCGGTGCCACATAAACTAGCCCCTGCAAGATCCCCTTCTCCTTCCCCGATAAAAGATGCATTCGTGTTTGAAAGACTTTCATTGTTGGACCAATCTGAAGATCTTCCAAGAACAAGGTAGGCACTGCCCCTCCCGTTAATGGAAGGATTTCCCTCACCAAATGCACCTATCAAAAAATCAGAGAAACCATCATTGTTCACATCTCCTGCACCTGCTACCACCCCAGCACAATCGTTGTTTGAATTGCCAATATATGACGCATTTGAGGTGGAAACATTGACCTCTTTGGTCCATCCATCGGGTTTGCCAAAAATCAAGTATGATTTCCCATTATTCTGATTACCCGGATAGTTAACAGAACCTATGAGTAGATCATCATATCCGTCACCATTGACATCACCCGTTCCAGAGACGAATCGGCCTATCAGATCATTTTCTCTCTCTCCTAGGAAAGAGGCATCAGCTTGATCAGGAGTGATATCCATACTCCACTTATTGGCACCCCCAAAGATCAGATAGACCTGCCCAGCATCATTACCTGCTGTGTCATTCTCTGGTGCAGATAATGCCATGTCAGAATATCCATCACCATTAATATCACCGATGATCGATAAAGATGATCCGAAATTATCTCCGGGATTTCCCCCTACAAAAGATGCGGATGCAATATCTGAAATATTTGATACAGGTTCCAGATCATTGTAATTCCTTGTCGGAATATCTGAATTATCAGCTTTAATTTCGATATCTGGATCTATCAATGCAAATGAACAAACAATCATAGATACAGCCAGTAATATTATACCTATTTTTTTCATATCCAACACCTCCTATTAAATTTGAAATTGGTTAAAAAATAATCATGAACTTTGAATAATGATCTCAACCCGGCCTCCCTCTCTTCATTGAAGGCCCGATGGATACCAGTTTTTTGTGATCCTTCCTCGCTTTTCATCAATAAATTCTTTCCAGGTCCCATTACCTGGAATAAACCGGGAAATTCCTTCCTACATTCCTCATGCAGACCATTGACGCACTCGATTCCATCTCTCATCCCTCCATCGATCTCCAAATCTACCTGCCGAAAACAGGGTAGCTCATCCTTACATTCCTCAACCATCTCTCCGAACCAGTCACATCCATTCATCTCACCTCTTATCTCCAAGTCTACCTGCTGTAGACAGGGTAGCTCCTGTTCACGTTCCTGATCCAAGGTTCTGCGCCGTTTCCACATACTCTCATTCCCACATTGCTCATCTTCTTCCCTCCTCATTATATAGGTTAAGATTACCTGTAATAAACAGGGAAGTTCCTCTTGATGTTCCTCAGCCAGCTCTCATTTCCGGTTCCGTTTCCATCTCCATTCATCTTGCATCCCTCCTACAACAAAGATCTCCTTCCGAATCACCTGCTATAGACAGGAAAGCATTTGTTCACATTTCTGACCCAGTGGCTTGCGCCGTTTCCGTTTGTTTTCATTCCGATGTTGCTCATTTTTGTCGCCTCAAACAGGACATGGTCCTGATCGGCATATATACCCGGAGTGAATGATAGTGAACAGGTATGAATCAATAATAAAGACGTGTGGAACTTAATTCCACACCCCCTTATATTATACTGTAATCTATTGTACCTACGTGTCAGATGAAAGGAGTGACTCTTTACAGGCATTCGATTCAACGAAAGTAACGACATTGGGAGACGATCTGTTCAAGATCTCAAGCAAGATCCCGTTCTTTCTATTCTCCATACTCATGGAGGGAATATCTGTAATCGTATTCACAGCGGTATTCGTTCTTTGGGCGATCAACCCCAACACATGGATACTTGACGAGTTGTGTATATTCACTTCCTTCTCAGTGTTCTTCTTCGGTCTGGTCATATTACTGTCAGTGATCAAGTTCTTCAAACCCTTCATGAAAATATCAGAAAAGATCAAACCCATAAGGTTCAAGGTCAAAATGGAAATGTTCCCGGTCAACAGAAAAAAAGTCCTCGAAGATATGATGGAAAGACTCGATGATGTCTTCTGTCTC
>JAUVCN010000015.1 GCA_030595715.1 Thermoplasmatales archaeon
TGAATCGGAAGTTCGAGATGCAGCAGCAATGGAGCGTCAATTCAACATTACCATTGTGCGCACTTTGTTTTTCTATACTAATTGCAAATTAGAAATCTTGTAACTCACTCTCGTCCATTGGATTATGATCACGTGAGTTCAAGACACAGCAGCACCAGGCCGTCAATTCTACAATACTGGTGTGCGCGCTTTGGTTTTTAATATTAAAATATTCTGATCAAGAAAACCAAAGTCAGGAAAAACAAAGAACTATGCAAACTCGTAACTTCCTCTCGTTAATTAAACACTGAATCGGAAGTTCGAGATGCAGCAGCAATGGAGCGTCAATTCAACATTACCATTGTGCGCACTTTGTTTTTCTATACTAATTTTATATTAATCAGGAAAAACAAAGAAAAACAGGGGCCCGGAGGCCCCTGCAGGGATCGGATCGATCCTATTCCATATCTCTTATTGGGAGATCATCTTCATCGAGTTCATCAACCTCGTATTCCTCGGTGATGTCCTCTTCTTCTTCTTCTCCGTAGAGGTCATCCTCATCTTCCGGTGATAGTTCATCATCTTCGAACTTGGCACCGCAGTCCGGACATTCGAGTGAATCTCCCGGAACCATTGAACCGCACTCCGGACACTCGAAGAGGTCCTCTTCGAACTCAGCACCGCAGTTCGGACAATCCGGTTCATCGGATTCCACCACATATCCGCAGACAGGACACATGAACTCACCCTCTGGAAGATCATCAAAATGGTCGCGTTCCATGTGCTGAGGCCTCTCATGTGCGAATCCAGGCCTTGAGCGTCCCCTCCCGGTTTCCTCCTCTTCTTCAGGTTCCTTCTGCTTTCTTCCGAGGAAGACATACGCCAGGATCACGATGATCAACAGAACGACTATTATCATGGCGATGAATCCGGGATTCCATATCGAGTCTTCATCCTCTTTCTCAACGGTCAATGAGGTAAGATCCACCTCATGGCCAGCCGCAATGGTGAAAACAGTGGTAAGTGTCTTGTGATCCGGGATCTCGATGGTAAGGGTCCATTCACCCTCTGCCAGTTCCGCTTCTTCGAACTTTCCATCAAGGCCCACTAAAAGCGACATTGGAGCACCGGTTCCCAGCTGGATCGTTGCTTTTATCAGATTCGGTGAGAATGGTTCTCCATCCTCATCGAGTATGAAACCAACGACGGACCCGGTTGTAACGAGGGCCATGGTCGAGAATGACCAGGTATTACCTCCGAATATCTTGTAAGGGTCCAATGGCTCAATATCTTCATCCAGGGAAACCGAATACATCCCACCATATTCCAGATCATCAAGCGGAATGAACTCAGCAGTGTAGTTCTCGGAATAATATACAACCGTTCCAGCGATCGGGGAACCTCCCCCTCCACTCAAGAACACCTGGAATGTGGACTCCGAGATGGTAGAGACATCCATGGGTTCAGGGAATACCGCACTGATCCTGACATCGACAGGAACCTCACTCTGATCATAAGCAGGATATCTCGACTCGATGTCGATCTCCTGTATCTCGACCATGGTGGTGAAGTTCGAATAGGCGATGAGAGGGAAGTAATGCCCGTTGATATCCTCCACAAGCTCTGTGACGGTTATCCTGTATTTTCTCAGGTGTACCAGACCTGATTGTGGTGAGAGAAGAACTGTATTCTCGTCCTCTATGAACGCAAAGGATAATGGAACGTTCTGGGATGTTGACAGATCGATGATATAGATCGTTGATTCGTTGGTGGTCGAGGTGTTTATCGGCCTCGAGAACTGCAAGGAGATGGTTTCGTCCACGGGGAATCCAGGCTCATTGTCCGGAGGAGAGAACGTAACAGTGAACGGTATCTCTCCTATCTGCATATCCAGTTCATTCCATATCTGTTCGATCAAGGTGAAGTTGGTATCGGCTGCATCAAGATATCCTTCCAGAGAGCCTATCACCTCAATAGTGCCAGCCTTGACGGATGCGAAGCTGTAGTTCCCGAATGAATCGGTGTAATCTATGAGGGGGGCTTCACCCGGGATCTGCACGGTTATTTCCACACCTTCTGCCGGGGTGCCATCTGGTAGTTTTACCTGGCCCCTGAGACCTCCGATCGCCTGCTTGTTCACAGTGGCGTTGACCACGGAGGTGACCCCTTCTTCGACATTCACTGAGGTGGTATTACTGGTGGACCACATCTTGATGAATTCAAGGGCATAGGTCTCGGCGACGACATCCTCGAAGAAATAATATCCATCAGCGTCGGTGAAGACCTGCCCGATAAGGAAGGTCGACCTGAGGTTGACAGTGACATTCTGAACCGGGGTTCCCAATGTCGTCTGGACCCATCCTTCGATCGATGGAAGTTGATCGATCGAGAAGAAAACTGTCTTCATGTTGTTGGATGTGTTGTATGTATCGTAATCCACGGAAAACTTGGCCCTGTAATTACCGGGTGTTTCCGGGGTCCATCCTTCATCGAATATGACGGAGAAGATGTGTCCCGGATCCTGAGTTGCCTGTCCCTTGACCATTATTGTCATGTTCCGGCCATAGACCACGACCAGAGGTGTCTCGAGTAATTCGATCGTCAGGTTGATGACAACATCATCATTCCAGCTATCCACATTTCCTTCATAGGTTACCTGGCAGGTGGGTATCAGCTCTTCACCGGGTGGATACTCTCCATCTGGAATGAAAAAATCGCTATCCATGGAAAGATCGACCACGTCCATGATCACAACATCCTCTCTCATGAAGGTCTTCTCCACTCCATCTATCGTCCCGTTAACGACAATGTAGTATTCACCCTCCGGCATATCAACCGTATCGATGACCAGTTCAACTTCGCTATTGGCATCGATCGGAGGAAAGAACTCTTTTGATGTGTTGTAGAATTCCGAAGTGTTCGAGTGGAATATCTTGAGATAGAGGGTGGTTGTATTCAGAAAGTTTTCATTTCCGCTATTATTCAGAACAGCCGATATCTCGTGAGTCCCTGAAGAGAATTCTCCTCCTGGACCTGTCTCTCCTTTTATCGAGATACCAACGATCTCAACCATGGTATCCCTTGTTGGATCAGCAGCGCCCAGGATCGGGATCGATCCAAGGAGTAGCATTATGGCAACAATTGCAAGCCCTGTCTTCTTTAACATCTCTTTACCCTCCCACTTCCACATTTTCGCATGCTCATGGGCCCAGCGGGCCCTTTCCCCGTTATGCTGACATGCGTTTGTGTGTACTGTAGTGGAAAAGGATATCCCATTATATATTATGTTCCAAAAAGCCCATGTTCGGGGACATCCCATACCTATCACTTCCATGATGGGAGATCGGCCCATGTGAGACCGGGATGGGCATACTTTTAAGAGGGTGAGATATCTGAAGAGTGCAAGGTGAAAACAATGCATCAGCTGCTTTCGATCGATATGGAGAAGGACCTTCTTGAAGCGAACAGGAAACTTGCAGAGGAGAACCATCAACTTCTTCTGAGAAAAGGCATCCGTTCAGTGGACCTGATGGGGTCCATTGGATCGGGAAAGACCCTTCTGATCGAGAAATTGGTAATATTGCTCTCAAAGAGAGGTATCAAAGCCGGTGTTATAACCGGTGATGTGGTAGGCGATGACGATTACAAAAGGGTATCAGCCCTTGGAGTTCCCACGATCAATGTGAACACCGGAAAGGAATGCCATATCGATGCTCATCTCGCGGAACATGCCTTGGAGGATATGGAACTCGATGGGATCGACATCCTCCTGGTCGAAAATGTCGGAAACCTTGTATGCCCGGCAGATTTCCCACTGGGAACAGATATCAGGGTCGTCGTTATCTCGGTCACCGAAGGGGATGACATGGTCCGTAAGCATCCTCTTATCTTCAGGGAAGCGGATGTCATCGTGATCAATAAATCCGACCTGGCAACGATCATGGAAGTGAATATCGAGGGATTGATATCGGATGCCCGGACGGTCAAACCCGGAGCTCCCACTGTCGTGACCGATGCAAAACATGATGTCGGCATCGAAGAACTTGCGAAAGCCCTTGGGATCATTTGAGCGAAGGAGATAGCATGTATCGCATAGAGGTTCGTGGTGTTGTGCAAGGGGTTGGTTTCAGACCCTCTGTTAAGAGAGCGGCTGACAACATCGGAGCCTCGGGATTCGTCCGCAATGACGGTTCACATGTTACGATAGTATGTGATAAGGATCCCGATCTGTTCATTGATGAGATCAAGAAGATCATTGGACCAATGGCCAGGATCGAGGAATGGTCCTCGACGACGGTCGAAGATGATATCAAGGATTTCTCCATCCTTCGATCCCTGGAAGGGGAGCGGGACTCATCCCTTCCTCCTGATACTGCAATTTGTGATAACTGCCTGAAAGAAATGATGGACCCGAATGGAAGGAGATATCTTTATCCGTTCACCAATTGTACGGATTGCGGGGCCAGATATACGTTGATCGAAGGTCTCCCTTACGACAGGGAGAGGACATCCATGTCCGAATTCGGCATGTGCGATCGTTGTTCAAATGAATATTCGGATATCAGTTTCAGAAGGTTCCACGCCCAGACACTTTCCTGCAGGAGCAACGGCCCACGCTACAGATATCTTGGTAATGATCTGGAAGAGATATCAGATGGTTGGAATGGATTCATGGATTGTGCCAAGGATATCCAAAAAGGAAGGACCGTGATCGTCAAAGGTTGGGGTGGGATGCATATCGTGACCGACCCCGGTGGAATGGATGAGATGAGGAAATGGTACGGGAGACCGAACAAACCTTTTGCGATCATGGCAAAGGATATTGGCACTGTTCGTGAATTCGCCGAGATCCCGGATCATTCAGAGAGAACATTGACATCTCCTGCAAGACCCATATTACTCCTGAAAAAGAAGGATGACCCTTCATCATGGGCAAGGAAAGCCCTGGATCTGGCATCCCCGGGCCTGAGCTCTATCGGTGTCCATCTCCCGTATTCGGGCATTCACCACCTTCTTTTCAGGGCATTGGAGGAGATCGGGTCCGACCTAGGATGGCTTGTCATGACCTCTGCGAATCCACCTGGAGAGCCCATGGCCCTGACACTCGTGGACGCGAAGAGAATGGAAGCTGATGGATACCTGGTCCATGACAGGAGGATATCGGCCAGATGCGATGATTCGGTCCTTGTTCCGAATCGATATGGAACGGATCGGGCCCATACGGTTCCAGGTCCTTTCGATATCAGGAGCTTTCCGATACGGAAGGCCAGAGGTCTCATCCCTGATCCTCTCGAGATCCCGCATAAAAGACAGGTCCTATCTCTTGGAGCTGAGAGGAATGTCACCATAACGGTAACGAGGAATGGACGCTCCTACACAAGCCCATATATCGGGAACAGTCGCCATCCCGATGTCCTGGACCACGCAAAGGACACCTCCAGGAGGTTCATGGACCTCTTCGGTGTCAATGACCCGGAGTTCGTATCGGTCGATCTCCACCCCAGATACGAGACGGTCGAACTTGGATCGGAGCTGGCAGATGAATTCGGGGTCCCGTTATTGAGGTTCCAGCACCACCGGGCCCATGCAGCATCACTTCTGGTCGATTCCAGGATCCGGTCCATGCCTGTTGTTGTCCTCGATGGGGTTGGATATGGAGATGATGGCAGACCATGGGGTGGAGAGATCATCGATGCATCGTGGGATGGAATGGAGAGGATCGGCCATCTGCAGTACTTCGGATTGCCAGGTGGAGATAGTTCGGTCTACCATCCGGAAAGGATCGCTCACTGGTTGACGATCGAGAACGGAAAGGAGTTCGATCTGGATGATGATGATGCGAACTATCTCCTGAAAGCATCCCATGCAAAAGCCGTACTCACCTCCTCCATGGGAAGGCTCCTCGACGCCCTTTCCTCGATCCTTCTGGGAGTGACATGGAGATCATATGACGGTGAACCTGCAATGAGGCTGGAGACCCTTCTGGGCCGATCGAAGGATCCGAGAACATCCATATTCAGAACCGAAATATCCAAAGGCCAGGTAGATGTCCTGACCAGGTGGGATATCCTTACGGAGCATCTGTTCAAAGATGGGATCGTGACCCCATCATACAGATCAGGGGACCGTTCCTCGGCGGATCTTGCCATGGGAATGGTCGGTTCCATCATCGATGATATGATCAGCCTGGCGATCGAAAAAGGGGATGGGACCAGGGACGGGCGGGGCCGCCCGTATGTCGGCCTTTCAGGTGGTGTAGCCTATGACCTTCCAATTGTCGATGCATTCGTAAGCTCATGCCACGAGAAGGGTGCTTTTCCGGTCCTGCATTCCAGGGTCCCTCCGGGTGACGGTGGCATATCGGTCGGACAGGCAGCTCTTTCGGGTTTCGATCTGGACGGAAGGTCACCATTCATACGCAAACCTGATAAGGTAAATGGTAGGTGACCCGGATATGTGCCTTGCAATTCCAGGACAGGTTGTCGAACTGATCGATGATAAGAAGGCCATGGTGGATTATGGTGGAACAAGAAGAGAGGCAAACACCATCTATGTAAAACCAAAACTGGGAGATTGGGTGGTCGTTCACGCCGGATTCGCACTCCAGATAATGGATGAAGAGGATGCGAAAGAGACCTTGAAGCTCTGGGATGAAGCGCTGGAAGCATTCGACCTCCACCAGAGAGAGTAAGAAGGTGAGTAGTTGCATGAGCTGCAGATCGCTTCCAATCTCGTCCAAGCAGTGATCCAGGCTGCATCCGGATATGACCATGTCCAGCTGGTGGAAGAGGTCCACCTGTCCATTGGAAGGTTGGCATTCATCGGAGAGGAACAGCTAAGGTTCTGCTGGGGGGCCGTTACCGATGAAAAAGAACTGCTGAAAGGGTCGAAGCTCATCATAACGAAGGAGGAAGTTGAAGTGAGCTGCCCATCATGTGGATACAAAGGTGATCTTGGTGTCAAGGAGGATCCGTTGTACCATTACATGATACCTGTATTCGCTTGCCCGAAATGTTCATCCGATGTCGAAATATTGAAGGGAAAGGGTATTACTGTCAACAATGTGAAACTGATCATCGATGATGAGGAGGAAGAATGATGGATTTCAAGCTCAGGGACAGGAATATCGCGAAAAAGGCCCTAGATGCCATCAGGTCCATTGGTCAAGATATCATGGTCATGCATGTATGCGGGACCCATCAGGACACACTCGTCAGATATGGTATAGAACCAATGTTGAAAGATGTGGGTGTCAGCATCAGACAGGGGCCCGGATGCCCGGTCTGTGTTACCACTGGCAGGGAGATCGAAGCTGCGATCGAACTTGCCCGTAATGGGAAGGTGATCGCATCTTTCGGTGACATGGTCAAGGTTCCAGGTAGAGAGGAGACATTGGCTTCTGTCAGGTCTTCGGGAGGTGATGTCAGGATCGTCTACTCTCCCGAGGATGTCGTCAAGATGGCAAGGGATGAAACGGATAAGGAGTTCGTATTCCTTGGGATAGGCTTCGAGACAACGGCCCCAACCACGTCCGCTCTACTCCTTGATGATTCCATCCCCGAAAATGTTTCCATAATGTCATATCACAGAACGGTTCCGCCTGCACTCGAGTTCATTGCCAATGCAGGTGAGATCAAACTGGACGGCCTTATAGAACCCGGTCATGTATCCATGGTCATCGGAGAAGAGCCGTACAGGTTCCTGTCGGATGATTTCAATATCCCCCAGGTGATCGCAGGTTTCGAACCACTTGACCTGATAATGGGATGCCTCGAGATAGCCAAGCAGAAGGCCGAGGGCAGGGGAGAATTGATCAATATCTACGAAAGGGTCGTCAAACCCGAGGGGAACGTGGCTGCCCTGAACGCAATGAAGGAAACATTCGTCCCCATCGATATCCAGTGGAGAGGATTCCCGGTGATACCAGGTTCCGGACTGGGTATTTCCCGTGAGTTCCAGGACAAGGATTCCACCAGGAGGTTCGAGGATGAACTGGAAGAGGTCTGGAACCTTGACATACCCGAACCGGCCGGATGCAGATGCGGTGAGGTCCTCAGAGGTTTGATAGAACCCATGGACTGTCCTCTTTTCGGCAAGGGATGCGCACCCAACACACCGATAGGGCCCTGCATGGTATCGAGGGAAGGGAGCTGCAACATCCTCCATCGCTGGGGTCGGGATCCCGTTTAGACCGGGTGATGCCTACTTTCGGTTCGACCACGACGTAGTCGTGGGCCATTTCCACCCCTGAATTGATCCTCAGAACCCCTGTATCAACACTTAAATACTACTGGAAAAGAATGGGCTTTTTGCCGCTGTAAGTCCGTTGACGGCGACATGAAAAAGACAAACGGAGTTGAGAAAATGACAACAGAAACTAAATTAATGGGATTTGTGAGGCGATCCAACAATGGAGGCGCCCTCAAATTAAGTGTGAGCCAGAATGCATTCGAGACCGCGGAAAGGTATGTAACCTCCGATGGGACCGAGTATGTAGGAATGATCATCAACCTAAACAGGTTGAGGAATCTCCTGTCAGGCGAACAGGAGGTCACCGCGATCAGTCAGATCGTTGACGGTCCGGCACCGGAAAAAGCCTCCTGAGGCTGGATTACCCACGGGCGGGTGATCCCCCTCATCCGCCCACCATTCAAAATCCGGGTGGAGCTTCAAGGAGCTTCGGTTTCTGATGATGGCCCCTATCTCCTCCATTCTTTGACATCTCTCTATCTATCAGTTCCTCCATGATCACATCCTCCATCACATCATCTTCAGTATCGTCATGGATGGATATTATCTCATGACGGAGGGGTTTTCGAGCATTCATGGTGGAAACCTGCCGTGATGGTCGCTCATGACCTTCCACTTGAACGTTCTTCTCATCGGATTTCGCTCTTACCGTTATCACAGCCGTTATCACCATGACGCTGATGATAACAGCGATGATCAAAACAATGACCATCACCATTATATCTTCAGCGGCTTCAATATCTTCCGTGTTCTCCACCATCCGTATGGTATCGACCATTGTGGGATCGCCCAGTTCCACGTAGATCGTTCTATGCTCCATCTCATATCCATCCGCTCTGATGGTCAAATTGAATTCTCCCGGAGGAATATCATGGAAAACATATCTACCGTTGGGATCAGGATACTGCGCATATACCTGGTCTCTATTTTCCAGGCGTATGACCGCATTTGTTGAGATTATCGGAGCATTCGTTTCATCAAGTACGTATCCGATCACAGTTCCCGTCATGACCGGAGGAGGCTCTGTCTCGAAGGTCCAACTATGTCCCGGGAAGGTCTTTGTTCGATCCTCATACTCGATCTCATCCGATAGTGAGACAGCGTATCTCCTTGAATGTTCGAGTGGTTCATCGGGGATCAGAACGGCTTTTTTCTCTTCTACAAAATACTTGACATCGGATTGGATCGGATGGTTCGCATCATTTCCCAGATAGAGGAAGAATGTGGTTTGATCGATCGTCATCAGATCAAGGGACGTCTTGAACTCGACAGTGATCTCGATATCAACCGGTATATCTGATGAATCGCTCCGAGGATACGTACTATGGACAGTGACCGGCTCGATGAATATCCCCGTCCTGAAGTTAGAAGTGTAATTGAACGGAAGATGCTTCTCCCAGATATCGATGATCCCGGTGGTCAGATGTACAATGTATGAAGTATTGTGAAAAAGCAGCTGCTCTGATACCAGGGTGATCATCATCGATCCCTGTTCAATGGTGAAAAACGACGGGATGACCGCCCCGGTGTCCTCATTGATGAGGAATATCGAGGATCCGTCGATCGAACCTGGATCGATCGGCCTTCCGAATCCGATCATTATTGATGAGTTCACAGGAACATCTTTCGATCCATCCAATGGCAAGATGGAGATATCGAATGGGGTCTCTGTCATTACCATGTCCTGATGGTTCCATCTGTGAGGTGATATGGTGATGTTCGAGACCGTGATCGTCTCATATCCTCCCAACTCGAACATCAGTTCACATTCTCCCTCTTGAACCACATCGAACGCATAGTTTCCCAGAACATCGGTGAATTCAAGCAAGGGTGGAACTCCATCTGCAATGTAATGGACCCCAACCCCGTATGCGGGACCTCCATCAGGCAGCTCGACCCGTCCTTCGAGTCCACCGAGAGGAAGATATTCCACCGAGCAGTTGAGATAGGTGGTATTGTCAAGTGTCAACATGATATTGGTAGTGAAATTGGAGGTCCAATCCGAGTAGACCGCTATCGTGTAGTTTGTAAATGCCTCCATGAATGCCATCCTGTAATGACCTGCAGGATCGCTTGATCTCTTGCTCTGGGAATGGTTTCCTATCAAGACCTCGATGGTGATGTTCGCCATTGGCCTCCCCGACCAATCCCTGACCCACCCCTCGAGCACAGTGTCCTCGGAATTGATCGCTTCTCCATCCGGAATGAACATTGGAACGATGATCAATGAGGTTAAGAGCAAAATTGCAAACAACCTTTTCATCATACCATCTTCCCGGGCCTTCCCCAGAGACCATGGTGCCAGCGGGATATAATATTGACCCGTATTCCAGGGATCAGTCGAACAGTCGATCAAGGAGATCTTCCTCATCATCGATGTCTCCTTCTTTGACAGTGGAGCCTTCTCCCGATCCATCATCCGCTTCCGGAGCATCTTCATCCGGACCTACCGCGCTTTTATCTTCATCGGAGACCGTTCCATCGCCTACATCCCTGGAAACAGGTCCTTCGGCCTCCTCCAATCCTGATCTCCACAGTGCGACCTCCTCATCGGTCGGGTTCTGCCCGTACAGGTCCTTGTAGGTCTTGATCCTCTCGGTTATCGGATCGGATGATCTCCTGGCCTTTGACATGATCGTATATATGAAGATCCCAAGTGCGGTTATCGCTGCCACGATGAGGATGACTATCAAAAGGAAGATCGGTATTATCATGGCATCCGGGAGAAACGATAGGAAAGGAAGGATGCTGGTAATATCTTCTGTGAGTGGAGTCCCCGTATTCCTGTTCGGTGCATCCTTCACATTGATCACTATTCCTTCCGCAAGGTTCTCCGAAACACCATCTTCCGATACGGCCCTTATTGTAAAGGTGTAATCCCTCTTGGGGGTCTTCTCTTCGGGAGACACCACTATCTTGAACGATGTGGGAAGCTCATCCTCCAATCCCTGTGAGGACATGGTAAGGAACTGTCCCGTGATCCCCCCTGTGGATTCGAAAAATACCCATCCGGCATCAACAGGTTCACCTTCTATGACCAGGGTAACATTGTCACCGTAGGTTCCAAGGTTCACAATGCTGCCTTGTATAGGGCCTGTCAATGCGAATTCCTTTCCACGATAGGCCATATGGAACTCGGGCGCATCCACCCGTGTCGTGTAATCGGATACCTTGAAAAGCGTTGTCCTGACCCTCGAGTAATTATCATTTCCCCACCCGATCACCTGAACGGAAAAGGTCCCTATCGGAAGTCCGAGAGTGGACATATCGAACGATGTGGAAGTGGATGTCCACTCCATGATATCCCCTGTAAGATACGATGAACCTACTCTGATGCTGTACACCGTCCCCTCGAGATCGGACACATCCCAGCTGATGGTCATGTTGGGATCGGAAGTATAATAGGGTCCGAACTCTGGCACCCGGTTCGGAGGGGCTGCCCCCCCTTCGATGATCTGGAAATGATGATCCATGATGTCCTCTCCGCCAATACGATCGGTGACATGGATCCTGAGAACGAAATGGCCGGGCTCCAACGCATCATGGTCGGGAAGATCATAGAACGTATTGGAACCTGTCTCCTCCCAGTCGATCCAGTTCAAATTGTTCCTGAGGAACATCACCTTGTAGAAGAGGGTATCGTCATCCTCATCGAATGCATCATCCCACCAGAAATGAGGTGTCGGAGAGGATACGACATTTGGCCACCCCACGCCAACAAAGACGGGCCTGTAGTTGTCAGGAACATCCACATTTATGATGAAGGCCCTTGATTCCACGATGTTGCCCACATTGTCAGATGCCATCCACTTGATCCTGGAATGGATACCTTCATCCGGGAACGTCACCGTCGCCCACACGCGATAGGTCCCATCATCCAGCTCCAGGTATCCATCGGGGACCATCCACTCCGAGAAATCATCCGACGTTGTCTTGTATGCATATCTCAGAGAGGTTGGTTCGACCCCGGTGAAATCAACATTGGTCGTCCCCTCGTTGTTATCCCGAACGGTAATGGAACAGTTCACATCCGGATAGATCCTCGTATCATTGGCCAGCGGTCTGGCATTTTCGAAGTAGGGGGCATTCGGATCGAGCCACATGTTGATAGGTTCGGTGAGATAAGGGCCATTCCCGACCCTGTCAGTGGCATTGAACCTCAGATAATTCCCCTTCCCGGGATACATGTGGACACCGACCACGGCCTCGACAGTGTTGTTGTCGATGACATTGTAACTCTTGATCAGGACGCCCTTGTCGAACTTCAATGGACCATCGAAGGAGGCGTCGTACCTTATCTTGCCGAGGTCCACACCAGCTCCTCCCGTATCTGTCACGAGGATCTTGCAGTGAACTATATCCGAGGAATTCCAGATCATCGGCATGGGTTCTATGATCTCCACCATGGGCATTGTCATATCGATCAACGGTCCATCCATTACCCGGGAAGATACGATAGTTGGGTCCGACTCATCGGACACCTCTATCTTCCAGTAGAATTTTCCCTCTTCGGGAATGTTCACGGTCGCATTGTACGGGACCCCATCCATGTAATAGACGTCCTTGGAACCTCTCTGCTTCAAGAATAAAGATGGAGATGTCAGAACAGGGTCTGTCCCTGCCTGATCCCGGTATATCTGAAGTCTGGGGAATCCCGCTGACGGTTCATCATTGTCCGTATCCCGGAATATCATGTTGAAATGGAAAAGTGTTGAATCGTTGCCGATCGTTGTGTCGAACCATGATCCGCCATTATAACCGGTATCAAGGATCTGGGGCAGGTTCGGCAGTCCTCCTATCGTCCTTGAATGTCTTGTTACCATCAGATCCCGGGTATAACCCCCCGGGTATGGCGAACTACCGTAGGAACAGATGACACGCCCGGTCGAGGTATATACTCCGACAGGTGTTTCCTGGTCCTTCCGATCCTCCACGAACCTGTCGCTGTCATCCACCCTGAGAAACTCCCCCCAGGTGGAACCCTTATCGGTCGAATTGAGATAATATACATCCTTCTCCATGCCCGGGTTCCCATTATTGTTGATATAATCGATCTCCCTCTCCCATGTAATGAACATCCTTCCGGTTCCGAATGTGGCCATGTAGGGACCCATATCCTGGGCATCTTCAGGCGGGTCCGCCAATCTCCTGTCGCTTGTGAAGTTGCCCCCCTGGTCCTCACTTCTGACGAACCAGATCTCCTTCTTCTCGGACCTCTGATCGGTCCAGGAGATGTAGAGGTCTCCCGAATCGTCAACTGCTGGAAAAGGCTCATTCCTGATATTGCCTTCAACGAGATCGTCCGTGAATGGGCTCTCTTCCGAGAACGAAGCGCCTCCGTCCGAAGACACTGCGAGGTAGGGTTTCTCTCCGTATTTCTTGTCCCTGTCATCAGACCATGTGACATAGGCCTGATCACCATACATCACGCATCTTGGCTTCTTGAGAGAGATACTGTGATCATACATTCCATCGTTATTGATCATCAAAATCGTTGACCATGTTTCCCCATCATCATCGGAGTACCTTGACCATAGATTCGCCTTGGTCCCTGTCTCTCTCTTGTCAAGCCAGGTCACCAGAACCCTACCATCTTCATTTACGGCTACATCGGATGTATCCGCATGTTGTGTCCTGTCCGATGGAGGAGGTGTTATCCTGATCGATCTACCGAAGGTCTCACCGTTGGATGAAACGGATAGCCTGATCTGTCTTGGCTGTGTCAGGGATATCTCATCCTTGTATTCCCTCCAATCGGTCCATACCACATATACGGTTCCATCGGGGCCAATATCCATCCTTGGTTCAACGCGCTTCTCCATGAATATCTCGTCATTGGACTCGTTGAAGTCCCTGAACACATCATCGACCCTCACAGGCTCTGACCACGTGAGTCCGTCATCATCCGAATGTGTGAGAAAAGCTCCATAGTAGAACAATGGATTTCCATCGTAGAGGAGATATACCCTGCCATCCGGATCGACCTCCATATCCATCGGAATATGCGTGTTGTTCCGCATATTCCCGTCAAGGATATTCGTCGATGCCGAGAATATGGGGGCACCTGCATCAGCCGTATTCACAATGAATGGAATGGTCGATATCAAGAACAATGCGATACTTAGGATAACAGTGATTCTGGTCCTGTTCATAATAAGAACCCCCTGGAAAGGGCATCTGGCGGGATATTGTTCGGGAAGGTGACTTCGATATATATATAATGCTAGAAGAACAGGAACTCAGCAGTTATCTCCAGCCAGATAGCCCGTGGACCAGGCCAGCTGCAGATTGTATCCACCTGTTCCCGCATGTATATCGATCAATTCTCCTGCAAAGAAGAGGCCCTGAACCTTTTTCGATGACATTGTAGAAGGATCGATCTCCGTAATGTCCACGCCACCGGATGTGATCATCCCCGCCCTGTCATCCGCTCCGGTGACATGCAGCGGGATCGATATCATGAAGTTGACGAGGTCCTTCCTCATGGCCTTCTTCAGTTGGGATGATGTGATCCCCCTCGGGATCCCGACCTTTTCTATGATCCTTTCACTGAACCTCTTCCCGAATCTGCTGGCAAGCACGTTGGGGATCATTTTCTTGGGTTCTTTCAACATTGTCCCCAACAACAGGTCCTCAACTTCGAGGGCATTGTAACCCGGAAAGAGGTCCAGGGCTACCTCATATGAATGCAGGGTTTCGATCTGGACATCCATATCAAAGACAACAGGTCCCGAGATCCCATTGTGAGTGATCATAAGCGGACCTCTGGCCGTCACATTTCCGGGTCCGACCATCCCCACATCTTGAAGTGATATCCCTTTCAAACCTCTCAAGATATCATCCCTGCAGATCAGGGGTCGGAGGCAAGGGATCGGAGGAACGATCCTGTGACCTGACAACCGGGCGATCTCATACCCGTCACCTGTGGAACCTGTTTCGGGATATGTGACCCCTCCCGTTGCAAGGACAATGGAGGAGCATTCCATGGTCCTTCCGTCTTCGAGAACGATCGAATGGACCTTGCCATCCATTGTCCTGATCCCTTTTCCGGTCCCATGTACAATTTTCACATCACCATCGTCCAGGAGCTTCAGAAGGGTACGGAGAACAACCCTTGAATCATCTTTTTCGGGAAAGACCCTGTTCCCGCTCTCGACCTTTGTTGCCAGACCCGAATCCTCCAGTATCTGAACAAATGAAGAGGGCGGTAATGTGTACAATGCAGAGTACAGGAACTCCATCTTCCCATGAACATGCTCGAGGAACTCATCTACTTCGCACAGGTTGGTCATATTGCACCTACCTCCGCCTGTGATCAGCAGCTTTCTGCCGGGTTCAGGGTTCTTCTCGACCAGAATAACATTCTTTCCCCTTCTCGAAGCTGTGATCGCCGCCATCATCCCTGCAGGTCCTCCACCCAAGATCACAACATCAGCGTTCAAAGATCATACCCCAATCCCTTGAACGGTCGTCAACCGAATAAACATTGCGTTAGACGAATGCGATCATTGCAGTGACAATTGCAGACAGACCAGCCCCAAGGACAAGAATGAGGGCGATGGATCTGAACATCTTCTCCGACACCCTTTTTGATGCTGCCTCACCAATGACAATGCCCAAGGGTAGAGGGAACATCAACACAAAAGAGAGGAGCAGGACCTCAAAATTCATGATCCCGGTTACGATGAACACCATGAATGTCACTATGTTCAGGAGGAAAAAATAGGTCACAAGATCGGCCCTGAAATGTTCCTTCCCCATTCCCTGGTTGGAAAAGAACAGTATCACCGGAGGCCCACTCATCGAGATGGAGCCGTTCAGTATACCGCTGATGAAGCCTACCGGTGGGATAACGATCCTTTCCCTCGAAGAGCGTCTTGAATAACCTGTAAGAAGCAAGAGGGCAAAGACAGTTATTACAACTCCAATGAATATCTTCAGAACATAGGAAGGAAGGAAGATGTGCAGCGCGACCCCGAGGGGGATCCCAAGGACCCCTGAAATGAATAACGGAAGGACCCTGTGCCATTGAATGGAGCGCCTGTTCCTGACAGATAGATACATGTTCATCAATAATCCATGGACCAGGGTCAACGGGACCACAGTCTTCGGACCCAGGAAGATGGAAAGAAGAGGTACCGAAACGAGCCCCGATCCGAAACCTACCAATCCCTGAATGAAACCTGCGATGAACACCACCATGAAAGCAATGGCAAGGATCACCGTCTCCATAAAATGGAAATGGAGAACATCCTGAAGTAGGTGTCGGAGATCAGTTCCTCGATCCGAAGTAGAATCCGATCAGAGCGATGGATGTGCGGATCGTGAATATCGGAACATTATCGGCGAGTGCGAAGGAGAATATCACAAGCATATACAATGCCATGGAAATGACAATGATGGATTTTGTGTTCTTTATCCACATCGGCGTCTCTATCTTGAACTTCTCGATCACCAGCTTTCTCGATGCGTAACCGATCGTCATTCCGATAAGGATCGTAAAGAATTCAACAAGGTCTGCCCTGAGAAGGTCACCACGAAGAACAACGAATCCGCCCGCAATAAAGAATCCACCGATAATGACCCATCTTATCACACCTTTGGGCATGTACAACGGCTGTTTGGTCCCTGCTTCGACCACATCAGGGATTCCTTTCAGGGGAGATGATATGACCCTGAAAGCAAAATAATAACCGATCATTATCAGCGCCAGGTTCAGCATATAATCAGGGGTCATCCTATCGAGAACGAACATTGCCCATATGGTAACGGAAATTGTCAAAGTGACTATGGCTCTGACGGACCCCCTTGGAATTCCAAGTGGTTCTCCTTTTCCGATATCTGCGAGATCGATGAAGACATAGTCCCTCTGGTCCTTCCTCCATTTCAGGATGAATTGATTCCCGCAACCCGTGCAGTTATATCGAGAATCCTCCCCCAATCTCTCATGGATGGTTCTGGCGCAAACTGGACAGCGGGACCTGTTATCATGTGACATATACCATTCTTCCCTGACCGGGCAACGGGTTATTGTTAGATAATGGGTTCCATTGTAGTGATGATCTTTCATTTTCCCTATTCCCGAAAGTAGCGATCCTTCTTCATCTCTGAATAGAAAAGGGATGATCGGGCCCTCTCCTTGACAGATGAACGATGACATTATCGCAAGGACCCGATCCGTTCTACCAGAATATCGGGATGATCTGTGATGATCCCATCAACGCCCCATTCTACAAGCTCCAACATCCTGGAGGGTTCATTGACCGTCCAGGTATTGATCTTCAGGTCCAGCCCCCTGCATCTTGTAATGAAGTCCGTATCAAGGGACATGAAATTGGGATGAACCGAGCGAGCCCCGATCTCCATCGCGAAATCCTCGGATCCCCATGGGTCATTATCGATCAGAACGGCCATTTCAATGCTGCAATTGGTGTTGTACAGTTCTAAAAGATCTATCGGTGAGAACGATGAGATCATCAGGTCATCGGACCTCCATCGACCCTTTCGGACCTGACCCTCTAGTATCTTGAGAACGGGGATGGCCGTATCCTTTCCCTTCAATTCCACATCGAGGGAGCAGTTCCCCATTAGCTCCGAAAGGACCTCATCAAGGGTCGGTACCCTCTCCCCTGAACCGGCATCCAATCCTCTTACCTCTTTCAGGGAAAGGTTCCCGATCGTTCCGGTTCCATCAGTGGTCCTGTCAACGGTCCCATCATGGATCACAACTATCTCATCGTCTTTTGTAAGATGAATATCCAGTTCTATCATGTCCGCGCCTTGCTTTACAGCTTCATTGAACGATAGAAGAGTGTTCTCGGGATAGTATCCCGAAGCTCCCCGATGCCCGATCACAAGGACCATGATCCGGAATGACCTTATGCTTCATTTGACCTTTTCGGACCAATCCCAATCATATCCCTTCAGGTCCAGTTCATCTCTCATCAGGATCATCTCCTTCATGAGGCTGATGTTCAGAGGTACGCCGACATCCTTTGTTGAAAGGTAGTGGAGATGCTCCTTCTCACCAGGGGTGAAGATCCTTTCGGCACCCGGTGCCTTTCTGGATGCCCTGAGCTGTCTCATGACCTCACCGGAGGAGGTTTTGAAATCATCAGGATCATTGAACGACCCGATATTCACTGCAAGGAAGAAATGACCCACATTCACTCCGGTTATCGCCTACAGGAACGGACCTGATTGTAATGCTGACGAGAGGACCTCGACAACAGTGGAATAGCCATATCCCTTGTATCCTGCTGTTTCCTCCCCCAATCCACCGAGAGGTAGAAGGGCGGCATTGCAGGATACAAGTTCTTCAAGAATGGCTACAGGATCAGTGAGTGAAGTGCCATCCTCTCCCACGACAAGGTTCTCGGGTATGGGCCTTCCTTCCCTGGCCCTGTATTCTATCTTTCCCCTTTGCCAGATAGATGTGGCGCAATCAAGCAGGAAGGGGAAATCCTCGTCGGTCGGGAAACCTATCGTGAACGGATTTGTACCCAGCATTCCCTCCGTACCGAACGTTGGTGCGACGGAAGGTCTGGCATTGGTTCCGTTGATCCCGACCATTCCATTTTCTATTGCCATCATCGAATAGTATCCGGCCGCCCCATAATGTGTGGAATTCCTGACGGCAACCATTCCAAGTCCAACCTCTCCGGCCTTGTCGATAGCCATCTGCATGGACCTCTTTGCTATCGCATGGCCCATTCCAAAATGTCCGTCGATCACAGCTGTGGCAGGACCTTCTCTAACGATCTCTATCTCGGCTTCTGGAAACTGAACCCCATTTTTGATCCTGTCATAATAGAAGGGCTTCATCCGATTGATACCATGCGAGGATATGCCCCTTCTATCTGCAAAGGAGAGGACCTCGGCACAGATCCTGGATTCATCATTCCTTACACCGAGTCCGTCGAAAACATCCACCATAAAGGCTTCAAGCTCTTCATATCCGACATGAACCTCGGTCATTGTTTCCACCAGATGAAAAAATGGTAAGGATAAAGGAACTGATTATCCTTTCCATCATCATTTTGGAACATTTCCGCTTGCCCCACAGAAGGGGCATATGATATCCGAATCAGAGGATTTGATGGAGAACTTGCCCACACATGATGGACATCTGACCGTAATGTCATCTTCTGTCTTCTTCCCAAACCTCTCTTCGAGCTCCGAGATCGTTCCAGCATCGAGCTCGCCAGAGATGTTGCAGAACGGACATTTTGCCTCATTTGTAACCTCATCCAATTCGAACAGCCCGCTGCATGAAGGACATACGATCGAAAGTGGATCGGGGCCCTTCTCTTCCACCTCATCATCTTCCTGGGGTCCGTCCTCCTCCTTGTCCCCGGGAACATGAGAGATCGACCCATGTGCCCCACAATGTGTGCATGTCATCTCGATCGGCCTTTCCCCTTTGTCCTCTACCTTGAAAACCTTCTTGCAAGCAGGACATTTGACCCTTATCATGTCTCGCCCCTCGGCCTTTTGAAGGGGCTTTCCATCTTCTACGGGAGGAGCTTGTGTAGCAGGAGGAGCCGATGCCGGTGGGGTCTGCATTATTCCGGACGGTGCCATGCGCGGAGCAGGAGGCCCCATTCCAGGTGGCGGCGGCATGGCCATCATAAGGTCCCTGGCCCTGTTGGACCTTCTGCCGAACAGAAGATAGAGAACCACAGCAAGGATGATGACACCGATGAACACCACGACTCCGGTGATCAGTCCTGAATTATCCTTCTCAACCGTGTTGGAGAATCTTACCTTGATCTCCTCTGTCTGTTCAACTCCGGTCTCAAGTTTCACCTTGACCTCGATTGTATGCTCACCATCATGATAATTCCATGTGGCCAATTTGAATTCCCAATCCGGCCAATTGTCGGCCTTCTGCCACTCTCCGCTGTCGATCCTGATCTCCACACTATCGACCTTGTAATGGATGAAATGATCCACGGACCCCTTGAGCGTTACCAATCCTGTAAGTGTGGCTCCCTCCTTTGGGATCCTGACGGAAAGCCCTTCGAACTCGGATACGGTGACGGATATCTGGGAACTTGCCCACAGGTATCCATCGGTGACCCACGAGAAGATCTCGTATGTTCCCGGTTCGTCGAATTTATGAGAATAGCTGGATGTGGTGTCATTGACAATGGTCCCGTCACCGAAATCCCAGTGATATTCGAGCTTGTTCCGTTGGCCGGTGTCATCATCATCCGCCGTGGCAGTGAAAAGGACGGTGGAATTTACGTATAGACGCTTCTCCATATTGGTCTTCAGGTTCGTTACCACGGGAGGATTGTCACCGTAGAGCTTGATAGTGAGATATGATGAGACACCGCGTTCATCGGTCGCATTAAGAATTACAAGATGGGTGCCACCCCCCTCGACCGTGACCCTTACTGTGTCGCCTTTCTTGGTGAAATCATCGTCCTTGATGATGTTGTCATCGGGTCCGTCCTTCTCACCGTCCAGGTCCCAGGAGAAGGTCAGATTGTTCTTCTCCCGTCCATCAATGATACCGTTGTTATTGATGTCATCATCGGGATCCACCGACGCGGAAGCGTCGAGTTCGATCTCTCCCTCATGATCATCCAGTGCAACGATCATCGGGTCATCACCAACTTTCCATCCAACAATATTTGGAACCGGATGTTCATTGGGGAACCTGGGGGAGACCTCCATCTCGGTCTCGGTGAATGCGAACCCATCCTCGACCCTCAGCTTGATGGTCACTTCTATCTCTTCTCTGAACGTGTAAGTAGTATTGAATCCGGTTTGATCGAAGGTTCCGTCCCCATCAAGGTCCCATCTGAAGATCAGATCATCTTCGTCCTCATCACCCGATCCGTTCGCGGAGAAGAGGAACGGCTCATCTACCAGGACATTCCCGGGAGCCTCTATCACAGCAGTGGGTATGGTATTGACAGTGATCGATATGGTTGCATTTGCCTTGCTATCTATCTCGGACCCGTCATCGACCTCAAGGGTTACATTGAACTTCCCAAAACCCGACCATGAATGGGTGGTGTTCTTCCCGGTCCCGGTCTCTCCATCGTCAAAATCCCATGTATATTCGAGCTCATCATCGTTGGGGTCCAATGATAGGTAGGCTGAAAAGAATGCAATTTCAGTAACGTTCACTGTTCTTTCACTGTTCCTGAAAAACATTCCAGGTGTTGTGATGATCGCTTCGGGAGGCTGGTTCGTGATCAGGGTCGCGTCCCATGCCATCGAGGTCAGTCCATCGGTATCGATCACGACAAGAGTGACATTATGATAACCTTCTTCGAGTGAGACATTGATCTCGGAACCATATCCCAGGACCTTACCTCCTGACATATTCGTGGACCAGGTGAAGTTCATGGTCTCCAGGGTATCGAAGGAGTTCACATCCTCTGTTTGTGATGCATCCAGTTTGAGGATATCTCCCTTGTTATGGTCCTCTTTGATCGGCCAGATGGTCATCTTTGCAACGGGAGCTGACCTGTCCTCCCTGACCAATATCCTTTTGATCAGTGAAGAGGACCCTCCGTTGGGATCCTCGACAGTTAGAGTGATATTGTGCGATCCCAGAACGTTCATCGTCCTGATGAAAGCTGGAACAGCGGGGAATGTCCCTTCACCGGTCAGGTCCGATGACCAGCCGAAGGTGAGATCCCGACCCTCCGGATCGCTCACTGTGGTAGCATTGAATTCGATCGGTGTACCGATCTCGTAGAACGGCCCTTCGGATCCGGAATCAGCGGGCAGGATCGAGAGAGTGTCCATTTCAGGGTCCTGATTCACAGCGGGAGTGATATCCATCTCATCAGTATCCGTATCTCCCTCCGGGTCGGTAAGGGTAAGGAGGAAGGTAATGGGTTCCTCGGCGAATACAATGAATGAAGCTATCGGTGAATCACTATCAGTGATATTTACATCCCCATGGGAAATACATTCCCAGGACCATGTACAATTATCGAGGTCCTCATCTGTCGAGTTCGACCCATCAAGCGCAACGGGGTCGTTTAAGAGAACCCCCGTTATATCCTCTCCGGCGATAGCATCGGGCAGTTCATTTGCATCCAGGGATCCTTCACCCGCATTCAACGGCACCAACATAGCTGAAAATGCAAGTAGCACCGCGAGTACAATAGGAATATGCTTTCCGTGCCTCTTTCCGAAGAGGTGACCCTTCGCTTCCATCTTTAAATCCAACAGGACCACTCCTTGAACATAGTTCCATATGTGGATTGATTATAAATCCTTTGGCAGTAAGGTCAAAACCGGGCCTGTTAGAAAAAATCCTTCAAAAGGAGGACTTCCTCCATTGGTCCCTTCACCTTGATCTTCTTCATGGCATATGCCATCAGTGGATTGAGCTTCTTCTCGATGATCTTCTTCATGGTGCCTATGTCGGTCATTACAAGAAGTGTAGGGTCCTCAACTGTCCCTACTCTGGGTTCCAGCATCTTTCCGTCCTTGATCTCGAGGATATAATCAACATCATCCGAGAAATGAAGGACGATCGTCCTATCCTTTTCCTCGGCCATCTCTCTCATCTTTGGATCGTCCTCGATCTTCCTGTTGACTTCCTTGCTCATGGAAATGAGTGTATCCAGCATGTTATCTCCATCCGTCATTATCGGTTCTTCTTGAACAATCGTACCCTGCCCGTTCCGGGGTCCACCTCGATGAGATCATCGGTGGATATCTCCTTCATGGTCTCGGTATCGATCTTGTTAACAAGAGGGATATTTGCGAGAATACAGCCGATAGTTATAATGGCATCGGCCTTGGATAATATGAATGCCAGAGGAGCGTTGTCAAATATCCTCAGATTATAAATGACATATGAACCCACGGTAGACCCCGCACCTTCATGAAAGACCAATATGATATCCTTCAGAGGCATTTCCTGTCCATCTTTCTTTAAAACCCCTCTTTCAGGGTCAACATCCCCAAGAAAAGATATCGATCCATCCCATTTCAGTACCTTCCCGAAAACAGGATGCCGACCCACTCCCTTCAAAGGTTTCCCTACCGCCTCCAGATAGGGGTCGGACATCAAAGTATCACTTACCCTGATCCTCTTCTTTCCTGATAGCTCCAGGTGGAGCAATAGGGGGCGAGGCCGCAGGTGATGGAGGGGGAACGTTTGCCGGGGGTTGAGGCTGCGGAGCAACAGCAGGAGGTCCGGAAGGAGTGGCTATTGCCGGAGGCTGCGGCGTTGGAGTTGTGGCAGGCAGCTCAACATCCGGTGTCGGAGCGGAAAGTTTAGCCTCGGGAACATTTGCAATCTCAGGTGCGGCACTTTGCATCAAGCTCAATGCATCCACATCCGGTGTGGGATCCGATGATGGTGGGGCCTCGGTAAGGTCATTCATTGATTGTTCGAAAACAGGTCCGGTAGGTTGCTCATCCATTTCATGACCCGTCTCACCTTGATGATCATACGGATTGAAAGTTGTGATCGCCTGGATCGCAGAATCTGCCTTTTTCAACTCATCCAACAACTTTCCATCCATATCCCCCTTGGTGTCGATCTGTTCACCGGTCATTACAACATCCAGGGATCTAAGGTCATCTTCAGAAACGTGGATCTTCTTCTCATCCAGTTTTCTCGCTATATCATCATATGAACCCATGGTGTCCTTGTAATTGGGTCTTATCTTTTCCTGATCCTTTTTTGCCCGTTCTACAAGTTCTTCCCGGGTCGCAGTTCTCCAGACAGCATACCTGAGGCCTTTCCAGGGCATTGTCTGATATATGGGGTCATAGATCTCAACAATGAGCTCTCCCTTGATCTCCTTGGCCACGGACCTGGCATCCTTTCTGAGCTTCTCGGCAGGTTTCTGAGCATCGAACTGAAAAGGATCGTCACAGAGTATATATCCTTGTTTCTCGAGTGCCCTGAAAACATCCCTTTCTCTATCGACCGTTATCGTCTCGAACCTTATCTTTGGCTTCCTGCTGAAAAGTCCCATGTGGACACCTCCTCGGGAACGACCGTATGGATGGACACGGTCTGGGTTAAGTGTGCTTTCAGTTATTTTTTTGTTTCCTTGGAAAGACCCCAACTGAAGTAGGATCGAGAGGATGATGAGTTCCGGAAAATGAACCGGGGCCATAGATAATTATTTTATTATCCTCCTTTCATGGGTGTTCGTTGCAAGTGGAAAATGAGATGAAACTGAAAAGGGACCCAAAACGAGATCCCAAGGAAAAAACTGAAAGAAAGAGCAGTCCGATCGTTAGCTGGATAGCTATACTGATCGGCGTCTTCATGGTCGTCGTTGGTGGGATCATCCTCCTCTGGGGATTGTCATTCCAGGCCCAGGTCGGTGAGATCAGGGACCTGGATGGTGGAGAGCTTACTGGGGGGCCTATTCTGATCCCGGGTGGAGCTGCTTTCCTGACCTTTGGAACCTTGTGGATCTACCATGGTTTGAAGGGTTTCAAGAAGAGAGAGGAGGACATAGGCTTCAAGAACTGCCCCAATTGCGGGAAGAAGATCGAAGACGACCTGAACTTCTGCTATCACTGCACTACCACATTTACCAAGGAGGGGGATGAGGACATTGACGGGGAGAAAGGAGATGGTGATGTGGTCCCTGATGAAAGGGATGATGAAGGATTCACAAATGGCCAGAAAGATCGAATGAAAAGGCAAGAGGAGAGACGGAGATCGAGGGAAGAGAACAAGGCCAGTACCCTGGATGAGCTGAAGGTGAGATCAAAGGGTCAGTGAAAGTATTTTTATCTCGAATATCATACCCTCGTTCATGAAGACAGCTCTTGATGCCCTGAAACGAAGCAATATCTTCAAGGACCAGTCCAAATTGTCCTTCGATTACGTTCCTGAGCACTTGCCGGGCAGAGAGAAAGAGATAGATCAACTGGCAAGGTTATTTCGCCCCGTGCTCTACGAAAGTATGAGCCAGACAGCCATGATCACCGGGCCGGTCGGATCTGGAAAGACCGCTGTTGTCAAGAGGTTCTGCATGATCCTCAATGAAGCTGGCCTGGAGAACAGAAGAAGGATAGAGCACGTCCATATCAACTGCAGGAACAGGAAATCAGAGTCCATGGTCCTGCTGTCGATCCTGACGCACTTCGATTCGAGGTTCCCGGATCGTGGGTTCTCGATACCAGAAATGATCGAGATCCTCAAAAAGCATCTCAAGAAAAGGGAATGTCACCTTGTGATCATACTTGATGAGGCTGACGTTCTTCTGAAGAGGTCCGGATCGGACCTTGTCTACAATTTCACAAGGATACAGGAAGAGGACGATGAACTGCTGGGGGCCATCTCACTGATCCTGATCAGTCAGAAGAAGATCATGCAGCTTCTGGACAAGGCCTCTCTTTCCACATTCAAGAGGACGAACCTCATCGATTTCGGCAAGTACGGACACGATGTCCTCAAGAGGATAGTTGACCAGAGAATTGAATTCTCATTCCATCCGAATATAGTTCAGGAGGGCGTATCGGACATGATCGCTTCCATGTCAGAGGAATACGGCGATGCCAGATTCGCCATAGAACTTCTGGAGAAATCCGGAATGGTTGCCGAGGAGCAGGGAAGTGATATCGTGAATCCGGAACATTCCAGATGGGCAAAGGCCGAGGTTAAACCTTTTGTCTTCGAGGAGACCATTCATCAGCTCAACATACATGAACAGGTGATGCTCCTTGCAGCTTCAAGATTACTGAAAAGGTCCGCCTATTGCTCCACCGGAGAACTGGAGACCGAATATCAGGCTCTCTGCGAGCAGGTGAACAAGAGACCTCTGGGACATACACAGTTCTGGCAGTACATGAAGGAGATGGATGCCTTCGGATTGATCTCAACCAAGAGATCTGGAAAGGGGACCGTCGGCAATACGACATTGATCACCATCCAGGATGTCCCGGTTGCGGAACTTATAGATTATCTGGAGAAAACACTGCTATCTTGAGATGGTGCATCGGAATAACCGATCCGTTCCGGATCGATCATATGACCTTCAACCCATTTTTTCACATATGATGTACGGAACTGAAATGATCCGGTCCTATGTGGGTTATTAATAATTTTCATACCAAAAGCGCCCTGTAGAACAGGACGCAAAATGTTCCATCCTGGCGGACCTTATCACGGTTCCGGAGGAGGCGGAGGTGGAAGGTCTGACATCTTTGGGGGTGCTGGTGGGCCTTCTGTCGCTGCAGAAGAGTCCTCTGCTTCCCCGGCATCCACAACGGGTTCATCGTCAGGAGCGTCCGCAAATAGATCATCTATCTGGCTTTCATGTGACGCACCTTCTTCCACAGGGGGCCTCCAGATATTGTCCTCACCTTCAAGTGGAGTGGACTCATCCTTGATGGCGGCTGCCGCATCCTCAAGGAATGACTCGGGCAGCTGTTCCTCTTCCTTCATCGGCTCCTCTGCCGGAGGAAGGTCCGGAGATACCTGACCACTTCCCACTTCTTCCTGGGCAGGACCCGGTGGAAGGCCCATAGGAACTTGCCCCGGAAGCTGCTGTTGTCCCTGTCCCGGTGGAAGTCCACTTTCCGAAGCATACATCTGCTGCTGTTGAACAGGTTTCGGATTCCTCATGAATGCGAAGATGAAGAAGGCTACAGCGGCCAATACGATGAACGCCATTACTATGAGGGCTATCCAGATAGGATCGAAACCAGCATCGGAACTCACCTCTTTTATCGGATGATCGTTCTCATTGATGGGGCTCGTGTTCGCCTGGTATTCCTCGAAGTTGGTGAATCCATCCTTATCAGGGTCCAGGGTGGCATCGGGGACGAGCTTGTTAAGACCATTCTCATCCTCCCAGATATCTGGTATTCCATCTCCATCGGTATCGAGGTCCGGATCGGGTTCAGGTATAACCTGTGGATAGATGGTGATGGTCTTTGTCTTGACGAGTTTTGATCCGGATGGGTCCTTGATGGTTACGGTTATTATGTAGGATTGATCGTTGGCGAAGAAGTGTGAAACGGTGTCTCCTTCCACTATTTCCGTATTATCTCCGAAGTCCCAGAAAACAGTAAGATCGTCTCCATCGGGGTCTTCCATATCCTCCACGAAGAAGGTTATATTGTTCCCGGTAAGCAGGTCAACGGAGGTATCCCAATCCACTGTGAAACCGGTAGGCGCGTCATTGGTGTTCACGATCTCGTATTCAACGGTAACAGAATCAGTATCTCCATCCTCATCGGTCACCGTGAAGATCACCGTATGGATCCCGACCATTTCCTGTGTTGGTCTCATCGTGAAGTTCCCGGTAAATTCATCCATTGCATCAGGGTAGAACTGGAAGGACGGGTCACTTGACCTGAATATAATGGAATCCCTGGGGTCGATATCCAATGCGGATATACTGATAGTGAAAAGATCATCCTCGAGTCCGTATATTCCAGTCTCCTCGGTGAATACGACCTTCTTCAAGACCCCTTGCTTGACCGGAACCTCATTGTTCACGGTCAATATCTCGGGGGCATCGTTGACATTATCGATCATCAGTCTGATCTTTATCTCGTTGCTCATTGAATTGGACGTATCCATGCAAAAGAGCGTTGTCTCGACCATGGCGTAGACCGCATCTTCATTTGTCGGTGTGTATGTGACGTAAGCTTTCGACGGATCGGTCGGATGATTGAATACATTCCATCCGTTGGCACCTACGGTCCATGCAAGGGATTCGGGTTGCCCGATCTCGATATCGGGATCGGATGCTGTGACCGTCAGGTTGATCTCGAAGTCCTCCCTGACATTCTTGAAGGTAGGGGTGTCTTCCTGGGTAAGGTCGAACGACCTTGCCCCATCACTCCATTCGATCCTGGTCAGTTCGGGTTTATCATTCCTGTTCTGGATAATGAACTTGAGGTCAACATAGTCATCCTCTGCATCGCCTTTTTGATCATCCACCCAGATCCTGATGAAGATCGTGCCAACATCATCATTGTTGGGAACGAAATCCATCTGGCCGTTCTGGTTCAATTGGAACCTTGGAGTGGTCGAATTGTGAGTGTAGACAAGCTTGTTCTGGTCCTCTGTATCATGATCCCTGCCGAAGACCTTCTTGGACCTGAATACAGGGCTGCCCTGGGGAATGCTTATCTCGATGGGTTCGTGTTCATTAACAACCGAACCCGCTCCGGTCTCCACCTTCTCGATGTATGCCGGATCGTTGATCGGATCGATCGTGATGATGAAGGCGTTCGACATGACTTCCCGGTCATCCACGGATATGGTGGGATCGAGAACACCCCAATCAAGGCATCTTATCTTGTATTCTCCTTCACCGTGCCAGTGTTCCTCTGTAACGTTGACCCAAAGATACCTCCCGGAAACGATCTTGATCTCCAGCTCGTCAGGGTTGGTAACACCTGATGGTTTGGTGATCACGAATTCCAGGGGTGTTATCGTATCGGTGTCGGAGAAATGCTCTAGCAGGTCTGTTACGTTCCATGGTCCCATGTCCTCGTCGAATTCCTGATCATCTATCGGATCCGATAGGATCGGCGCATCGTTGGGCGGGAGCAGGTCCACGTTCAGGTTCGTGATATTGTACTGGACATGAGCACCATCATCGCAACCGAACATGTTGTAATTCTGATTATACCATAACTGGACGGGGTTTACCCCTATCCATGCTGCATCTATCTTGTCCTCGAAAACGATGTTCTGGGATATGGCAGCTCCCGTACCGGTCCCGAATACAGAGGATATGAAAAAGGGTAGGCCCTGTTGTTGACTTAACATAACAAGGTGGAGTGATGGTTGGCCATTTGCAAACTCCTCGTAGTTGTTGTATACCACCCACACCCATGTAATGGCGCATGTATCTGCAATAGTGTCGTACATGGTCGGCTGCATGTATGCATTCTGTTTTCCCTTGTATGCGGTGGCCTCATCTATCCTGAATCCCAACCTGATGGAATCACCTCTTGCGGTATCAAGGCCATGGTCATCTATCAGGGGTGACAGCGAGAACCAATCCCATGTATCATTAGCCTGGTCTGCCACCTGCATTCGAGAAGGCAAAATGGTACTGTTCACAAAGGTCCCTCCAGGCCAGATGGCATTCCATTCCGGATTGCTGACAGAAACAGTGGATATCGATGCCTCGATGGTATAATTGACAGTGGTATGGTTCCAGGTATAGATCTGAAGATAGTAGGTCCCTGTAGCCTCCACCGTGGCTTCAATGGTCGAAGTGTTCCTATCAGTTCCTCCTGTCATCTCGAAGTCCATCGTATCGAATGCAGCATTAACTCCAAAGAGGCTGCCCGTGAAGTAGGTCCCGAACTCTGCGATCACGGGGGCATTCTTCTCATCCGCATCCGGAGAGGAGATGTCAATGGTGATCCTGTCAGCGGTATTCAGGTTCGTGTCCACTGTGAGATTGAAGTAGAACCAGTCCGTATCACTGAGATAAATGCTTGTGGAGTCCATCCATGATGTCACATTATCTTCATATGTGCTGCCATCGGTCATCTCGGTAGCGTTACCCGGACCATCGTTCTCATCCTTGGTGGCACCCGGAGATGTTGGAGGGGACATGGTCCTTGGACCGAACCATCCAACCGTTGTTGGGATATTATCATAATCCATCACCCATTCCGTAGCATGACCTGAATCGATCAGGTCATCAAGGAGAACGTAATCCTCATCTTCGGGGGCAAATTCCGATTCGAATTCCGGAGTAATAGGTTCCTGGATCTCATGGACCGTCATGTCATCCATATAGGTCCCGGTAGAGGTTTCACCTGTTACCAGGGTGAATCCGCTGATCATCATTATCAATGCAATAAAACTGTTCAGAAAGAGAGCTCTCTTCATCGGGGTATCCTCCAAAGGATCTTGTTCGGCAGACGAACTGTTCAGGTCATCTTACACAGTGGATTGGACCTAAACTGTACTGCTTATAAAGGGTTTATGGTCCTATGCGGCAGTAAAAAAGTCATATGGATGGATCAAATCTCATCCAGACATCGTCAGGGATATCCTTGTAGATGGTGGATTCATCCTCAGTGATGGAGCGTTTGCCAGCTCCGTCGCATGCCATTGTGTGAATGACATTCTTCTTCAAAAGCCAGTAGTGGATCCTCCACTCCCTGCCGTCATAGAGGGTTGTCTCCTCCCTCTCGGTCACGAGCAGGCCAAAATCCTCAAGCATGTAGAAAAGATCACGGTCTTCCGGTTCCAGGATGTTGTCGACGATCCTGTCACCGAAACCAAAGAAATTGAGAACATGGTAGGCCATGTTCTGGGCGTCCTCCTCGGTCATGTTGTGCTCCTTGTAGGAGTTCACGATCGCTTCTGTTAGCCGGTTCATACTGACGACCAGACCCATCCTGTTCATTGACATAGGACCACATTCCTTTGCGAGAAGAGGGCTTTTGCCCTCTGGGAGCAGGCGGCTATTAAAGAAGGTATATTTAACCATTATGGAATAGGAAAATACCACTCTGCATTCAGTTCTCTGAAACAAAAGGTCAGTTACAGTTTTTTACACCAAAATATAATAACCATCGGTGGATTTTGGTTAACATCCTACCTGGAGGTATGATATGGCACCGACCGACAGGAAACACGAAAAGAAGCTCAGGGAAGCGGAAAGAGCGTACAACAAATGGAGGAAGGCCTTTCTTGCGGGAAAGATCTCCAAAGATGAGTTTAAGGACAAATTGAGACCCTTCAAATATGAGCTTCATGAACTAAAACTGGTCAAGTTGAAGGAAGGTGACACTCCACCAAAGGAGGAAGGAGATGAACCTGCTTCGGAAAAGAAGGTGATCGACGTTCAGAGGCCGGTCACATACCACCCTTGGAAGAAAGCTTCCTCCCTAACGATCGAGGAGATAGAGAGAAGGGTGGACCTGCTCTCACTTGGTTCAAAACCATCCGAGACGCTTCAGATGCTGTATGAGAAGAGGTATGGAGAGGACCTGGCCCCACCTCAAGACCTGGTCACATTCCATGTGGATGATGAAGAAGATGACGTGGAAGATCTTCCAACGAGAAGCTACTCCGAACTCCCCCCTGTTGGAGTGGACAAGGAGTCCACAGGGGATGAAGAAGGTGCTGACGATGAAACCAAGAAGAAACCCTTCTGGAAGGGACTTCTGAAGAGAAAGAAGGGAGAGGCCTGAAGCGGTGATATCTGATGGAACAGGACCAATATGATACATCATCAACCATATTCTCACCGGAAGGTAGAGTTCATCAGGTTGAATATTCCAGAGAAGCCATAAACAGAGGCGGCCTCGCAATGGCCATCAAGTTCAAGGATGGCATCCTCTTCACAATAGACAAGTCGATCTTCTCCCCTCTTGTGGAAGAAGATGACCTGGAAAAGTTCTTCCGCATCACTCCGACAATAGGTTCTGCGGCATCCGGACTCATTGCCGACGCCAGGGTGTTGATCGATATTCTCAGGGAAAAGGCCCAAGAAGAGAAGAAGAAGTATGGTGAGGACCCTGATCTGAGAACCCTTGTGATATGGATCTCCCGGATCTACGAGGTTTATACCAGATATGAAGGTGTTCGGCCTTTTGGCACCGCGATCATCATCGGCGGCCTGGATCCCACAGGCTTCCACTTATACGAGACCGATCCCTCCGGTGTATTTCAGGAGAAGAAAGCAGCTGCTATCGGGAAGGGTTCGAAGACCGCCCTGCGGATCCTCGGAGAAAAATACAAGGATACCATCTCGAAGGAGCAGGCGATCGCTCTTGCCTTTTTGATCCTTAAGGAGACACTTGCGGAAAGGCCACAGGATGTTCCAACCGGAGAAGAGTTCCATATCGTTACGAAGGACGGTTTCGAAAGGATCGACCTTGATGACAATATCGAAAAGATCCAGAAACTGATCAAAATTGCCGAATCATCCTCAAAAAAGAAGTTGCCACCTGCATCTGCAGACCTTGAAGAGTTCCTCTCCGGGATCAAGGGAGTATCCTCAAAGGTCGTTTTGATAATGAAAGAGAGATACAGGTCCCTGAGCGACCTCAAAGGTATCGAGGAAATGGAACTTGTATCTGTCCCAGGTATTGGAAAGGCCACGGCCAGGAAGATACTTGAAGCATTAAAGGACCT
This sequence comes from Thermoplasmatales archaeon, assembly GCA_030595715.1. GTDB lineage: Archaea > Thermoplasmatota > Penumbrarchaeia > Penumbrarchaeales > Penumbrarchaeaceae > Penumbrarchaeum. The sequence continues at coordinate 32,312 of JAUVCN010000015.1, forward strand.
TTGAGGCCCTTTTATCGGTTCATTTGTAGTCCTTGGTATTTCTTATCAGCTTGACACAGGCTTCCACAGCGGACCTTGCATTTTCGATCCTTGCCTGTGCCTGACCCCTGCTCATCCCCGGACCTGTGATCCCCAGACCGACAGGTTTGTCCGCTTCCAGTGAGATATCGATTATCTTTCTTGACGCATGCTGGATCACGATCTCGTCATGATCCGTCTCACCCTCGATCACAGCGCCGAGGGCAACAACGCAGTCGATCCCCTCATGCTTTATCATTCTCTTCAATGCAAAGGGCAGATCATAGACCCCGGGAACCTGGATCACATCTTTGACCTCGCATCCAAGGAACTCTGCGTGTGCCTTTGCTCTTTCCAACATCATCATGGTGATATCGAAGTTGTACTCCGAAACCACGAATCCTATCCTGATTCCTTCATCTGTCATTTGGATCACTCCTCTGTAACCTAATGTCTGATTCCGCTCTTTCCTTCAACAGGCCCCGTATCCTCGAAACCCTGTCTCTGACCTGTTCCTGCCTGTTTGACAAGATCATCGGGCCTGAAAAGGAGCAGGTAAGCATTCCTGGCATGCTCCCTGGTGCGATTCACAGCTACCATGGTCAGCTCCTTTTCCGTAGGGGCCTCGTCCATGTGAACGAAGACCTCGATTATGTGCGTGTTCGTCATCAACTGTGCCTGGATCAATCCCTGGCTGGCCTCATGAGCGCAGATCTTGTCGATATCCTCTTTCCCGGGCATGCCGAGGGCAAGTACGATATCGCAGTTCTCTTCCTCTATCAACTTCTTGGAGGCCACAGGCAGGTCCTTGACACCGGGAACGGTCCTTCTGATGATCCTGAATCCGGTGCCAACGGATCTGAGCTCGGATATCGCCTCAAACCCCATATTCACCCTGGAGAATGTTGTATCGACGACACCTATCCTTTTCATTCACAACCTCCGGCTTCCTTGATCTTCTCCAGTATGTCGGATGTTCCATTGATATCACCGGACCTCTTGTCGATCCTGATGACAGAGGTGTCCATGCCCATCTCTTTGAGATGTTCCTTCAGATCATCCTCCTGATCCCTCTGATCATAACCGAGAGCTATGATATCCGGTCTCAATTCGGTAACGATCCGGAACCTGTCCCCATCATATCCCAGATATGCACCATCCACGACCCCGAGAGAGGCTACCATCATCCTCCTATCCCTTTCATGGACGATAGGGTGGCGTTTCAGACCTTCAACGGTGGAATCACGGGCGATCACCACGACAAGTTCATCCCCAAGCTCCTTCGCCTTTCTCAGAAAATGGAGATGTCCCGGATGCATGATATCGAATACACCTGTTGCCATCACTCTCTTTCCTTTTTTTGCCCGGATCTCCAGAGATATCTCCGGAGCCTGGTCCGGAATGACTGCATCCTTGATCTTCTCGGCCGGGGGGACGTAATCTTTTTTCCAATCACCCTCCCAATCTCTCCATGCATCGATTATCTGCTTCCCTTCCAGGAATGGTATCCCATTCTCTTTCGCATAGGCCTTGACCTCATCTTTTGGCTTGGCCTTCCCATCATCGCCCATGATCTCGCATCCCACCGATACTCCGGATAGACCTGCCATTGTCGAAAGGGCACACGAAAGTTCCGTATGACCGAACCTTGTTTCGAGGATCCGATCCGATGCTATGCAGATCGGAATATGGCCGGGGGTCCTGAAATGTTCTCCAAAATCGGAAAGCGCCTCGACCTCGTTCATTTCCGGTATCCTTTCAGACAATTTTCCGAATTCCCTGACGGTCAGGGACCTGTCGATATCCGTTATTCCGGTAAATGTATCCCGGTGGTTGATCGCCAGAGAGAATGAAGACCTCGTATCGTAGGGGATATCATCCGATATCAATGCCCGAAGGACGGGGTATTCCTTTGAATTTTGGGGGAACATATCCTGAAGGAAGGGGAGACCAAGACGATCCCTGATATCCGGCCTCACCATCATGAATATGAGGCCACCTCCATCCTTTCTCATTATCCTGATATGCTCATCCCTGCAGATCTCGGCGGGCAGGAAGAGATCACATTCCTCTTCTCTCCCGTCTGCATCATAGACAAGGACAAAACGTCCTTCTTTGTAAGCTTCAATTGCCGATCCGATCTCGGGGTCCATACTATCGCTTATTGAAGTAATGAAAATAAATATATTGTAGCTACCAAATTATTGGTATTAATCAGTATCCCGGTCGATCATTATCTCTTTCATGTAGATCTCATCATCATCATCCCTGTCCTTCTTTCCCTTTATATCGTTGATATCAAATATCCTGCCTTCTCGATCCAGAGCCTGTCCGAGAACCTCTCTGGCCTCATCCATCTTTCCCCTTTTCTGCAGGAGCCTTCCCTTGGAATAAAGGGCAGGATAATACTTTGGATCCATCTCGATGACCTCATCGTAGATATCCATGGCCTCATCATCCCTTCCCTGAGCCTCGATTGCGGTCCCCAAATTGTTAAGGATAGGTGGTGTGGGGCCTGTTTTATCGATCAGGTCCATCAACATGTTCTCGGCCTCGGGGAGTTTTCCCAGTTTGATAAGAACGACGGCCATATCGAAATAAATCTCGAGTGGGGCTTCGGGCAGTGATGCTGCTTCCTCGTATTCCCGAAGAGAGGGCTCCAGTTTGTCCATTTCACGATATATCAGTCCCATGATGGAACGGGCCCTCCAATCCGGCTCCGTGATCTCCATCAATTTGGTGAAACATAATGCTGCCCCCAACCACTTCCGGTCATTGAGAAGCTGGGTCCCGAGCATTGTATATCTACCAATATCCGCTTCCGGACCCTCCATCAAGGGCCACTTGTCGCTCTCCATCATGTTCAAGGCCCATCTGGCCTCGGGATAATGGCCTTTCTTCGAGGTTGCCTCCCTGAAGGCCGACCTTGCTCCCTCCATATCACCGTAATAGAACATTGTCATTCCATTGAGTTCCCAGGCTCTTCCAAGCTCGGGGTCCAGTTCCAGGCATTCCATTACAGGGCCATAGAGTTCCCCGTATGACATGGATGAGTACAGTTCCTCGGCTCTTTCAAGGGCCTTGACCGCATCCACATGATCATCGTAATTCTCATCCATCGATCGCGAAGTGTTTTGCTGACGTTTAAATGTTGTCGCTGGTTCAATTCGCTTTCATCCAACCCTCTTCTTCCAGGACAAGACCTTCAGCGGGGATCTCCCAGTCCCCCTTGGAGAAATGTTTATTGCATCGAGTGCATGAGAAAAGGGAGCTTCCATACTCATGCATCTCGTCCATGCACATCGGGCAGAGGGCACGTATCCTTGCCCTGACGCCGGTGAAGAACCTGTGTCCGTCCGAGCACTCCAGACCATTGACATCCATCTGGTACCTGGTAACGGTCTTCTTCGTAATGTCACCACCCATGAGCTTCAGACCATGCATGTTGATCCTGATCCCCTCACGATCCACTTCCACTCCACCATCGATCAATCTGGTGGGAGCATCACACAGAGGGCAGGGGCTATCCTCATCGAAACTTGCCAATCTTATTCGTTCCTTTTTGACCACTTCGACCTTGTCTTCGGATATGCTCCTGTTCTGCTGAAGCATATAAGCGGTCATATCGAATGAACATCTGCTACAGACCTTTGCTTCCGGGTCATGTTGATAGGCACTGCAGTTGGGACAATAATGCATCTCATATCACCCAGGGTGACACCATACCCTGAGAGGCTATGGAATTGTCCCTATTTTGATTTGTTGCTCTTCTTGATGAAAATGTATGAAATACCAAGAAGGATCAAGATCATTACGATGAAAATAACTATTTTGGATCCTCCATCCAGGATCGAAGCCCCACCATTGACCTGTTCCATTACCAGTTCCACCTGGCCATCCTCCTTCTGGATGAATCGATGATCGGCCGCCATATCTCCTTTTTCGGCTTCAAGGCGGTAATCCGAACATGGAAGGAACTCAAAGCATACCGTCCCGCTAGCATCCGTGATCAGCTCGAAGGTAGCATTGTCCACTTCCGACCTTATTGTAACGGTTGCCCCGGTAACAGGATCACCGCCCGGGTCCTTGATCATTACGTCAAGGGTTGTAAGTGGTGAGAAAGCCGCATATGGCCTTGGAATGATATCCACCAGATCATCGAATGCATATTCAGGATGCTCCCGGGCATGGACTTCAACAATGAAAGGTTCGCCACAGGAATGGCCGAACCGGGACCAGATCTCCTGTCTCTGGGCCATTGTCCGGTTGGTTACTTTTCCATCAAGGGACCCATGTGGATATCCTGACGCGTTCTCTACATGACCGCAAAGTGTATGTGAACAGGGATTGATCTTCTCTTCCACAGTATCAAAATGGTCCCCCAGATACTCCATTCCCTTGAACACATCTATTGTCCCGTAATCCCTTTCCGATAGCTGTTCCCACCTGACCCACCTGGGATAGCATCCATGGTCCCAGCCCTGGGTAGCTCCCATCTCCGCTGCGACCTCCGGATCCCAGGGATAATTACAGGAGGGCAGGAACCCGTTCATCGTTCTCTTTAGCTCCCACTCGTAAGAACCCAGTTCAAGGATCGCCACCTCGTTGGTCTTGGAATCCGCCAGAAGATAATCTCCACAATATGCCCCATTGGTGTTCAGAAGCATGATATCTTTGAACTCATCGATGGAGGAGGCATACTGAACGGCTTTCCTGAGCCTCACGAAAGATGGGACCCCAAGCCACCTGTAAGGTCCGGTTCCCAGGGTCGTCTCGGCTATCACCATTCCGGCTGAATTGGTGTAGAACTCCGTGCCTGACCAGATCATTCCAGCGGTAACCTCCATCATGATCCTCAGGCCATCATCCGGTATTATGTCGATATAGACAGCATGGGCGGGTGACAGGAAATACGGCATCCAGAGAGATTGTGCTAGAACGAAACCGCCGTCGGCCGTGGCATCCCCGGTTGCAACGAAAGCGGAACAGTGATGAGGCGTCTCGGATGCAGGTTGCGGCAGATCTGAATCGAACGGCAACCACCACCAGATATCACCGGGAGGTTCAGCTCTCCACCAGATATCCCAGATGGCGTTCAAGGCCAGTATATCCCATTCATCCACAAGATCCCCATTTGGATTCCTTGCACCTTTCTCCGAAGCTCCCCTTGCGATCCCCAGGATCTCCTCCTGTTGTTCCGTGGGGACATATCTCCAGTAGGTCCTTCCATGAAGACGTACCTGAGACCAATCAAGGCCATAGGAACTTTCTGTCGCATGTCCATATGCTGAAAGGGATATCGGGATGAGATCATGAAGAAGGG
>JAUVCN010000001.1 GCA_030595715.1 Thermoplasmatales archaeon
ATCTGATAATATTGCATCAATTTCGTTGAATCTTACTGTTATAGATGGTTCACCACCCATAATTGCCAGAGACATATCATGCTCCAAAGCTTATACTGGTTCCCAGTATTATATTATCATTATTGCGAAAGACCAATCAGGAATATCAAATGTGAATGCGAATTTTAAACAGGTAAAATATTCTGATGAGATTGAATTGTTACCAATTACACCAGAAGAGCTCATGGAAATGAGCCTGGATTGGACCCCATCAGAAATTGACCTAGAAAATGATGAATATCTTTACTTTGGATCTTTAACAGTTCCTGTTGATGACGATTCACAATTGATCTATCGGATCACATTATCAGATACCCTTACCAATACGATCTCTTCTGAGGAGACAAGGGTGGAAGTTATTGATGATATTGCTCCAACAGTAAATGTATACTTTGAAATAAATCAAACCGAAACAGGTGAATTGATACAGTTCGATCTACAAATGAATGATAACATCAAGATCCATTCCTCATGGGTCCATTTTTTCATTGATGGGGAAATCTACAAGAACGAAACAGGTCAAGAAAGGATTCTATTTGAAGTTCCAAATGATAGGATCGGTGATCTCTCTTTCACTGTATTTGTATTTGATCTGTCTGGAAATATTGGAACCTATGAATCAATATCAGTTCCAATTGTTGACAATATACACCCTACCTGCACCATTGATGGAGTATTCAAAGGAAATATTGGTGATATCCTACATTTCAAGGTAAATGCTACAGATAATGTTGGTGTGAAAAGTATCCATTGGTCCATCGGTGATTCGAGCGGGGAAGGGATAGAGATCGAGTTCTCAATAAACAAGAAAGGCGAATATCATTTGTCCATAGAAGTGACCGACAGTTCCAACAATAAATACTATTCCAATTGGACAATAACTATCGAGGATTCAAATGAAACATCTGATGGATATGGAAATCTCTTGATGATCATAATAATGATATCTATTAGTGTTATTATAATAGCAATAATTGCGATGATCTGGATATTCCTTGCCAAAAAAAGATCTGAAGATATCAGTGAGAAGCAATATGTGAACAATGGATCACAAAATGTGGAAGAGCCGGAATCACAAACGGTTCATGATGAGATCTTCAATGAAAAGGAAGAATGATGAGATCACATCCCATTAAAAAGAAACATAAATATTAACAGATGCAGATCCAAGAAGCATCATAACTACCACTGCTCAAAAGAAAATGAAAGGAAGAGAACCTATCAAAGATTCTCTTCCTTTTCAAGGACCCTTACGGAGTCACCCTTGATGGTGACAGGGATGGACACCATGGCCTCGAAGAGTTCGACCGTGATCTCTTCCTTTCCAGTATCGATCTGCTTGACCCTGGCCTTTTCTCCCTTGAAAGGTCCGTTGATTATCTCCACGATATCACCCTCGGTGATATCGGCTACGATAGGTTTCGGAGCAAGGTAATGCTCTATCTCTTTCAGGGATATATCGCGTTCTCCACCGACTATGCCCCTTACGTACTGCATTCCCTTGAGAAGCTCCTCGATCGCCTTCTCGTTCTTTTCTCCCTCGATCAGGACATATCCACGGAGCTTCATGGGCGAGATAATGGAAAAGATATGAGCCCCTTTCCTCTTGCCCTTCTGCCCCAGGTTCTCTGCAACTGTCTTCTCATGACCTAGTGCGGTCTTGATCGCAAATATGGTATGAGGGAAATCTACCTCTAGGAGATCCTCTCCATCAGCATTTTCTTCTTCCATTTGATCACCTTCGGATCATAACGCTAGTGCCCAGGAGAGGAAATCCGGGAAATATTCCCAGATCAGGAATATCCCGAATCCCATCCCACCGATGAGGACTATTCCGATACCTGTGATTATCAGGGTCTTGGAATACTCATCGCTTGAGGGTTTCCGGGCCATCTTCAGGATCCTTCCGTACTTTCCCTTTCCAGTGGTCTTGATCTTGAACTCTAACCACCTCTGACCTTTCTGGCTTCTATCCCAGGTCCAGCCCCATGTTTTTTTAAGCAGGTCCATCTCGTCTCACCTGATGAAATCTATTCCAAAGCGGGCCTCGCCCGTCTTCTTCAGGGACTTTCCGAATATCTGCTTGGATTTAACACCTGTGATAACAAGCATCACCCTGATGGTATCCTTGAGTTCAGGATCGATCTGAGCCCCCCAGATTATCCTTGCCATCGGGTTGACCCTCTTGTGGATCTCCTCTGCGACAAGCTCGGCTTCCGAAACGGTCATTGACTCTCCTCCGCTGACGTTTATCAGCGCACCGGTAGCGTCACCGATATCCACTTCAAGAAGAGGTGAATCAAGAGCTGCGTTCACTGCCTTCATTGCCCTGTCATCATCATTGGATTCTCCGATGCCGATCATTGCAACACCGCCACCCTTCATGATGGTCTTGAGGTCGGCAAAATCAAGATTCACAAGTCCGACCTTGGTGATGATCTCCGTGATGCCCTTGATAGACCTCATCAAGATCTCATCAGCCACCTTGAAGGCAGCGTTGAGTGGAAGTCTGGGGACGATCTCCAGAAGCTTGTCATTGGGTATCACGATAACGGTGTCGCTGTACTCCTGAAGCTTGTCAAGTCCATACTCGGCATTCTGCATTCTTACAACACCCTCGGCTGTGAAAGGCTGGGTCACTATCGAGATGGTAAGGGCCCCAAGTTCCCTGGCGATCCTTGCAACTTCCGGAGCGGAACCGGTTCCGGTTCCCCCTCCAAGTCCGCAGGTGATGAATACTATATCGGAGCTCATGAGTCCGGCCCTGATCTCTTCCTCTGCCTCCCTGGCTGCCTCTCCGCCTATCTGTGGAACGGAACCTGCACCGAGTCCCCTGGTGGACCTCCTTCCAATGAGGATCTTGTGGGGTGAATGGATCGTTAATAGATGCTGGGCATCAGTGTTGAGAGCAAAGATATCCGCTCCAACGATACCTTCTTCGACAACCCGGTTGATGGTATTGCCTCCTGCCCCCCCGCAACCGACGATCTTGATGTTGGTCCTGAGGCTTGCAAGGACCCTTCTGAGCTCTTCATCCTCAGGGTTTGAACCTGACATGGATTCGACCGGGACCCTCTCCGTGGTGGAAGAGACATTTGCCCCCTCCTGCTGGATCCTGGCAGCGAAACCACCTCCGGATGGGGCTGTCGGTTGAGATTGCGTATCTCCTTTGATCCTCTTTTCTTCGCGTTCCAATACACCCTTGATAATGGATTTCATTCGAATTCCCCCGTATCTGAATCAGAATTGCTGGAGTTAAATAGAAACTACTTTGTCCTTAAATGTATGTTTATATAAAAAGGTTGCCGGATTAGTAATTTCCATCGATACTTTTGGTTCCTCCAGTCTCACATCCTGTGTTCACTTATTCCCCTTAAGGGCGAGGATGTCTGAGTTACCTGCATCGATCACGCCAAGGGTAGAGATGGAGAACGGTTTCCTGCTGGCTGCTCCGAGATCAGCATTGGTCCCTGCATAGGTGTATACCGGAACCTTGAATGTCTTCATCTCCTCCAGTTCTTTCTCCGGACAGTTCTTTGAGACTATGATCAGCTTGACCTTCTTCTTCTTCAGCTGTTTCATGGTCTCCTTCAATCCAACGGTCACCTTACCATTGTCATGGACACTTCTCAATGCTCTTTTAATATCCAAACGATCCCTCCTATTTTTTCTTGAGGTCAATATGCTTGTAGATCAACTCTACAGCACCGGTTCCCTGTGTTATCGGCTGACCCACGATAATGTTCTCTGCAACACCCGAAAGTGGTTCGACCTCACCGGTGATACCTGCCGTAAGCAGGTGATTGGCGGTGATCTCGAACGCAGCTCTGGCAAGAACAGATGATTTCTCTCCTGATATGCCATGTCTTCCTATGGCCCTTATGGTGCCACCGACCGCCATGACATCGGCCACAAGCATCAGATGTCTGGGGTCCACTGTAAGGCCCTGTTCCGAAAGTGTCTTCTTTGCTTCTTCGAAGATCGATCTCCTCGCTGCTTCCACACCGAGGACCAATGATATCTCAATGATGCTGTTGGTGGAAGCACGGGCAACATCCACACCCGGAAGCTCAAGGATCTTCTTCATGCTGGAACCTTCCGAGTAGAGGACATATTCTTCACCCTCGTGGCGGATAATGACCCTCTTGATCTCGTCTATTCCCTTCACTTTGGACTTCTTGATGTTCTCCCACATGTTCAAAATGGTCTTGAAGTTCATCTTCTTTTGGCCCATGAAGTTGATCACAAACCTGTCATCCAACCTTTCGATCTGGCTCTCCTTGATCTTCTTGTTGGTCTCCCTTATTCGTTTAATGAGGAACTCCTGATCGATGTCCTTCTTATCCATCACCTTCTTCCTGGGAGAAATGGTGATGATCATCCTGGCAAGATCCACCTCGGTGTCCGAGACGTCAGACACAAGGGTAAGCTCGATGTTGCTGTTGACGAACTTCTTGATATCATTGAGGGTCTGACCTTTCTCCTTTCTCAGATGGATCTCCATCATCGGAGTTGAGGGCATCTTCCTTGCATCGACTATCTCGATCAATCTTGGAAGACCCAGTGTCACGTTGATCTCTGCCACACCAGCATAGTGGAATGTCCTCATTGTCATCTGTGTGCCCGGTTCTCCAATGGACTGTGCGGCAACGATACCAACAGATTCATGAGGATCTATCAGGTTCCTCTTGAACTGGGAAAGCGCCATATTGCATATCTTTTCTATGTAATTCTTCTTGTCAACCTTGAGGTCGATCATCTTGTTCCCAAGATCGAATATCATCTTGGATGAAAGGGTTGTTCTACCTCCGGTGTTCTCGATCTTCTCGAACACCTTCAACAGTTCATCGATCATCACGATGGAACTCTCCATCTTCTTGTAGTCCCAGTCCTCACGAACCGCCCTCTCGGAGAGGAAATACCTGTAATCAACCGGTATCTCGACCTTGTTCTTCTTCATGACCTCTTCGATCAGATCGGTCCTCAATGGTTTGAACTGCTCTACGGCGATCTCTTCAACGACCTTCTTCTGCTTTTGTTCCTTCTTGGTCTCCTTGGGAGCTGGTTCGTTCTCCTTCTTGAGAAGGTCCTCGAAGTCCTCCACCCAGATCAAGGTATACTGCCTTGCGCTCTTGACCGGGGTATCGTTCACTGTTGTGAAAGATCCCAGAGGAAGTCCCTGTGGCAGGGGTTCGATCGATGAGATTGTAAGGTATGCAAGGGCTGATCCATCCGGTACGACCTTGGAGAGCCTTGATGGTATCAGTTTCTTTCCCTTCGGGGTTTTCAAAGGTTCCTTATCGGTCTCGATATGGGAGATCCTTGCTTTGAACGCCACAGAATCGGATTTGATATAGATGAACCCATCAATAGGAAGCTCGAACCTTTTAAGGTTCACGTAGAACTTGCAGGGCCAGATCACCTTCTTATCCTTCTCCAGGATGGTGATCGCCTCATCAATGGCATCTTTATCAGGGGATGTCCAGATGAAACCCATCTCCTTCTTCTCCTTCTTGGCTGGAGCGGCCTTTGGCTTGGTTTCCGCTTTCTCTGAGGTCTCCACGGTTACAGCCTGTGAACTGGGCCCTTCGACGGCAGGTTCATCTCCTTCGAGCCTAACCCATGCAAAGGACCTCTTGAACCTCTTGCCGGAGATGCCGGATAATCTCTCCATTTGTGTAGGTCCCATTGAAAGGACCTCTTCAAGGGAATGCTCGGAATCGGGTCCCAGGAGCTTCAATACCCCATCTTTTGGAAGGTCCCTGGATACAAGGAAATCGACGAGTTCCTTCTTGTTCTTGATGATAATGTTCCTCTCGACCATCATGCCACCTCCCTCATTGCAGTTCTGATGATATCTTCATAATCAATAGGATCGGACCTGGCTGACCGGGTTGGGTCAACACCATCTTCTCCATACTTGAACTGAACAATTGTTCCGGAAGTATTCCTTACCGTCCTGTCGGGCAGGACCTTCAGATCCTCGAGTGCGTTGATGAGCCTTCTCTGCATGTAACCGGACCTTGATGTCCTGACAGCAGTGTCCACCAGACCTTCTCTTCCACCCATCGAGTGGAAGAAATACTCGGTCGGGTTCAGACCGCTCTTGTAACATGACTTGACGAATCCCTTCGCAGCTGCACCGAGGTCCATCTGTTTGAAGTGAGGAAGTGTCCTTCCCTGATAACCTCTCTGGATCCTCTCTCCTCTGACAGCCTGCTGTCCAATGCAACCTGACATCTGTGAAAGATTGAGCATCGAACCTCTTGCACCGGAACGGGCCATTATTACAGCGGAGTTCTTCAGACCGAGATATTTCGATGCGATCTGACCTGCCATGTCCCTTGCTCTTCCCAGGGTCCTCATGGCTTCCACCTCGAGCGTCTCCTTCAACGATCTTCCCGGAAGCGGTTCCAGATATCCTGAGTTGAATTTCTTGACATAATCGTCCACCTTTGCCTCGGCCTCGACCAGGGTATCACGGATCCTCAACTTGGCCTCTTCAGGGATATCCTCCTCATCTATACCTGTGGAGAATCCCATAAGGGTGATGGCGGTTATACCGATCCTTGTTGCATCATCAAGGAATTCCCTGCCTGCATCGGAACCGTAATCCCTGACTATCTTCTCGAGCAGTTTTCCCTTGAACGCCCCGATGGACATCTCATCGATCGGACCCGTGACCAACCTCGATCTTCCATCATCGTCGGGGAAGATCTTGACAAGGCTGTCCTCTTCTTCCACATCGCCGTCTCCGGTGTAGACGGCCGATGGATATTCCATATGGAGGCCGGGGGGAAGGATATGCGAGAATATTGTCTTTCCTCCCCAGTATTCTTTCCCATTCTCATCTACAATGTCCGGTTCCAGGAGCTTTCCCTTGAAGGAGGTCCTTGATAGAATATGATATGCTTCCTCCTTGGGGAATAGCGGATTGTGATGTGTCAGCATGAAGTTTCCGGAAATATGATCATGGATCGCTCCTATGACAGGTCCTCCGAACCTTGGTGACAGGATATGTTCCTGGACCCTCATGATGATCTTGGCCTCGGCCCTCGCTTCCTCGCCCTGGAGACAGTGAAGGTTCATCTCATCTCCATCGAAATCAGCGTTGTATGGAGGACAGTCTGGAAGGTTCAGTCTGAATGTCTTTCCGTCCATGACCCTTACTTCATGGGCCATCATTGACATCCTGTGAAGTGATGGCTGCCTGTTGAACAGGACGATATCCCCATCCATGATGTGTCTCTCGACGATATATCCGACCTGGAGCTTTTCAAGAAGGGTCTCCTTGTTCCTCTCTGTCAACCGGAGTCTCTGACCATCTGGCCTGATGATGTAATTTGCACCCGGGTGGATATTATGCCCCCTCTCGACGAATCCCTTTGCCTGTTCGAAATTGAACTCGTTGACCCTCATTGGGACGGTCAATTCAAGGGCAATGGGCATCGGGACACCTACCTCGTTGATGGAGATGTACGGATCAGGTGAGATCACGGTCCTTGCCGAGAAATTTACCCTCTTACCTGACAGGTTCGATCTGAACCTACCCTCTTTCCCCTTCAATCTCTGTGCAAGTGTCTTCAACGGCCTCCCTGACCTGTGCCTTGCAGGGGGGATGCCGGAGGTCTGGTTGTCAAAATATGTGGTAATGTGATATTGGAGGAGTTCCCACAGGTCCTCTACGATGAGCTGGGGAGCTCCCGAGTCCCTGTTCTCCTGCAATCTCTGATTGATCCTGAGAACATCCACAAGCTTGTGTGTAAGATCGTCCTCGGAACGGTCTCCCGATTCCAGGGTGATGGATGGCCTGACAGTGACCGGAGGAACAGGGAGGGATGTTAGGATCATCCATTCGGGCCTTGCTACTGCGGGATTCAACCCGATGAGCAGAAGCTGTTCCGATGGGATCCTCTCGAGTCTCTCCCGGATCTCCTTGGGGGTCAATTTATGTCCCTCTTCCCTGTAAGTGGTGGGTTTGTCAAGGGTTATGGCCTTTGACATCTCACCACAATCGGGGTGTGGGCATTGGGTGACCTTGACCGCCTCGTGCCTGATGGAACCTGAAAGTGAAAGATACTGGAAAGGTTTCAGGGATATCGTATCGATATTGTTGATCCTCTCCATATACTGCTTGACCCTCTCCTCCGGGAGTTTGACCCTTCCACAGGTCCGGCATGTTGCAGACAGCATCTCCTTGATCAATTTGGTATAGCCTTCATGGATCACAGGCATTGCGAGATCGATGTGACCAAAATGCCCAGGGCACTCGTCAACCTTCTTTCCGCATGTCTTGCACTTCAGACCCGGTTCGATAACACCCAGTCTCGGATCCATCAACCCCATATCAATGGGAAAACCATCATCGTCGTATGTATCGGCAGTGATGATCTTCGTGGCTGACATTTTCCTTACCTCTTCCGGTGAGATGAGGGCGAACTGTATCTTGCCGATCTTCTTTGGTATATACTGATATGAAACCATCTTCTCACCTCCTCAGCGTAGATCCTCCAGATTCAATCTCATTGCAACACACATCGATTTCAACTCGTCCATGAGTAACTTGAATGCATAGCTTGTCTGGACAGGATGGATGTTCCCTGTTTCGCCGCAAACCGGACATCTGAGAACTCCCCTCTTGTCAAGCATGGCAACGTTCCCACACAGGGGGTTGCCACAGACATACTCGATGGTCCCGTCCGACTCATCAAGGAGCCTGTCCTTGATGACCATGGAAACACCATGGGCGATCAGGCAGTCCCTCTCCATCTCTCCGAACCTCAGACCACCCTGTCTTGACCGTCCTTCCGTGGGTTGTCTTGTCAGGATCTGGACAGGTCCCCTTGATCTGACATGCATCTTTCCTGACACCATATGATGAAGTTTCTGATAATAGATGACACCCTTGAAGACGTCAACCCTGAGCTTCTTTCCGGTGAACGGGTCATACATTGTCTCTTTCCCGGTATGTTTGAAACCGAGATCGTGGAGCTCGGCTCTGAGCTTTTCCTCCTTCTCACCGGAGAAGGCAGTTCCATCAATGAACCTACCGTTCATGGATCCTGCCTTTCCTCCGATCATCTCGAGGACATGGGCCACGGTCATACGGGAAGGAATAGCGTGGGGGTTAGTGACCAGATCAGGGGGTATGCCCAGCTCGTTAAATGGCATATCCTCCGGATTTGCAATATGTCCGATAACACCCTTCTGCCCGTGTCTTGAAGCGAACTTATCACCAATTTCTGGGATCTTTTCGGACCTGACCGTTACCTTCACCAGCCTCAGTCCGTTCTCGGACTCGGTGATCATGACAGAATCCACATATCCCAACTCCCTTGGCCTGACGGTCAGTGAAGTCTCCCTTCTCCTCCTCGGGGTAAGGAAGTCCGTATGTTCCTCCAGGAACCTGGGAGGGGAGGTCCTGCCGATGAGGACATCCTTCCCGTTCACATCGAACTCGGGTGATATGATCCCATCCTCGTCGAGGTTGGTATATGCCTCTTCGGTCCTAGCACCCATGACTTCCGGGTCAGGGATCTCGATCCGATCTTCCTGGCCGCCGGGATACCTTCTTTCCTCGACAGAGTAGGTCCTGATGAACGTGGACCTTCCCAGACCCCTCTCGATGGAAGCCTTGTTGAAGATGAGTGCATCCTCCATGTTGTATCCTTGATAGGACATTACAGCAACGACGAAGTTCTGACCGCCGGGTCTCTTGTTGAAGTTGACGAAATCCATGGTCTTCGTCTGCAACATGGGTTTCTGCGGATAATGGAGTAGATGTCCCCGTGTGTCGCATCTGATCCTGAAGTTGGAAGATCCCAGTCCGAGTGACTGTTTGGCCATTCCTGACCCCATTGTGATCCTTGGGGATGAGTTGTGATGAGGATAGCAGACAAGTCCCGAGCAGGTTCCCAGGATCACCATAGGGTCTATCTCCATATGCGTCATTCCGGACTCAATCCCGTTCTCATCCACTGCGATCCAGAGATCCTCTTCCTCTTCAGCATCTATCCACTCGATGATGCCCTGCTGAACGAGGTCTTCCCATGTGATCTTGCCATCTACGAGGGACTGCTTCATACGATCCGTAAGCTTGTGCTGTCCCTTTTCAAGTACGAAGAGAGGCCTTCTAACCCTTCCATCATCGCTGTTGATGATGACCGAGTTCACCTGGGTATTGTATCTCACATTGATCTCGTTGGATTTCTCTTGAGGCATTGCAAGGAATCCCTGTCTCCTTCTTTTCCTCACGGAGTCCACAAGCCCTTCAGGGTCGTGATGTATGCCGATCAGGTTGCCGTTGAGGTATACCCTGGCTTCATCCGTGAGTTCCTTTTCGATCCTCCTTACACCCATGTCAAATAGAGTGGACTCCAGCTTTCTGTCGTCATAACCTTCGGAAATATCGACTATGAGAGCAAGGTTCTTCACAAGACCGCAGTTTTGACCCTCAGGGGTCTCGTTCGGGCAGAGCCTCCCCCACTGTGTGGGATGAAGATCTCTCGCTTCGAAATGGGGCTGTGACCTTGTCAGCGGTGATGTGATCCTCCTGAGATGAGAGATGGTTGACATGTTGCAGGTCCGATCAAGGAGCTGGGATACACCATCCCTGCCTCCAACCCAGTTGCCTGTCGCAAGCGCATGGATTATCCTTTGTGAAAGGACATCGGGCCTGATGGAGGATGCGACCCTGAGCTTCCTTTTCCTGGTGATGGTCCTCTCGAGCTGATACTTGAGGTCCTTCATCAGAGAGGTGAAGGCTACCCTGAACAGGTCCTCACAGAGGTCTCCCGCAAGTGATATCCTCTTGTTTGCATAATGGTCCTTATCATCAGGGTCCCTCTGTTTGAGCTTGAGCTCGAGAACCGACCTTGCGATCCTTCCGAGGTAGATGGACTTCTTGATCCTCTGGTCCCTGTGATCTCCCAGATGGGGAAGGAGTGATTTGTCGATGATCGACTCGACCTTCTTCTCCCTGAACTCCTTGGCCTGACCGGTTGCAAACTTCTTTTCTAGGTAGTTCAGTGCATCCTCGATAGTGTTGACATTATGGGTCACTGCACATTCTTCAAGGTTTGCGAACACCACATTGTTCATCCTCTCATCGGAAACGATCGCCTTGGCGATATCCTCATCAGCGTCCATTCCAAGTGCTTTCATGAGGATCACAAGAGGTATCTGTGTAGGTGCCGCAGGTACCGACACCATGAGCATGCCGTCCTTCTTGTGCTCTACTGCTGTTAGGGCCCTGAAACCCTCTCTCTGCGAGAACACCTTTGCAACGGCCATGGGAGTGCCGTACTTCTCTTCCCATTCCACAAGCACCCTGTTGGGTGACAGGTCCTCAAGGGAGATCAGAGATCTCTCGGTCCCGTTTATTATGAAATATCCACCAGGGTCCAATGGGTCTTCCCTCATGTCCTGGAGCTTCCTGCCATATTGGTCATCTGTAAGGTTCCTGTCCTGGCTCAACATCTCCCGATGAAGATTGCACCTCTTGGACTTGATCATGATGGGCAGGTCGCCGATCTTGACCTTCTCCGGTTCCCTGTCTATCCCATTCTCGATGATGGTGAACTCCAGGAAGATCGGAGAGGAATAGGTAAGGTCCCTCAGCCTTGCCTCCATGGGAGTAAGCTCATGGGTTGCGCCATTTGCTTCCTTGACTATCGGGGTCCCCACAGTGATCCTTCCAAGTTTGATATCTATGGAATCCTCATCAAGCTTGTCAACATCGAGCCTGATGATCCCCCTTTCATTGTCGACCTCACCGATCCTTATGGAATCGATGATCCTCTGCATCCTTGATTTGGGATTATCATGGGTTGGCAGAAAATCATTGAACGATGCCATTTGATGGTTGATTATATTACGGCTACTGAAGAAAGCTTCGACTACTTCTTTCATTGGAGCACCTCCTTGAAAATATGACCTCTAGGTTCATGGGCATTGAACTGCATTTGTGATATCCCCCTATAGACCGGTCTTCTCCTCAACAACAAGTCTGTAATAATTGGAAGCTCCCGCGGTCGGGCTCTCCCTCTCGATCTTGATCACCTGCCCGGGTTGAGCTGCCAGGGCTTTGGCACATGGATCTGCCATCAGGATCAAAGGGAGCTTTCCCTTTACGATCCCGTACTCCTTTAACAACTCATCGACCTCTTCTTCCGACATTATCGAATGTCTCGGAACGAGGTAGTTCTCCATAACGTTGAACTGTGGCATCATGAGGTCCTCCTGGGCCGGCGGGTAGACAGCGTTGTACCATATCAGGAGGAAGTGGCGGGTCCGAGGGGATTCGAACCCCCGGCCATCTGGTTAAAAGCCAGACGCTCTTTCTAGGGAAGGCGGCCTCAGAATAGACCGAGCATCCTACCTAGCTGAGCTACGGACCCAGAATTACCCTTTCCGCTACCCGATACGGTCAAGACGAGAACGTGCATAATACCTTTATTATTTAACTGTTTGCATCAATGTCCCCTATCGGGTAGGATAATGGGATATCAGCCCCAGATCTGTATATGTAAATCCCCGATATGAGGTGCAAGAGGACAAAAGCATTAAATGGTTAGAAACGGAATTATCCTTACCGCATCCGAAGGTCAAGACACATGGGAAGAGGATAGCGGGGTCGTTCTTGCTTAGATCTGATTTTTGAGGATCTTCATATATCAGACCATCGTTGTTGATCCTTACATCAAACATATCCAGAATAATCCACTCCTTCTTCAACAAGGTGAACACCGGAACCATTCTCAACCCGGCCGATAACCCTGGCCCCATATTTCGCAAGGACGGTCAAGACATCATCCCTGGACCGGTTATCGATGACGATCACCATCCCAAGACCCATATTGAAGGTCTGGTACATCTCCTTCTCCTCGATCCTTCCGAGGACCTGGATCAATCTGAACACAGGAGGAACCTCGAACATGTCATCGATCACGTACGACAGGTCCTCCTTCATTCTGCTGATGTTCCTCATCCCGCCGCCGGTGATATTTGCCATACCCTTGACCGATCCCTTCTTCACCGTCCTCAGGAGTTCCAGTATTTCCTTCACATAGATCCTGGTTGGTGTCAGCAGGACATCTCCAAGAACCTTTGGTTCGGTGGAACCTACCCAGTCCTCCACCGCCTTCATATGCTCGGGGTAGAGGGTCCTGGAACTCCACTCCGTTGATCCGATGACCTCCTGGAGTGGTGAGATGTAGGAAAGACCATTCTCCTCCACGACCATTCTTACAAGGGTGAACCCGTTGGAATGTATCCCGGATGACGGAAGACCGATGATCAGATCTCCGGGGGAAACATCCTTTCCGGTGATGACGGCATCCTTGTTCACCATCCCAAGGCAGGTCCCCGCGAGATCGAGTCCTTTGACTATCTCAGGAAGGGTGGCGGTCTCCCCGCCTATGATCGTTAGATTGGACCGCTTTGCACCTTCGTTCAGGCCCTTCCCGATCTCCGAGAGGATACCCCTGTCAGGATCCTCGGTCGCAATGTAATCCACAAATGCCAAAGGTTCTGCCCCGACGCATATCATGTCGTTGACATTCATCGCCATGCAGTCGATACCCACGGTATCCCATTTTTGCAGGGTCTCCGCGATCTTTATCTTGGACCCCACACCATCGGTACAAAGGGAAAGATACCTGTCCCCTATATCGATCAATCCGGTGAAGCTTCCACCAAGGTCCACTGGAGAACCCACGCCTTTCCTCTTGAAACCAAGGGAGGAGACCAATCCGCGAATGGCATCTCCTTCACTCCGGATATCAACACCTGCCTGTGCATATGTCATCCTTTTTTTCCCTACAGGATCTTTGGACATTTCAATTCCTCAATATGTTAAGACCTTGCAACCGTTCTCGGTTACGTATAACGTATGTTCCCACTGGGCCACCATGCCGCCCGATGTTTCCTTCAATATCGGGTAGGAATAGACCGAACCGGCCCTGACCAATCCTTTTAAAGGTCTTTCAGATCTTTCGATCTTTCTTGAAAGCCATCTCTCGGAGAATGGCAGTCTGTTCATCTCCGATCTCAGGATCTCCATGGCTGCTATCTGATCTTCTTTCAACTTGCCCCTTGGTCGAACGAAGCGGTAGATATTGGACCTCTTTCCCGATGTTACCTCGCCGACACCTGTTGTAGCAAAGGGTTCTATTGCCACTATGGTTCCAACTGGCAGGTAATCCCTTGATCTGTCATCATAGTTCGGTACCGAGAGGCCTGCATGAAGATTGTACCTCTCTATGGAATGACCGGTGAGATTGACTATGGGTTTGAATCCTGACGAATTGATGGTCCTTTCCACAATGGATCCAATAGTTGAAAGTGAGATCCCACCCCTGATCACCTCGATGGCGGATTCGAGCGATAACTTGGCCGCCAGTATCAGGCCATGGTAGGTGTTTGATCCGACCTCTACTGTCTTTGCGGTGTCACCTATCCTGCCATCTATATGAGCTCCGACATCTATCTTGACGAGGTCACCATACTGGAACTTACCCTTGTCATTCGGTTTGGGAGTGTAATGTGCCGCGATATCATTGATCGCAATATTGGTCGGGAAGGCCACCCTGGCCCCATGATCCCTGATAAGGTCCTCAACGGTATTGGCAACTTCAAGATAGGTGACCCCTTCCTCGACCATCCTGGCCCCGAGATCCCTTGCCTTTCCGGCTATTCCGCCTGCCCGCTTCCATTTGGAGAGTTCATCCTCATCCATTGTGGCCCCTCATACGATCAAAGATATTTACCTTTCCCTTTCTTAGTAATATTGGTGGATATTCTGTAATATCTATCATCTCCGACGGCTCCGATGATATCGATGAAATGTCCTCTATCATTAGGAGGTCCGATCTCCCCATCTGTCCTTCAAGGTCCTCCTCCCCCATGACGGGACCCTTCCCATGAACATTGGCGCTGGTCAGTGCGACCGGACCGAACTTCTCACAGATCGAATGGAATATTGGATGTTCCGGGATCCTTATCGCAACCTTACCCTCCTGAACAACTTGGCCCGGAAGACCCCGATCAGCAGGAACAATGAATGTGACCGGACCCGGAAGGTTCTCTTTCAATATTTCCATCATTCCCATATCCGGTCTGGCAACCATTTCGATCATTTCAAGAGAACCTACAGCCACGGGGAGCTTCATCTCTTCAGGTCTCTTCTTCATGGAGAATATCTCGTTCAGGAGCCCAATATCTTCGATAGGTGCAGTGATGCCGTATACCGTATCGGTGGGAACTATTACAGGAATGCCCCTATCGAACTCATCCCTGATCGAACCCAGGATATCTTCCAATGCCCCCTTCTCCCATTTGATGGATCTCACACTTCCTTTTAACATCTGATCGTATAAATATTTGGGTCCTTGATGGCTTATTAATCATCCATTATGAGAAGATGGTCACCTTCCCTCAGTTTCAATCTGTCCATCTTCTCCAGGGAAAGGACCTTTTCCGACCTGACCACACCCAGGACAACGATCCCCTTCAGTGACCTTGGATCCTTGCCAAGTTCCACTCCCATGACCTCCCTCTGGCTCAGGTACATCCCCTTCTCGGAGGTCATTACATCCTCAAGAAGATGGACGACATTCGGTTGGGATGTCGCAGTTGCCATCAATGAGCCTGATGTCACAGCAGGAGCGATGATGGTCTCCACTCCTGATTTCTTGAGCAGCTTGATGTTCTCAAGGTCGGTTACCTGTGATATCACCCTGATGCCGGGGTTCAGATATTTGGCCGTCAGGGTGATCAGTATATTGTTGTCATCCTTTCGAGTGGATATAACGATCGAAGAGGCCTTTTCGACCATCGCATCCATCAGGACCGTCTCTTTGGACGCGTCACCGTTGATGGATATGAACCCATCATCGGCTGCAAGCTGAGCCTCATCAGGATCTGTCGTGATCACTACGATATTCCTCTTCTTGGACCCCCGGGATACCAGTTCGTCAGCAGTTGTCTGTCCCGAAGTGGTATAGCCCACGATCAGTATATGGTCCTTGAGCGTTCTCTGAATGGTCTTCATCATCACTGCCTCCCGATATCTATCATAGATGAACTGATAGGTGGTCCCGACTATAACGAACCACATTGCGGCTCTACCGAACGTGATCAGGACCGTATCGAATATCCTGGCCGATTCCGATACCGGAACGATATCCCCGTAACCCGTGGTCGTGATGGACATAACGGTGAAATATACGGCATCCGGATATGAGATCCCATCCCCCTGGGAGTCCTCGTAATGGTCCCTGAATGTATAAACCAGAGAAGCTATTATGATTATCATCAACAGCAGGAAGGATATCCTTACCAATACAGTGACGAGGTTGGCCCTTCTTTTCTTGTAAATGAAATTGGACCTTTTCTTCTCCGAACCCCGCAATGGATGCCCCCTATCCTGCATACAGGATATACGTAATGATTAAAAAGAATATGGAAAGGTTCATACAAGGCTCAGCTTCCCATTCGGGAAATCCAGGGTCATCCTGAAATGCTTCAGGAAATTCAATCCGAGCAGACCTTCGACCCTTGTTTCGGTGGGCAGGTCAAAACTCGCAACCTCGATGTTTTTCACGGTCTTTCCCATTATTTCAATAGAATCGACCCTTACAATATCAACATCAACCGTTCCACCTGCCGTCTGAATATGCACAGACCTTGCAGTGATAATAGTTGATGAGCCGATCTTCTGAATTACCTTACCCGGGATCATGGTGATGGATGCTCCAGTATCAAGGATGAATTGGACCATCCTCTCTCCATCCGGACCGGAAACCGACCCATCCAGAACTATAGCTGTACAATCACGACTAATGGAGGCCTCTGACATATGATCACCATCACAGTGCGAACGCGTGGCCTCTCTGGGGTATCTCGCCTGAAAAGAAAGTGAAGGTCAAACCTTCATGTTCCATCATGATCCTATCAATATTTTCCTTGTCCTTGGAATGACCCAATATTTCAGCATCCGTTACCTTGCCCTGATCATTCCTGGCAAGGACCTCAACTATTATCCACTCATCGGGATATTTCTGTTTGTAACTTTCGATGGTATCCACCTCCATCATTTGCATCATTGAAGGTATCTGTCGGGGTGATGATAAATAGTTTCCGATAACAGGGTGAACTGAAACAAAAATTGAGGAATGATATTGAAAAGGGACGACCCCCTCTTTGGGGCCTATCATATTTTCGGATCAGGTTATCAATGATCACATATCATCGGGTCCGTTATGCCACGGATCATAGCCTGGTGTGGTATTCTCATCGATGGCGGGTCTGAAGGCCGGGTCCCCGTAAACTGCGAAGAACGTCACCTCGTACCAGTCTACCCCTCCATCAGGGTTCATAGGAGACGGTTGATTGTTCGGCCCATAGTTCATGTATCTGTTCTCCGACCACTGGACCGCCTTCCCGATCGTCCCGTGCTCCGGGTGGTTCAGGATCCCATCCCAGACGAATGCATACCATGCATCGTTGTGGTCCCATCTGTGATCATCGACGAAAGGAAGGTATTCGGCTGGAAGTGAGGTCAGGTCCTGACCGATGTTCGAGAAGGAAACCTCTGTAGCTCCCACCAGGACCGCGGGACCGGCTGCGAGATAGTTAAGTGTCAACAATTTGTCGAATGCAACATCGCTTCCCGGATCAGTTCCGGGACCATGTCCGTATATCTTTCCATTCAGACAGGATACGAAGAATGCTATTTGAGGTGGAACGTTCATTGCAGCTGCATCGGAGTACCTGAGCTGATGTTCATCACCATTGGGCCCGTAGACCCTTATACCATATAGGGACCCTGTATCGGATCCATGGCCCCTGTAGGCCACGTATCCAGCTCCCTCGCAGATCTCCGTGAGATCGTTTTCCATGGAATTCACAGTTCCATCAAGGAACTTGTTTCCAGTATTGAAGGGGCCAATATAATCATAGGTGAATCCGGCATCCTCGAAATCTGTGCAGATCCATCTTGCAGGAGTTGCCTGCATTCTCTTGTAAGTAATGTCAAAACCAGAGAATGAAGCGCCATGCTCTCTCCATGTCTTTTCATGGGTCCCACCGGCAACGTCCCTGTAATCCACTGTTACCGTCTCAGAGAAATCATCGAAAAGATAGGTTTTCAACAGCTGATTTGATGCAAGTGACACTTCATACTGGATTATCCTGCCAACAGCTGAATCCATCCGGGAATTATCGCTGTCCATGAATCCATACATGACATCGGAATTAACGATCTCGGTCGATCCTTCCTCGGGTTTGACAAGGAACTGTGGAACTGCCGTTGCGGACCCTGTGATAGCCACATATTCAAGTGGCCCGAAGTCGTTGTGGACATTGACAAGCTTCTCGTGATATCCAAGAGCTCTCCTATTCTGAGAGAGCTCCAGGTCCAGGACCCAATCGGTGTTATCCTGTGGTGTTGCATTGGTTATGACATATGCATCGTAATACGCCGACATCTGGGCCGCCATCAATGAGATATCGGGACAGAACCACGCATCATCATATGAGTCATATTCAGGCGTGCTACCGATGGATTCAAGCGAATGATCGTTTGGATTTGCAACGATCGCATAGTTCGATGACACACCAATGTCCTTCAGGTAGGACCAGGTCTGTTCCTGATCGATAAAGGTCCTTTCCCCCTGGATCACAGCCAGTCCCATATTCTTGGCATATGCAGCTGCCCAGAGGGACTCCTCGTAATCCTCCACGGTGAGGATATCATTGAAACCTATGAAACTCCTGGATATGTCTGTGGTGAGTGGATATACATCTGTATCATTGACAGGGCTCAATCCCTCGGTGGAAAGCTGCTGATTGATATTTGCAAGGCCTGTTTCCTTGTTGGTAAAAAGAACCTTGGGTCTGTCGGTGTTCAGATGAGTGAGGGTGTAGATCTGCTGGCTTGAAATGCCGCCCTCGGGATCGCATATCACAAGAGGACGATATATATCCCCCATGAACTGGACCGATGTTAGAGTCGATATGGCGAACAACTCATTTTCGGTTGTGGGATAATCCACGATCATCATGAAATCCTCGGGCAGGGCATTCACAGGAGAATATATATCCGGGTCCTTGTCGTCATCTCCCAGTAGCAGGACCGCAACGACCCCAATAAGTAGAAGTATCACAAAGGCAGCGGCTCCGATCTTCAATCCGGTTTTCCTCGATCGACCATCCATCCTGTTCGCCATTTTGATAACTCCTATCGATCATTCATCAATCATTATTCATCTTCCCAGACTCCACGAGAAGACTGAGCTCCTCAAGAGAGAGGCTCTCACCACTTTTGTATTTTGCAAGAACATCCACCAAACGTCGATCGTTATCGGACCTTCTACGCTCCTGGGGTGACTTGTCGAACTCCTTCTTCAATTCATCTATCTTGCGATAGTAGGAAGTGACCTCCTTTTTGATCTTCCATCCATGCTTCTTCAGGGCCTTGACCTCGTTCAATGCATTGATGAATGCTTTGTGCTGGGCCTGGGCTTCATCCCTTACATCATCTCTCTTTGCCCAGAACTCCTTGGCGCTTATCAAACCTTCATGGGATTCGGATTTGAGATCACCGATCTCGTGTTCCATCTCGCCCATTTCCTTGTTGTATTTCTTGAGGTCGATCTCTTTGACCCTCACTATCTCCCTGTGGATCACGTCTGCCATGGATTTTACGATCAGGCGATCACGGAGCTCGAACAGGAAATCATAGAGGTATAGCTCGTTCTTCAGGCTGATATCGTCATTTAGAAGATTATCCTTTGTCTGCTCGAAGTTCATCTTCAGTCGATCGAAGGTTCCCCGGGATGCATGATTATGAGAATCCCTCACCTTCCTGAGCTCACCGATCCTCTGAAGATATGGCTGCATCTCCTTGTAGATCGTTCTCTTTTCCGTATTCATCTCTTCGATATTCTCCCAGACAGCTTTCCTCTTCTCCAGGATCTGTTTTGGTTTCTGAGACAGGTCCTTGACCTTATCATTGAGCTCATCCCTCTTATCCTTGAATGAATCCACTTCGGAGAGCTTGTTCTTGATCTTGACGTGAATGATCTCCTCTTCATCCCGGAGCTCGTTGATCTTCTCCCTGACCTCGCGGATCTTTCCAGCGATCTCGAAGTTCTGCATCAGGCCACCTCCTTCTTCTCTTCCACGATCTCCCCTTTCTTTCCATCCTCTATCTTCACCGGGGGATCCTCCTTCCTGCTCTCTTTTAGACCTTCTTCGGTCTTACTTTCTTTCTTCTGTTCTTGCTGGGGGGCCTTGTTATCCTTCTTCTTATCTTCCGGGATCTCCAGTTTCTTTCCATCCTCGATCTTCACCGAGGGATCCTCCTTATTGATCTCTCCATTACCCTCTCCGGTCTTGCTCTCTTCCTTCTTTTCGGAGGGGATCTTGTTATCCTTCCTCTTATCTTCCGGGATCTCCAGTTTCTTTCTGGGACCTGACCTTCTATCAGGCTTCGATCCCTCCTTCCTGCCGTCCCTGTTTTCGAAGACCTTCAAAAGTTTATCCCTGATCTGCTCATTCGATCTCTTGTCCTCTTCATCATCCATCTGGGCAGCCTTGTCTCTCTGCCCTTCCCAGAAAATTGCCATCTCTTCATGGAGCTGGGTCCTTCTCTCGAGCCATCCCTTTCTGCTCTCCTTTTCACGGATCTTTCTCTGGGCACCGATGAACTTTTCATGATGAAGATTTGACTCTTCCACCTTCTCGAGCAATTTCGAGTGGAGGTCCTCGATACTTATCAGATTCTGTGATATCTTCTCCTCGATCTCGGTCAGACTCTGTTTTATCTCCTCGGGTGTGAGA
Source organism: Thermoplasmatales archaeon (assembly GCA_030595715.1). Taxonomy (GTDB): domain Archaea; phylum Thermoplasmatota; class Penumbrarchaeia; order Penumbrarchaeales; family Penumbrarchaeaceae; genus Penumbrarchaeum. The sequence continues at coordinate 20,884 of JAUVCN010000001.1, forward strand.
CCGTCGGTTATTGACCTGATCTTCTGCATCGTCTCTTTGACCTCATCAAGAAGTCTCCTTTCAGTGGCGATGTCAATGGCCTCGGTCTCCAACTTCCATTCCAGGTCCTGGATGTAAGATTGATGCATGCGAATATCTTGTTCATGGTCCTTGACCTTTTCTTCCTTCCTTATCAGATCGAAGAACTGCTGGCGAAGTTCCTTGTTCTCTCCCTTCAGCCTGGTCCTGCCATCTTTGAGATCAGCGACCTTCTTGTTTATCTGGTCGCGTTTTACTTTTTCTTCATCAGATTCCTCATCGGCCTTTTCGGGAGGTTTCTCAAGGTCCTTTTTCTCCTTGATATATTTCTTGATCAGGTCCTTGTGTTTCTTTACGATCCTATCGACCATCACCGCCCTCTTTTGGATCTCGATATCCTTCAGCATTTCCGAACCGTCTTCGGGGATTGGTGGGAATTCTATCTTCTTCGGAGGTTCCGATCGATCCGGTTCCTTCCGGTTTCCCTTCTCTTCATCCTTGGATATTTTCTTTGATCCCTCTTGAGGTGCACCTGTCGATCCCTTTTCATCCTTCTTCTCTTCGGGTCCATCATCCTTTTTCTTGGAGGGGGCCTTCACCTTTTCTGCAGAAGGTTCTTCCATCTTCTCTTCAACAGGATCTTCTTCCTTCTTGGAAGGGGCCTTCACCTTTTCTGCAGAAGGTTCTTCTACCTTCTCCCCGGCAGGATCTTCTTCCTTCCTGGAGGGAACCTTCACCTTTTCTGCAGAAGGTTCTTCTACCTTCTCCCCGGCAGGATCTTCTTCCTTCTTGGAGGGAACCTTCACCTTTTCTGCAGAAGGTTCTTCTACCTTCTCTTCAACAGGATCTTTTTCCTTCTTGGAGGGAACCTTCACCTTTTCTGCAGAAGGTTCTTCAACCTTCTCCCCGGCAGGATCTTCTTCCTTCTTGGGATCAGGTTCGGATATCTCATCGATATTCTCTTCTCCATTTTTCTCCTTTTCAGGAGTTTCGTTCTCTTTGATATCGGCCTCCGGGGCTGGAGCTGGCTTGACCTCGACGGAAGGGACATTGTCCTTTTCATCCTCTTTGGTCTCAACCTTGCTCGCCTCGGTCGTTACATCCTCTTTCTCTTTCATATCTCATTCCTACCTTGGATGCTGTATCATTCGTATCCGACAATATCATCGGAATTCTCATTCCAGTAATTGTAAGGGGATGTCTGTTTGGACTGTGATTCCGACATCTCTCCCATCACAGCTCCCTGAAATGCCCCAAACCTACCCCTTATCTGCTCTTCTGCAGTTTTTGATCTTCTAATGGCTTGGTCCACATCATCTGATGTTATCAATTCATGCCCCTTGGTGACAGCAATATCGCCTGCGGCTCTGATCACTCCACCCATATCTCTCAATCTAAGGGTCAAAGCTTTCTTCTTCTTGTCCGTAACTAGCGCCCTTCTTCTGGCATCTTTCAGGAGTGCCAATATTGCAGTCATGTCTGCATGCGGTATCCTTCCATCCATCACTACCTCCTGGGCAATGAACTGGATGAATTTCTTCCTGTTCACATCATTATCCGGCATTGTGGTGGATACCAGTACCTCATAACCGGATCCCATGATCCTGGACCTGAGAGGAGAGATTATATGGTGCAGGTCCTGGATGTTGCATGCTCCCACGAAGACAAAATCACAGGGAACACTGTCCACCTTGACACTTGCACCGGCACTCTGAGGGTTCCTTCCAGATATCGAGAAGAGCTTCTCCTGCATGGCAGTGAGTATGAAACGCTGCATCTGACCGAGGTGTGGAAGTTCATCTATGAACAGGACCCCTTCATGGGCCTCATGGATCGCGCCCGGGACAACTCTTTCGTATGGCGGCGTTCCAAGTCCCTTGTGTCCGCCGTAGGGGTCATGTCTGACATCCCCTAGAAGTTCTGTTTCGGAGGCTCCCGTAGCCATCACGAAGTTCTGCCTTTTCAACGGTATCAGGATCTTCTTGGGAGAGGCTTTCTCCTTTTCCCTCTTTGCTTCAAGGGATCTTTGGTCAAGTACCCTGATCTTCGGCCCGGCCGATTCATAGACAACGACCTCCTCCTTGCCCTTGACAAGTCTTGTGGTCTGTATCCTGGGTTTCTGCCCACCCAGCTGATTGAGGGTCACTTTCAAAATATCCTCCAATCCCTGGAGCATGTTGTTCATTCCTATGTCGACCATGGCGACCTTTGGCTTCTTGTCGGGAGATTTGGCTGCCTGGCAGTTTGGACACACCAATTGTTCATTTGATGAATAGGTTCCGCACCTGGCACATCTGTATCCAAGTTTCTCTGCAATGTCCACCGGTGCATCCACCGGGGATATTAATCTCTCCTTGACAATGAGGTTCCTGTTTTCGTCTTTCCTTACCTCTTCTTCCTTCTTGACCTGTATGAACGGCCTTTCAGGATATTCCGGATTGGAAACCACATATATCTGAGACGTTGGAATCGGCAGATGCTTTGCCATGGCCTGGGCTATCATGGATTTTCCTGTCCCAGGAGGGCCAACAAGAAGTAGATGTCTTCTCTGCTTCGCTGCTACAAGGGATAGTGCAACTACAGCCTCCTGGCCGATGACCCGGTTCATCGGATCGGTGGGAATGATCACCTGAGATGTATCCTTGATACCATAGAGTTCTTTCCTGGATGCTTTCTTCGAACCCTTGGACGTTCCATTTAGGGTCTCCTTCTTGGAACCCTTCTTTACAGGTGCCATTCTACCACCGATCCTCAGTAGGTTTTCTAATAGACGTTCGATCTTGCTTCATCCTGTCAGATCGTCCTTGGAAAGGACGGTCACTCCCTTTGGTTCCTTCGTAAGATTGCCTTTCTTGGAACCAACAAGGAACTTTATCTCCTGTTCTGCTGCAATATCCAATAGCCTCTGGGAGATTATCCCATCGAAGACCACCGAATGTATACCCGTTGGAGGAGATTTGAGAGTGTCTGCCAGCTGCCTGACGGCAAGCTCCAGAACAACCTCACCCTTTGGATTGATCAACATTGCCCTAAGGGTCCCGGATAACTTCTTCAAGATATCACGATACCTTGCGATCTCTATATCCATCCTCTCTTCATTCTTGGGTTCGGCCTGTTTCACTGGAGCCTCTTCCTTGGGTGACGATGGCTTTTCGATCTCCTTCTTTACCGTCCTCTGTGGTTTCCTCTTCTCTATGCGTTCTTTGTGAACGTCCTTCTTCACCACTTCACTCGAGAACTTGTTCTTGTTGTTCTTTCCATTGTCGATCTTGTGCTTGAATTCGGATGTCAGGTCATTCATCTCAAGATACTGCTCAAATGGTATCTTGTTCCTCAATGCCTTGATGATCTGCTTCTGGGTCAATTCCTCAACCTCAAGAGCTTTTGGTGCCCTGGCAACGAAGTCGACCTCGGCTACCTGGAAAAGCTCCTTCAGGATCAACTCTCCACCTCTATCTCCATCCACAAAGGCAGTGACCACCCTCTCTGATGATATCTTCTGCACCGAGGGAGGAACATTCGTTCCACCAACAGCAATGGTGTTCTTTATCCCGAATTTCAATAGATTGATAACATCGGACCTTCCCTCAACGACGATGATCGCATCGGAGGTCTCCACGTTCGGACCTGCTGTACACTTATCGTCACCGAACAGGATGACCTCATCGATCTGGACTGCCTGTCTTACTGAATCTGTCAGGTCAAGACCGGATATCTTCGACTGGCCAACCATGCTCGTCAAAAGCTCCTTGGCTCGATCGATGATCTTCTGCTTCTTCGTGACCCTGACATCCTCGATCTTTTCGATCGTGATCTTTGCCCTGCAGGGTCCGATCCTGTCAATGGTCTCCAATGCTGCTGCCAGGATCGCGGTTTCCACCTGATCAAGGGAAGAGGGTATGAGGACCTTGCCTTCAGATTTTCCTTTCTTGGATGCGATCTCGACCTCTATCCTCCCCATCCTTCCTGTCTTCTGGAGGTCTCTAAGATCGAGTTCTTCACCGAGGAGTCCCTCGGTCTGGCCGAAGATGGCACCCACAACATCGGGTTTTTCCACTACACCATCTGCCACCAGTTTTGCTTCTATCAGATATTTTGTTGTTGCTGGATCAAGATTCATTAATCTCACCTTTCCTATTTTGTGTTTCAACGTTACACGTGATCTGAAAAGGAAACCATTGACCTGTGAGGACCCTTTTGGTCCCTCCGCGCCAAATCTACATTATTTGAGTTTAACCGCCTGAAGCGATATCGACTATCATCTGGTAATCGTGATGTGGATGGGATAGCGGACCCCGCAGGAACCGGTCCCTTTTCACATCTGGATGATGGATTGCATATATATTGGTTTCCCTTGATGTCATTGAATCTTATTGATCTCCCCCCCTTGTAGCCCGTGATAACAAGGGTCAATGTAGTTTGAATTCACCCATTCTACAGCCAGTTACGAACTTCCTGTGAAAAGGTTATTATAATCATTGTTTTAATACGGCATTCGTTCCCCATGAAGCGAATTAAGGTCATCAATGAGCCAACGGACCTTGTGGCTCTACTCAGGGCAATGGACACTCCAGTAAAAAAGGATGTGTTCCAGGAAGCATCCAACGGATGGATATCGAAAAAGGCAACTGAGGAAAAGTATGGCCGCGAAGGTGTCGAGGCCCTTGATTTCTTTGAGAAGATGCATCTTGTCGAGACATCATGGCAGATCGACTCGCAGTTCAACAAGGAAAAGATATACCATTCATACTACGTATCGGTCCATATCAATACCTCAGCATCCATCACGGAGATCTCCGATATCCTGTTCATTACCCAGATGAGTGAAAAGACTTATAAGGAACTTGAGTCAAAAGTGTTCGAAAAGGTCTCTGATGAAGGAACTTTCTCGGGTGAGTTCTTGAAGAATCTTGAACTAACTCCCACCATGCTCAAATCCCTTGTGAAGAGGTCCAGTAGGCTGGCCATAAAGGGCCACAGGATCGAGAGGATCAAACAGGATGAATGAGGTCGACCAATGACCATGAATGACCAATGGGCCCATGTTGAGGTCCTGAGGCTTGGTCACAGACCTGAGAGAGATAAACGTATCACAACACATGTTGCACTTGTAGCGAGAGCCTTCGGAGCTTCTTCGATCCATATTGATACCAAGGATCCTTCCCTGGAGAGGAACATTGAGAGCGTCACCGATCGCTTTGGTGGTGATTTCAGGATAGAGACAGGTGTCCCAAGAAAGAGAGTGATGGGAAGATGGGCCGGGACCATAGTTCATCTGACGATGTATGGAGCCCCACTTGACGATACGATCAGGGAGATCCCGGAAGGAGAGGATGTCCTCGTGATCGTTGGGGCGGAGAAGGTGCCTGCCGATGTCTATGACCTTGCCCATTTCAATATCGCCGTGGCAAATCAACCCCATTCCGAGGTATCCGCACTTGCCCTGTTCCTTGATCGATTGTTCAAGGGAAAGGAGATAAAGCGTACCCTTGGCGGTGGAGAGGTAAAGATACATCCCACGAATGTGGGAAAGATCGTTGCTGACCATAACGATATTACTTTCGAACAGATCATCGATCCTTTTGAAATGGACATCGATCCCGTTCCTTCAAAGGAGGATTGCCTTGGACTTCTCCTGGCCCTTGGGATCTCGAGACCGGTCCTGACCCATCTGAAAGAAGTCCATAGACTCGGAATGGAAATGGTCAAGGCCTCCCGCAAGATCGGAACCCTGCCGGATCTGGACCTGGGCCTGCTCGAGGCCGGCCTTCTGTTGCATGATATCGGAAGGGCAAGGACCCATTCGATCAGGCATGTAACGCTGGGAGCGGAACTTGCCAGTAAATTGGGACTGGATGAAAGGATCGTCTCGATCATTCATAACCATATAGGGGCGGGCATCACAAAGGGTGAAGCATCGGATATCGGCCTTCCAGCGGAGGATCATATCCCGTTGACACTGGAGGAGATGATAGTTTGCCACGCGGATAATCTGGTGGGCGATCACAAGCGCAGACCACTATCTGCAGCATTGGAAAGATTGCGGATCAAGGGCGCGAATGCTGCGATAGCCAGAATGGAAGCGCTTCATGAAGAGCTCGAGACATTACTTGGAATTGATATCGATGAATTGATAGGGTGACCATTCATCGCTCCTTATCCCAAGACAACCTAAATGTTCTTATTACATTTCCTCCTTGCAGGTGTTGGTGTGCCAATGCAGAAGTACAATAAGGAAAGCCTGAAGCAAGAAAAAAGCAGGGTGAACCACCTCCTTGACGAAGAGAATAGACATTGTGCGAAGTGCAAGGATAAGAAGATCTTTGGTTGCGAGGGCTGTTTCCATGACAGGAGAAAGAAAGCCCTACTGATCAGGAAAGAGAACAACATTGCTGCAATGGCTGCACAGAAATGATTTCCACCGGTGGTCAGATGTCCGGATCCCCTATTGACCCTGATAATGGGAAAGCGTCTGAACTCTCAGCTCTCCTGAAACGAAGAGGATTCTTCTTCCCTTCCTACGAGATCTACGGTGGAGTCGCCGGATTCTTCGACATGGGGCCGATGGGCTCTCTCCTCAAGGATAATATTATCAAAAAATGGAAGGATCGGTTTGTTATCGAGGAGGGATTCCTGCTTGTGGACTGTCCATCTATCGCCCCAGAGGTCGTTTTCAGACATTCAGGTCATCTTGACAAATTCTCTGACATGCTGACAAGATGCACCGATTGCTCCGAACCTTTCAGGGCTGATCATCTGCTGGACGATATCATTGAAAATGCAGATTCCTTGTCAGAGGACGAATTATTTACTGCTCTGAAGGAAAATGATGTGAAATGCCCGAATTGCGGCGGATCGCTCGGCCCTCTTGAAGAGTTCAATCTTATGTTCAAGACATATATAGGTACAGGCTCAGATCGTCCCGCTTTCCTCAGACCCGAGACGGCACAATCCATCTTCTTAGATTTCCCTCTGCTTTACAGAACGAACAGGGAAAAGATACCTTTCGGTGTTGCACAGATCGGCAAGGGGTTCAGGAATGAGATATCACCAAGACAGGGACTCCTCAGACAGAGAGAGTTCCATATGGCCGAGGGAGAGTTCTTCTTCGACCCCGAAGCAGATGGATTTCCTGCCTTCGACACCTACAGGGACCTCAAGGTGAACCTTGTTGCCAACACCGATCCGGATAATTCCATTCGAAAAGAGCTATCCTCGGCAGTTTCCGAGGGAATGATCTGTTCAGAGGTCTTGGGATATTTCATGGGAGTGACCCATTCATTCGCCAGAGAGATCGGCATACCAGAGGACAGAATGAGGTTCAGAGAGCATCTTGATACAGAGATGGCACATTACGCAAGGGATTGTTGGGACCTGGAGGTTCTAACATCCTATGGATGGATCGAAATGGTGGGAATTGCCGATAGATCCGCATACGATCTCGAACAGCACACGAAGGGATCGGGACAGGAAATGACGGCAATGAGAAGATATCCGGAACCGATCCAGAAAGAGGTCACAACGATCTCCGTGAACATGAAGGTCCTTGGACCGATCTTCAGGGGAGCGGCAAAGGAAGTGAACGATGCTGTTTCTCTTCTTGACCCGGCCGCTGTCAAGGAATTGCTGGAGACAGGCGAACCTGTAAAAGTGGTCATTTCACAGGGTGAAGTAGAGGTACCTCCGGGATCACTTTCCATAGCGACCGAGGAGAAGAGAGTGGCGGGTGAAAGATTTACCCCACACGTTGTCGAACCATCGTTCGGTATAGATAGATTGATGGTAGCGGTGATCGAACACGCCTATTTTGAAGCGGAGAAGAGCCCCCTCAGGGAAGAGGCATCTGATGGGGAAGGTCCATACCGTGTTATGAGGCTGCTCCCGTCGATCTCACCCGTGAAATGCGGTGTATTCCCATTGATGAACAAGGATGGGCTTCCGGAATTGGCCATCCCGATCGAAAAAGACCTCAGAAAGTGTGGTCTGATCACATATTACGATCATTCAGGTTCCATCGGCAGAAGATATGCGAGGATGGATGAGATAGGAACCCCCTTCAATGTGACCATCGATTACGAGTCAAAGGACGACGGCTGTGTTACCATCAGAGAGAGGGATACAGGCATCCAGAAACGGGTACCTATTTCACGGATCGTTAACGTGATCAGTGACCTTGTTTCCGAGAAGATCATCTTTGATGATCTGGATCAGCCGGTCATCTCCTGATGATCTTCTTCAGAATGAAGAACGGCAGTGATAGGACCAGACCGAAAAGGCAAAGCACGAGTCCTATTGCAACGATCCATCCCATTGTATCTATCAAGAAGTTACCCACAGGTGCATCCCATCCGAGGCCACTGAGCAGATTGTCCTGGACCAGTGCCCATACGATGATCAGGACCGTGAACAATGTCAGACCCAACCATGAGTTCTTGAAATCCTGTTTGGAGGGGGCCATCGCAGTGGTCAACGATGCAGCCAGGTATAGGTAGAGAATGAACCAGAGGGACCTGTTATCGAACAGATTTATCTTGATCAGGTCAAAAGCGGATCTGAATGTGCCGATCAGCATGGAACCCACATTCCATTCGATCGAATGGGTCCATGTGAGATCGCAGTTGAAGGACCCTACATTATCAAAAAGGAGTGCCAGCAAGATCAACAGAAGTGGGATCCCAAAGAAAGGGGCCATTGAAATGAAAGCCTGTGATAAAACACCACCCCTTTCGGGAGGACCATGCGTAACCGAACCTCCCTCACTACTTATCAATTTGACATTAGTTACATGAGCCCCTGTTATCTTGCAGGCAGCATAATGGCTCAGTTCGTGAATGATTATACCTGGCGCCGCAAACACGAGATATATCCATCTACCCAGAGACATCGCCCACATCCTGTCAAGGAAATATGAACAGACGATCAGAACGGCAAACCAGAATAGTAGGTCAATAACAGATGATAGCATTGCGATCACGATTACATCTTGAAAATATTAAAGTTTATCTAACGGGGAAGGAATGGATGGGATAGTATCGATCATCCTGCAATACCGTTGTGCGCACTTTGGTTTTTTATAATAATCATATTCTAATCGATAAAACCAAAGTCAATAAAAACAAAGAAAAAATGCCGAAATTTCTCGTAAATTGCTCACGTTACTTGTCGATATTCTCGCAATTTCGAGATGCTGCAGCAATGGATCGTCGATTCTACATTACCATTGTGCGCACTTTGGTTTTTTACATTAATCATATTCTAGTCAATAAAACCAAAGTCAATAAAAACAAAGAAAAAATGCCGAAATTTCTCGTAAATTGCTCACGTTACTTGTCGATATTCTCGCAATTTCGAGATGCTGCAGCAATGGTTCGTCAATTATATACTACCATTGTGCGTGTCTTGAAATTCCATAACAGCTATAAATCGCTCAGCAATTTCAAGATCTCGTCAATTACATATTGATACGCAAGTTCGAGATCCCGTTCAATTAAACCGTCAATATCTCATTTCATTGAACGGATTTTTATTTTCGACACTGATTATACATTGATCAAGAAAATAAAAAAAAGGGGAGCTGTTTCCAGCCCCCCATGGTCAGGTATTGTTATCCTTCAATCCTTTCTGACCTGATCGATGGGAAAGACCAGCACAGGAAGGACCTCATCCAGACCGATCCTTGCGAGTATCTCATTGATGGTCTCCACCATTTCATCAACATCTATTTCCGGTGTCCCGACCGAGATCGTCAGGATCCTTGATGAGGTCTCCTCGACAGCACCGAATTCAATGGTGGACCTACTTGGTCCAGTTTTTGGAACTAGTATGTTTCCCTTTCCAGGCCATGAATCCTTATCAGTGGGGTCCGTATGTCCGCGGTATTCGTAATTATTGTTGTATTTGTCAGAATCATCATCCTCCTCTGCATCGGTGATACCATTCATATTGGTATCTTTCCTGTCCCCATAGAGTTTGCCGATGTAGTAATCAGGATTGATGCTCAGACCAAACGGAATGAAGATCCTTCTGCCAACAGTATCGGATGTTGACCATGGGTCCCATGTGACGTTGGTATCCTCGTAGATATAACACTCCGGCTTGTTCCACATGGTCCCATTGAACAGTTCTTCCCACCCTCTCGGGAGTGAATCATTGTCCTCGAAAGGCTGCGGATCTGATACGTTTCCAATGTAGTCGGTAACCCATACTTCCCAACCATCGGGCATCATATCACCATCGGTATCATATCCTCCATTGATGTTGTATTCCAGGTCCCTTGGAGCTGGAGATGTTGTTATCTCATTGATACCATCATTATCAGGATCGAGACCGAACTGGTATTCGTAGAGATTGATCCACGGGAAGTAATATTCCACCAGCTCGAATTCCGTCTTTGCAGTGTTGAGCGGCGTCCAGATGGAGTAGACGAAACCGTCATGGTCAGCGTCGAGGGCCCAATCGTCCCCGTCCAGAGGATCGAGGATCCAGGCATACTTCCTCTTCTCAGCATTGTAGAGAGGAGCACCCCTGTTCTCATCAGCCAGTTCCCAACCATCGGGCATACCATCGCCGTCCGTATCCCATTTCAGTGGGTCCGTACCGTTCTGGTATTCTTCCCAGTTGGTCAGACCATCGTTGTCCGGATCATCGAACACATCCGAAGGGATCCTGGGGTTGACTACCCAGAAGTGTCCGCCAGGCTGGAGGTTCTGCCAGTAGTTGGTGGAATAGGTCCTGTCATACCAGAGGATGATCGACTTCGTGTCGGATGATTTGATTATCTTACCATATCGATATTCCCAACCGTCCGGAAGTCCATCATAGTCTGTATCGGGTATGGTTGGATTGACCCTGTCATCGGTGGACCAGACGTCACCAAGCTCCACATCGGAGTAGTCACCATCCTGATTGGCGTCATAGTTATCGTTCCTGTCCCAGTCCACCAGCGGGAAGAAGTCCACAGTGTTCTCAAGACCATCTTCCATACCATCGTTATCAGTATCAGGATCATTTGGATCGGTGATCCATTCCCTGTAGTTCGGTATCCTGAACAGCTCATCGAAATCGGACATCACATCATGGTCAGTATCCTTCTTGTTTGGATCTGTCCTTACAATACCAAGCCTGGACTGTGACCAGATCTTGACGGTATCGATACCGAACAGTTCGTCCACATCATGCCATCCGTCAAGGTCAGTATCGGGGTTGGTTGCATTTGTCCTTTCAAAGAGAAGTACCTCCCCCTCTGCCTCATCGACCTCACCATCTCCGTCATCATCGAAGCCGTTGTCAGGAAGCACATATTTGGTCATTCCCCTTGTCTCTTCCCAGTCATCCAGTCTTCGTGATTGGTTACCCTGTTCTCCGCCGGCTTCGGATCCTCCGAAATCGTTATCGGAATCGGCAAGGGTCGCATTGGTGAAATAGATCGAGGCGATATCAGGATCATAGAAGTAATTGTCACCGATAAGCTCACCATAGAACCCGATCATCAACTCCTCACCATCGGTCAGCCCGTCACCATCGGTGTCCGGGTCGTTGGGATTGGTCGATACCGGATACTGTAGTGTCCCCAGGAATTCCTGCAAGTTGGTCATACCATCAGGGATCCTGGTGAATACGACCTGTCCGGTCTCGGTGATGTTCCACCATCCATCATTGTCAGACTCGCCATCGGCGATCATTGGTGAAACGGTGTATATCGTTTTCCTTGAATCTGATATCTTGTCCTCCAGGTCCTCCTTGGTGTTAAGAGCAGGTTCCTGCGAGATGATCTTGGCATTGTATGCCTCCCATCCGTCAAGCATCCCGTCACCATCGGTATCGGGGTTCTTAGGATCCGTCTGGAACCAGAGTGTATCCTTGTTGGGGAAGGCATTCTCGAGATAGTTCGGAAGACCATCGTTATCCAGATCCTTGAACCTGTCAGTGGAGTTCAACGGATCGAGACCGGTTTCCAGCTCCCAGCCGTCGAACATTCCATCACCATCGGAATCTGCCATATACGGGCAGGTCTTGAAATCGTTTATTCCGTCCCCGTTCCAGTCAACAGCCGACTTTGCATATTCAACGTTAAGCTCGATGAAGTCGTTGAGGATATATAGCTCACCTGTCAGGGCGTTGAAGTGGGAATCCCTATCAGTGTCCCAGAGCAAGGGTGAGGTATGGTTCTGATATTCTTCCCTGTTGGAGAGACCATCATTGAAGTAGATCATTATCTCTGTCTTCTGTCCACCGGAAACAGAGAATGCATACCTGATGTCAAGGTCGTATCCACCATCATTTGGATTGAGTGGTGATATCAGGTCCTTGCTCCATGCTACAGATGATGCAGAGGTCACTTCAAGTACCTGCTTCGGACCGATAACGGACGCTTCAAGCAGATTGTTGATGGATCCCTCATAGACCAGTGTATCCAATCCTGTGAAGAACTCATCCTTGAATTCCTCGGCATAATGGATCTCCCAACCATCATCGATACCGTCGAGGTCAGTATCCCAGAGCGATGGATTCGTTGTGACCGGTTTGTAGATCTGTGGAAGATAGGGATTGTATCTCAGATAATCATCTGCGATATCGTTGTCGATGTTCGTGGGATCGTTCATCAATCCATCGATGGGATCATCGTAAAGATGGAATCCACCTTTCATGCCGATCTCCTGCCAGTCAAGCACAGGATCCAGCTCACCAAAGGTAGGATCTCCCTTCTCGAAGGCCATGGTGGTGAAGTTGAACTCCACTCCTCCCACATATTCCCTGAGATTGAACAGCTCCTCACTCTTGTCGATGACACCGTTGTTGTTCATATCGAATCCATCACCATCAGGGTTTCCGTCCCAATCATTGGAGTTTGGATCAATGGTCAACCTCTCGGTGATCGGATTGGGTCTGCTGTAGAGAGCTTCCCACCCATCTTCCATGCCATCATAGTCGGAGTCAGGTTTCCTCCAGTCTGTCCCGTAGATATAGTTCTCCTCGATATCGGAGAGCTTATCGGGCCAGTCCTGATATTCATTATCGATCAGCCTTACATCGGAGTCGGATTTCTTCACACCGACCCAGGAACGTTCAGCCTCCTCGTATGGTCCTCCTTCCTCGATCGCTCCGGTGTTCTCCCAGGGGACGAAAATATATATGAATATCATTCCGCCCACTGTGGCGATCACCAATCCTATCAAAACTGCTAGAAATTTTTGCATGTCAAGCTTGTCTGCTATGGATCCCATTATATTGCCTCCACGGACAAAATGGCCGGCTCAATATATCGCCATGAAATAACCGTTCCTTTATTAAATCTTTTGGAGAACCTGGCCAGAGGCCAGGATCACCTGATAAACCGTTCCTTACCCTCAGGTTTGTCAATGGTAATTTGACACTTGTAACTATATAAGCTTGATCATCACATGAACAGGATATCCAGCTTTGAACAATGAAGCTCCAAAGGGGCCCGACCTAAAGATCAGGGATGTCAGGAGGAGGTGGGAGTTTTGTCAACCCCCTGCTTTCCTGAGGTGATCCGATGTCAGTGGCGGGGATCGTTCCTGGATCGGTAGGTCCTGCCTCGGGTTGTTGTTCCGATGGACCAGGTGGAACAAGTTCCGGGGAAACCCCATTCACATCGGATAGAATCTCTTGAGGCTGCTGATCGTCGAATGTTGCCTTGTCGGGTTCTCCCATAGGGGAAACCTGATCGGTATCCGGTGGGGACGGAGGCTGCTGCCACTGTTCCTGATCTGCAGGGTGTGGATCCGTACCCTGCGGAGAATACTGCATCTGAACATCCTGGGAATAGGGATCGGTCACCTGCTGCTCGTATGCTCCCTGATCCACATAGGCCTCCTGATCCGAATACTGTCCCGTTCCTGGATCTGTATATTCCATCTCGGCCGGAGGAAGGCCCTCATATCCACCCGGGGGTATCTCTTGATATCCCATCTCAGCCTGTGGAGGTAATACCGGAAACTCCATTCCGGGAAGCATTGGAGTAACAGACGCAACAGCTTTCGGCTTGTTCCTCTTCTTCATGACAAGAAACACAAAAATGAACATTACTGCCAGGAACATGACAAGAATAACACCAATATACATCATGATCGGGATGCCCGAATATTTGCTATCGGGATGATTGCCCGGATCCATCGGATCAAATGACATCGAGATCTCCTTTCCATCGGTCCAACCATCCTCATCCGTATCAGGATTGATAGGATTCAGGTTACATCTATGTTCCATGCAGTATCTGAATTCCTCAAGGTTGGTCAGGCCATCATTGTCCGGGTCGAGATCGGCATCGGATCTATCTGTGGGATCAAGCCCGTATCTTCTCTCCCATGCATCATCCATCTCGTCACCATCCTGATCAGGATCCGGTTCAGGGGCAACGACCGATAGGAGGACGGTTACCTCGTCGGAATAGGCCTTTCCATCGAATATCCTCAAGGTTGCCGTATATGATCCGCCATCGACATAGGTATGCTCGACCCTGTTCATATCGATCCCTTGAACGAGGGGGGTCCCATCCCCGAAGTCCCAGATATAGGTCAGGTCATCTCCATCTTCATCATCTCCTTCAGGAGTGTTGAAGAATACAGTAAGATTACCATCTGTAGCATCGAAATAGACATTCTCTATCTGCGGAACGTCATTGACGTTCTGAATTGTCACCTTGCACACCCCCCAATCCGATAGGAGGGACAGGTCACTTACTGTGATATTGATCTCCCATTCACCGTTCATCTCTTCCGTTATTGCTTTCAGTATCAATCTTCCGGTCTGCGGGTTGAAATCAATGGCATTTGGAGGCGCTGCAAGTGATAGTGCCCCAAGTTCGAAACCGAACATCAATTGATCACCGTTGTCGATATCAGGATCGGTTGCCACCGGATTGATGTAGAGATACTCGTCCTCTATGGTGGACTTTGATGCAGGAACGATGATCGTTGGAGGATCGTTGACATTCGAAACCTCCACAATAACGCTCATTTCAGCTTCTCCATCATTGCCATCTTCCACCCAGACCATCAGTTCTACCTCTGGAATGTCGTCATCCCCTGGGATGAACCACATCTCACCGGATGTGTGATTGATCAAGAAGTTCACACCCGGAACAGGATCCGAAAGGACCTCCTCTATATTCCAGTCGAATGATAGAATATCCCACTCATCAATATCTTCTGCTACCATGCTCAGAACGACCTTTTCATCCTGTTCTTTCTGGAACCGGATAAGAACATCCTGTTCATCAACAGACCTTGTGCCTATCCTCTTTATCACAGGTGGATCGTTCACCTCTCGAACCTGAAGCCAGATATCGAGTTCGGCAAATTTCCTAAATGTCCCGTCATCAGTGGCATTTATTGTAAGAACGAATGTCCCGAACTTGTTCGCCTTCGGGGTCACGATCAACAGATTTGGTTCACCTGATGTCTGTGGAGGTTTGATAAAGGCCGTAATATTATCATCTCTGTAGGATTGAATCCATTCACCGTTTGGTGCAAGTATCGAGAACTCGAATTTTGTTGTGGGATCCGGATCTGTGAACAGAGGATCAAGATCGATCTCGTAAGTGGGTGAATCTTCCTCAAGTTCCACCAGATATACCTCACCAACGGCTGATGATGGAGGAAGATTATCATCAATAATGACAGTGAACGTTTCCAGTGCATCGAGGGAGTGGAAAGCCCAATCCTTACCATCGAACGCGGAGAAGTTCAACGTATGAACCGCATCCTTTCCCAGGATGGAACCGGGAACATCCACACCATAGATGACGCCTGCTGCGTGATCTGACCCACTTCCGGATATTGGGGATAGTTCCCTGAAAGGTTCCTCATCATTCCAGACCCATATCTGCCTGGGGGTCTCATTGTTGGCATCGACATATTCGACCCTGAATTCGAATATATCGGTCGACCTGCCCCTCTCAAGATTTACCGTGGGGTTTTTCAGGATGGGGCGGTTGTTCGGGATATCAGGATATATCGAGCCGGTGAACGAATAAGATGTGGACCCCTGTATATCGCTGTATGTCTTCTGATTTATATTGGGGGTAATACCATTTATACCAAATGTCTGGATCACCATACCTATCACCATGCGGGTGCAGTTCTTCCGGAGGTAAAGATGATAGGGTTCTGCTTCCAGACCTGCAGACTGGAAGGTCGGATTGGGAGATATTCTCTTTATTTCATTGGTGTATTGACCCGGATTCGATCTGGAATTATAACTGATATACAGGTCGACCTCGATCCCGTAATCTATTGTTCCTCCGCTGGTGTTCGGCGTAGGATTGCTGAAAGATAACATCATATCAACGACGGTAGGATGGATCGGGTTTGGAGCATTTATCTCATACCAGTCCATCAGGTCCCGGTCCTGGTCAAGGCCACCGATCAAGCCTCCTGTCATCGGGGTTGGGAGGGCCTCATCATTGCTTGGATCCATGGGCGGAACTGAAGATATCGTCACTGTGAAATTGTAGGATACTGTTCCAGAGACAGATGATCCGGTCCCGTTCTGAGCAAGGATCCTCACACCATATATTCCTGAATAGGAAGCATCAGCCGTGCAAATCTGGGGAAACCATGGATCCTCCTGGTAGGCTTTCAGGTTGAGGACTATCTCATCATTGGTCCCGTGGTTAAGATTATTATTTGGATAGAATGCATAGATCAGGACGAAAACATAGTCGTAAAAGTAATTGGTGTCCAGATAGAGATAGGAGATCTCCAGCCTGTCAACCAAGGGACCATTTCCCCCATTCAGAACGATGTAGAAAAGATCATTATCCCCCTGGGTCAGATTCCCATGAAGTTCATAGTTACCATGGGTATTCGGAAGAAGATCTGCGCTAGTCCAGGCATCATTGCTTTCCGATTCCTCCACTATGGTCCTTGTTGGTGTTGATGATAGAGGCTCCGCATCATGGGACTCTGTTGCCACTACCATGAAGACCGATGACAGAAGCAGCAAGACCATGATGATCGACGGTATATTCTTTCCAGGGAACATAGGGACACCCTCTACTGGATAATATTCCAGTTACATACGATATCGATTATAAGAGTTGTGATAGAATATTACCATTGGCATATTAGATGTGATCCTGAATACCCGGCTCTTCAAGGACCATGCCAGACTCAGGGATATGCCCTTGTCATGGTCCTCGGGAAAGGAATGGCATCCTTGATGTTTTCCAGCTTGCATATCCATGCTATCAATCTCTCGACACCGAGTCCATATCCCGAATGCTGGACCGAACCGTATCTCCTTAGATCAAGATACCAGTCATAGCTCTCGACGCTCTCTCCTTCCTTTTCGAGGGCCATGGAAAGTGACTCGATATCGGTATCCCTCTCGGATCCTCCAACGATCTCCCCATAACCCTCCGGCGCAAGGATATCGAAACATTTGGCAACAGGCCCTGGTGCATCCGCCCCTTCAAGGACCGGCTTGTAGAAGGCCATTGCTTCTTTTGGATATTCAACAACTCCAACAGGAGTGTCGAAAAGCTTCATCAGCTCCTCCTCCTCGACCGTCCTCAGGTCCTTGCCCCATTGCACATCCATCCCTGCCTTATCATTGAGAATTCCAAGTGCCTCTGTATACGTGATGACAGGCCATTCCTTCTCAAGAATATGGACCAATCCATCCGGGTCCACTTCCAGGATCTCAAGGTCACCTATGTTGTTCTCGAGAACCTTCTTGATGATGAACCTGATCTCGTCCATTGCTATCTGAACAGCTTCCCTGTATCCGATCCATGCGGCTTCCATCTCTGCCATCCAGAACTCACTGAGATGCCTGGATGTCTTCGACCTCTCTGCCCGGAAGGTTGGTGAGACATCATATATCTTCTCCAGTGAGAATATGGCTGCTTCTGCATAGAGTTGCCAGGTCTGGGTCAGATAAATGGACCTATCGTAATACTTAACTTCGAAAAGTGTCGATCCGCCTTCTGCCTGATTGGGTGTGAAAATTGGAGGTGTGAACTCGTGATATCCTTTCTTTCTGAAGAACTCATGGATGGCACCGGTAACGGTGGATCTTACCTTCAAGATGGCATTCATCTTTCTTGATCTGATCCATAGATGCCTGTTCTCCCTGAGGAATTCCTCCGACTGGTCCTTTGTGATCGGGAACCTATCAGCCTTCGATATGGTCCTGACATCGTTCATGTGGACCTCGTATCCTCCGGGGGCCCTGTCATCTTTGTTCACATTTCCTATGACGATGACAGAAGACTCCACCGGAAGATCCTTGGCGACGGTGAACAGATCATCTCCGAGGTCCGATCTGGATGCCACACATTGTATAATGCCTGTTGAATCCCTGATGACCATGAAAAGCATCTTGTTGCTACCTCTGGTCCGATAGATCCAACCTCTCAACCGTACCTCTGCTCCCTGGTAGCCTGGGTCCTTTGCTTCCTGAATGCTGATCGGTTCCTCATCCATATCACGGCCTCCATACGCTCAGGCGCCTTGAAGGAATGCCCCCTATATTAGGTTTAAGAGCGGGATCATGGCCTTCTTCCGACCGGACGTCTCCTGCCACCTGGCCCATCATCCTCGATCTCGGCCATTCTAGATGAAGCATTTCGGTCCATATGCGATCTCCTTCTCTCCCTCGGGACCCTTTCCCTGCTTTCCCCGGCACCCGGCCTTCTGGACCCGGGTGACCTGGACCTACCTCTTCCGAACTCCCTTTCACTCTCGATCACCTGCTTTTGCTGGATCCACTCCTCTCTCAATCTCTGGTTCCTTATTAGCAGGAAAACGACTATGATGATCGCGATCACGATCAAGATCATAATGAAAATGGTCATGGGGACGTCGAGATCGTTCTTCTCCTTCTCTCCGGGATCATCCTGGACAAGGACAACTGTTATCTGGATCTCCTCGAGTTCCCAGTTACCCGAAATATCCTCTGCAATGACCTGAATGATATACATGCCGATATCCAGGGTCAGGATCAGGTGCCATGAGGTGGTACCTTCCGCTACAATCCAATCGCCTCCTTTCACCCTCACCCGGACCTGAAGCCATCCTGAATCGTCCAATGCGGTCCCTGTTATGGTGATATTGCCGTTCTCATGCCTTGAATTGTTCGCCGGTGACAGGATGGTCAACGTGGGAGGTTCATTATCCACCATTGAAGAAGTGTCGTATGTATAATGGATATCCATCTCCCTTATGTTTCCAGCAACGTCTTCTGCCTCGATCGTGAAGATATTCTCACCGGGTTCGAGAGTGACCACCCATTCGAAGGTCATGTTTCTCGAGAGCAATCGCGAGGCACCCGTTGAATTCGATCCTCTGACAGCTTTTATTCCGCTGTTATCATACACTTCCCCCTGGATAAGGATGACAACTGTCCTGAAAGTAGACCGGTCAAGGGGCAGGATCCGATCGAACGTCGGTTTCTCGGTATCGTATATCACATCAAAAAAGATATCATTGACATTTCCTGCCCGATCCCTGGATGATATCGATATATTGTTCCTTCCCATGTAAAGTTCCACAACAGTGGAGAAGAGGCCATCTTGTTCGACATCGACCGGAATACCGTTCACCATCATATCAGCATCAGCTTCGGTCCATCCAGATATTGCCATATCCTTGTTGTTCGTGTACATGGGAGGTCTTATCATTTCGATGGATGGGGCAAGCGTGTCCACGAAGATATTCACAGAGGATGAGCCTACACTGCCGGTCTTATCGAGGACCTCGACAGATATCCTGTTGATCCCTTCCTTCATGTCTTCAAGACGATATGAAAAACCCCTGAGGTCAAAATCGATCTCCACACCATTCAAAATTACCATCACCGTATCATGTGAGATCGCTCCTTCCACAATGATCCAATCATTCTTCGTCCTTGTTCCATTTGCGGGGGACAGGATCATCACTGTTGGAGGTGTGGTATCGAGATCGATGGTCCTGATGATCCGAACGGTATTACCAGCCTGGTCCACCGCCTCGATCACTATGGAATTCCTTCCTTCTTTCAGGTATATATCGAATGAGAATGTCCCATCCGAATGTGGTGCCAGATTCTCATCTATGTACAATCTGGCATCGACATCACACGATCCCTCAACCTTGATCGGGGTGAGGTTCGTGTATATGCCCTCGATTGGAGAGGTGACCGTCAATGATGGATCCACCGTGTCGATACCAAAATGGGTGAATGCCTCTGAAAACTTTCCATCATCGTTCATTGTCCTCAATCTCAGATCATGTTCACGGTCGGATCCGAAATCAAGGTGGATCTCGAAGTTCTTGCTGGGTGTCATGAGGATCTCATTTCCACCATCAAGGAACATCGAAAAACTGACCAGTGGTCTCGGATCTGTGATCGTACCGGTTATCACAATGGACCTGGTATCGAACCATGTATTGTTCAGAGGTGAGCCGATCTTGATCATCGGTTCTGATATGAGGACCTCTATCGTCTCGAATGTCCTTTCGAGAACGTTGAAGGACTTTGACCTCACAGCACCCTCATAAAGAACAGCCAACTGATGAGGATCATTACTATATTTACCGGTCGAATTGTAGTGGAATGCTATCAGAGGAAGGTCCGTTATCCATCCATTATCATCGGTCAGGGCCTGTCTCTCTACCTTCCCATCGGAACCTGATATCTCAACATCTGCCAACTTTGCCGGGAATCCGTTGTTCGTTGTTACCCCGATGTCGAACCTGTAAGCCTCGGTGACAACACTACTACCCTCGACCTCAACACCGCTCAGGGTCGTATTGAGGAGATGAATGATGGAAGGACCGGATCCAGACGTGACCAGAAGGAGATCATTGCCGATCTGCATGGGGTAGCAATCCATCAGTTCAATATTTGAAGAAATTGATTCCATCGCGAACATATACATACCATGGAGCCCGCTGTTTCTCATTTCAATGTTCGATCGCTTGGAAAGAAGGGAAAGACCCGATTCCTGGAAGAAGTTCATATCTGCCATGACATTGGAATCCTCGGCATAGATAGCATTTCCCGGGATGTTCGTTATGTTCACCCTGTTCGAGAGCAGGTATGAATCCTCGATCAGATGGATACCTTCGTCGTTACAGTTGGATATGGATGAATCCCTGATGGACATGTTCGCTCCATCTCCGATCAGTCCGATATTGCAAAATTGAATTGTACTGCAGTTCATGTAGAAATTGTCTGTTTCTATGTAGGGCCCGCTTTCTCGCAGCGGCCGCATGGGCAGACCACATCCATTTATGGTTGACCCGTTTATCTCGACATAAGAACCATCATGAGCCTCGAAAAAGAATATGGAACCATTGAGACCCATGAGTTCGGAGCCGTTCCTGAGAACGAATGTCGCGTCATTGAGTACATAGATAGTGTTGGAAGCCATGCCGGATATGTTCATTCTGAGCGTAATATTATCCAGGATCAACGATCCTGAAACTGTCAGGTTCCCGTGTACATCTATGATGGAATCCTTATATGTCTCTGTCCCTGTGACAGACCAGTCTCCCGATATCGGTGGTGAGATTGGAACATTATCCATTTCAAGTTCATGACCATTTGCCCCAATCAACGGCAGGAATGACATTGAAAGAAGAGCAACTAATATCATGGTGACGATCAGTAACTTTTGATCCGAACCCCGAAAACCGAACATATGACTTCATTGCTTCACTTTATTAAATAGGTTTCAGGTGGACATCTCATTCCTGCCCCGCTGGTTCTTCCACATGAGGTTCCGTTCCTGGAAGAGGTTCATCTTCAGTTATCTTTGAAGATCCATCGTTCGAAGGAGGTGGGGTAGAGATGTCGGAGGGGGCCTCCTCTGCAGGGGCTTGTTCCTCCATAACCTCCTCCTTATGATCTTGTTCCAGTGTGTCCGATGAAGGATCAGATCCCTCTGGAACTTCCTGTTGATGCTCTCCATACAGGTCCTCCTGTGTAAGGACCTCCTGCAGGGGTTCTTCCACGCTACCCTGTTCCGGGTAATCTTCGATCGGGGAAGGTGCTACAGGCATTGCTTCCATCGATGCTATGTCAACTTGCTCCTGTTCGCCCTCCAATGGAACTGCCATCATCAACTGTCCCTCCATTGGCATGGATGTTATTGCTTCCATTCCTATGCTATCAGGTGATGTGATCGGGCCTCCGATCCTCGTTGCAGTTCCCAAGAAATCATATTCGTCCATGGAAGTTGAATTGTACAATTGTGCATACTGCTCAGGGTCCAGATAGTAGACCTTGTCCTCGATTATGGACCTGAACGCATAGTAAGGTCCATCTTCAGGGTTGAAGAACAAATTTGCATCCTTTGACCTTCGCCTGAAGAACATTATTGTCGCAACTATTGTGAGGATAATTGCAATGATGATGGCAAATGCCATAATAATGGGTAATAAATTCATCCCCTCATCCTCTGGAACATTGTTCACATTATAGACTATCCTCAAACGAACGGTAGCATTTTCCCAGGCTCCGGGAACAGTATCGCTTTCCTGCTGAGGATTGAAGAACATGATCGATTTGTCTTTATTGTTGGGGTTCTCAACATCTACTGACATCAAGGTAGATACATTCGTCCTTACGAAAATTGATTGTTCCTCAGCGATCTCATAACTTCGTACGTTGATCGACCGGGATGAGTCCAGGATCAATATGTTGATACCCCGGGGTATAAAATCATCGGAAGATGCTGACTTGAAGACTATTGTCAGTTCCAGGATATCTCCTTTGGAATCAAAATCTTCCAATGTCAAAGGAATAGGGACCCCTGGTGGAACCGGATATGGATCGATAGTGACCTTACCTTCGGAATCTTCCGAGATGAACGCTATGAATGCTACAGCAAATATCACTGATACTGCTAATATTGGAAAGATCTTCCTCATACAGGACACCCCCAAAGGACATGTCCCCTATGAATTATCTTTCATTTATAATTTAATGATAAAATAAAGGGAAAATAAAGGATAACAGGAAGATCTCATCGACCTTCCTGTTCCATCATCACTCCCTGCCGAAGAATCCTCTTAGAACAGGATGCATCTCCATCATCTGTTCCTTTCCGATCTGTTCGTACAGTCTGATGATGATACCCACGGTTAGCAGCACCCCTGTTCCCGAGGTGGAACCCACCGTTCCTACCATGTCAGCCAGGGCTGCAAGCAAACCCACAAAAGCTCCTGATATCACGGTCACGGTTGGTATATACCTGTTCAGAACCTTCTTCAGGACCCTGGGATCCCTCCTGAAACCGGGTATTCTCATCCCTGAGCTCTGGATCTGCTGGGCCACGGATTCCGGACCCATGTTGGTTGTCTCTATCCAGAACTTTGCGAAAAGTATCGAGCCGATGGCCATTATTCCGACGTAGACGACAACGTGAACGGCTATCTGCCAGTACTCGTGATCACCCACATATCCGCTGTACCTGTCCCAGTTTATCAACGGTAGAAGCCATGCCTGGAGACCGTTCACCCTTGAAACATACCAGGCTAGACCTCCGGCCGGCGCTGTAGAGCCCACATCATAGAATCCCAACCGCCAGTTATGGCCAAGGACCGGGATGGTGGATATCTTTGCGTGATTCCAGAGTAAAAGAGAGAACATATTGATGTTTGCGAGTAACGCTGACATCAGGATAACAGGGATGTTGGATGCATAGATCAGTCTGATCGGATATCTTCCCCTGGCGCCCCTCGCTTTTGCATGGGACAATGGAAGCTCGATCTGGGTCGATTCGGCGAATGCCACCACAAAGAATATCACAATCGTCGATAGCAGTGCCACCAGAGGATTCGGCGGAGACAGGAATATGGTTTCAAATCCCCCCGATGTAAGGTCCCGTATCCCTCCCGAAAGATTGTCAAGGATATACCAGGTCTTTGGAAGCGTCCCCGCAGGGATCGCTCCAGCATTATCCACCAGTCGATCCAGGTTGTACTGCTCGGCGGTTTTCGTTCCCAGGGGGATCCATGATAGCGTCCCCTGGAATATCGATTGGGAAACACCCGCTGCAATGAACATGGATATTCCCGACCCTATACCCCATTTGGAGATCACCTCATCCATCAAGAAGACGAGATAGGATCCGAACACAAGCTGGCCAATGATGACTATCCTGGCCCATCCCTCACCTATGCTTCCCATCCATTTGTCGCTGGATGGTTCAAGGTAGCCATACACCTGTGGAATGGCTTCGACGAAGATCATCACAAGGACCAATACCTTCTGGACACCCTGATAGATCGCCTTGTCATCAGACTTCTTGAGATCGAGATTGATGATCTTGGCTCCCGAGAACAGCTGCATTATGATCGAACCCGTAACTATAGGTCCGATACCAAGATGCATCAGTGAGCCGTTGGCTCCGGCCAGGATCGCCCTGAACTCGGAGAATATATCAAGACTTTCTCCGGACAAGCCGTAAAGTGTTACATTGCTTAGGAAGAAATACAGGATCAATATCCCGAAGGTCCAGAGCATCTTCGTCCTGAACCTTACATGACCTTCAGGTTTCTTGACAGCTGGCCATCGATCTGATAATGGTTTGAGGCCGTATAGTTTTGACCCCTCGCCAGCATATGTGATGGTCATACCAATGAGGAAGAAAGATATTCCGATCGCTAGTGCTATCAATATGAACAGCGAGATATCAGCGAACTTCGTGAAGTCCGCATCTCTCCACTGCCAGAAGTACAAGATGACCATGGTTGCCAAGTAGGCAATGGCCACCCAAATGGCCTTTCTGTAATCACGCTCAATAGCCATGAAACATACACCGTTCCGAGCCCTGGATGGATTTGCTCCCCGATTAGTGTTCTTCTATTAAAGGATTAAGAAGAATCGGGTCACTCCTCTTTGATTGTTACTGTTCCGCCGGCAGCTTCTATCTTCTCAACAGCCTTCTGGGATACGGCCGGGGCCAGGATATGGACCTTCATGCCCCCTATATCGCCCCCGCCGAGAAGCTTGGTGCAACCGAGCTTCTCGATATCGAGATCATAGCCATCGCCTTTCTTCTTGGCTGCTCCTGCTTCCACCATCCGGTTAATATACTCTCTGATGGTGGACAGGTTGAGGACAATGTTCGCCTTGACGACTGATTGTGGCCTCTTGAAGCCGTGTCTTCCAAAGTAATCCTTGCCGTAATATTTGATAACATGGATATACCTGTGCTTGTGGTTACCGGCCATTCCCCGGCCTCCCCTCTTTCCCGCACCCCTTCTGGCCTTTATGCCGTGTCCCCTGGTCTTCAGACCTCTGAACTTTGCATTTCTTTTCTTTGCCATGTAACTCACCCTATATCATCCTCGCCAAAAGGTCATTTATTGCTTGACCCCGATATCCGAGAGCCCCGCCGATCGTAAAATGCCTCTTTATGCCCTCATAGCCCCCTTTGACAGGAGGTGATAGTCTGAACAACGGTTTCACACCATCGATATCCTTGTAGTTGGTCTCATCCTTTATGAGGGAGACGGCTAGTTCATCGACACCCTTGAAAGTGGACCTGGACTTGATATATTCGTCAGTTATCGGTTTGTTCCCGATCACCATTCCCCTGGATGAAATGAGGTTCTTCAATGATCCTTCATCGATCTCTCCCCAGGTAATGTAATCCTTTGTCTTTTGAAGCATACCCTTGTATTCAACGGACTCGGGTATGATAACACAATGGTTGACCTGATTCAGTCTGAGCAACTTGAGTGTCTCCTTTATGCCAGGTTTTACCCTCAATGTTCCTCTGACCCTTATCACTGCAAATGTCACTCCTGTCCACCCCCTGTCTCTGAAACGGGTTCTACTGCCGGGGCCACAGGGCCTGAATGATGCTTGAGCATGATCCCCTGGCTCTTTTGGACCTTCATAAGGGTCGTCCCCTTGAGAGCGTCCATGACAGATTTTGCATTGTTCACGGTGGTCTTTGTCTGACCCCTTGAGAAACCCCAGACATCGTGTATACCAGCCAGCTTCAGGATCTTCTTGGCCACATCGCCAACTGCAAGCCCGACCCCTCTGGGTGCAGGTCTGAGCGTGACGGTTGTGGAACCGGACTTCCCCAAAACCTGATAAGGGAGACTGTGCGGCGTCATGCAACCGCATTCCCAGGAACCGCATCCTCTGGTAAGCTCGATTATATTGAGCTTGGCATTGTCTATGGCCTTCTTGATGGTTGGCCCGACCTCCTTTCCTCTTGCCGTGCCCAGACCAACATATCCGTTGCTGTTTCCGACAACCACTGTGATGGAGAACCTTGTCCTTCTACCTGAATCGGTCATCCTCTGGACCATGTTGACCTTGAGGACCTCGTCCACGAGATCCTCACCCATGAGAGTGTCCACGATCTGTGGTTCCCTAAGAGGAAGACCTGAGTTCAGTGCTGAATGCATATTGGTTATCTTTCCGGCCTTAACAAGGTTACCAAGATTTGTCTTGGGGACCCATTCCTCCTCCTGATATCTGTCCTTTCTCGGAGGTCTCCTGTTTCCCTTTGTCATCTGGGGCCTCTTGCCTTTCTCGGTCTCTTCTTGGGCCTTGACGGCGTCTTCGTCACTCTTGTTCTTCGGGATGTCGACCTTGGCCAGTTCCTTATCAGAGGTTTTTTCATCCTTCTTATCTGGGATCTTATTTTCTTCGGTCATGATCGCATCTCCAGGATCTTCTTCTTCATTGCTTCGAAATCCTTTTCGAAGTCCTTGATCTCTTTATTCTTTCCAAGGATCCTGTCCTCATCCGGGAATATCTTGTTCCCGTGGGGTATATCCATACCTGTGTCGAGCATACCTTTCAGGGAAGCAAATATCCTGCTTCCCTTGGAAGGCTCGTTGAGCCCGATGTCAAGGACAGCCTCTTTGACATCCGCCTTGACAGCCCTGTTACCTGCGAGAAGGCCGACCAGATATGATGCGGAAACATCCTTCAAAGAATGTTTCCAGCCGAGCTTCTTCAGATCCTTGTAACTGGCCTGGGATAATATCCTATCGCCCTCTGTGTAATAGGCCACCAGTTGAACAGTAGTTCCGGAAAGGCTCTTCCTCACAACGGCTCTTGGTTTATTGGACTTGATCAAGGCCAATCTGGCCTTATAATCCGTCTTTCCTTCCTTCCTTCTTCGGAAGGGTGTATGATATCTCGGACCTGTTGCCATATCACTTCACCTCCTGTTCAGGAAGCTTGATGTAGGCCTTTTCGGCCTCCATGTGTGACCTCATGTGGGAGACCGATCTGAAGATCCCACCCCCAGCATGCTTGTAATAACGTCTGTATGTCTCGATGGTGATGTTCCCATCGTCCCTGTAGGTCTTCAATGTCCTCCTGATGGGTCTGATGGTGTTTATCCATCTCCTCTTTTTGGGGAACCTTGCATATTTCGATCCTTTTCTGGAACCGTGACCTTTCCTCTTTCCGACCGCCTTCTGGGCCATCTTGGCCTTTTTTCTCCCTGAGGAGATCCCATGGATGGGTCTGGCCTTGATCACACCTTCGTTAACGAGCCTTCTGATATCCCCCCTGGTCACTGCATCGGAGATATCCTCGATGTTATTGGGGTTCATACGAACCCTGTTCGCACCGCATTTGAGGACCACTGCTGCCATCCTCCTCTGATTCACAAGGTTCATCACAGAGCCCCCCTGTTAAGGATACGAATACCCTTATCATCTGCTGCCTGGACGATATCCTTGCGTTTCCTGGTTCCCACAGTGGATCCTATCCTGGCTGCCTGGACTTTGGGATCTATGATCTCAAGGTCCTTTTTATTGAATACCATTACCTCCCGGAAACCGGATGGATGATAGTTCCTGACCTCTGCAGGTTTTCCGAAACCGATCCGGACCTTCGGTGGCCTGTAGCGCCTGTTGAGCCTCATCTTGTTGGTAACTGCCCTGGGTCTTCTCCATGCGGTGCCGAGGTTCTTGTATCGGAACCATTCTCCCCTTCTGAAGGCGGGCTGTTTCTCATATCTCTCTTTGCGGATCCCGAGGAGCCTCTTTGTATCGTCATCAAGTTCCGGTTTCTGCTTCCTTGGAACTGCCTTCTTGGCCGGGGTCTTAGCTTTCTTGACCTTCTCTTTGACCTGTTCCTTGACCTCTTCCCTTTCCGGTTTCTGTTTCCTTGGAACTGTCTTCTTGACGGGGGTCTTAGCTTTTTTGACCTTCTCTTTGGCCTGTTCCTTGACTTCTTCACTTGCCATTATCAATCACCCCTACTCGTGAGGTAGATACCATCTTGGAAGACCCTGGTGTCATAGTTCTTGACAATTGTGGCCTTCTCGATGTTGGCGGATGTCTGTCCTACCATTTCCTTGTTGATCCCTTCGAGGTTGATGACATCCCCGGAGATCTTGATCGTGACACCCTCGAGGATCTTGGCCCTCCTTGGATGTCTCTCACCCAGGAAGTTCTCGATCACCAGTTCATTTCCCTTGACGGATGTCTTTATTGGAAAATGAGAGAATATTATCCTCATCTGATAATGAAAACCATCTGTAACACCTTTGATCATGTTGTTGATGTGAGCCCACCAGGTTCCGGTCAAACCAAGTTCTGCCCTCTTGGGTTTATCACAATGGATAATGACCTTGCCATTGTCGATCTTCACATTGACCCTGGGATGAGGGAACTTTCTGGTAAGTTCCCCCTTTGGTCCCTTTACTTTGAGGACCGTCTCATCGAGACCGATGGTGATCCCCTCGGGGACCTCGATCATCCGCTTTACAAATTCGACCTTGCCCATATCAATCACCTCAATAGACAAAGGCCAGCAGCCTTCCTCCGGTATGCATCTCCTTGGCTTTCACATTGGAGACGACACCCTTTGTTGTTGTAAGGATGAGCACTCCGAAGTCCTGGGCGGGAAGATATCTTGATTCAATTCCTTCCATGTCTGCCCTGCTGACGGCAAAGCGGGGTTTGATAACACCGCAATCATTGATATTGCCGTTCAGATGGATATTGAACCAGCCGGCCCTGCCGTCCTCACTGTACTCGAATTCCTTTATGTAGCCATTCTCCTGAATTACCTTGAGGACCCTTCCGATCAGCTTGGAAGCTGGTCTTACAACGCATTCATTCTTACCTGCCCTCTCTGCATTCTTCATGACGGATAGAGCATCCGATAGTGGATCGTTCTGCATCTTCAGACCTCCTCAGGAGTATTTCTTGAACCCTATTTCGGGAGCGATCTCACGGAAGCACTGCCTGCACAAATGCATGCCGTTCCTCCTGATGATACCCCTCTTGCGTCCACATCTCTGGCACCCGACCTTCCTTCCGAAGGTTTTCCTTTTAACTTCATTTTCGGTCATTATTCCAACACCTCCACGTTGAAGGTTTTGGAAATCCACTCGATGGCCTCCCTCTGGGATACCCTATGCTCCCGAGGGATACGGCCAGGAGCTCTTTTCCTGGTCTTCACTCTCTTGCCGGCCCTTGAAAGGACAACAGAGATATCGAGACCGAATATCCCGATATCGGGATTGTATCTCATACCTTCGAAGTCCGTATAATCCGATATCCCAAAGGAGAAGCTTCCCTGGGGATCGAACGAATAGGCCATGATCTTGTTCTCTTTGACCCAGAAGGCCCTCTTCAGGAAATCTGAAGCGTCATCCTTCCTTATGGTCACCTTGCAACCTAGAGGCATTCCATCACGTATACCAAGATCCTTGTTGGTAACTGTTGATATGGTCTGGGTCGATTCCTTGTTGGTGATCAGTTTGATCACATTCTGAGCCCTGGTGAGCTTCTCACCAGCTTCCCCCACTCCGATGTTCAAAACGATCTTGTCGATGCGGATCTCCCGGTTGGGGTTGCTATTCTTACTGGCTGACTCTTCCCCGGTCATAGAACGGTCACCTCTGATGTTTCGATCTCGGAATTCTTGATGCCTACGATGAAAACGTGATCGATGATGGTGTTGAAACCCTCATGGAACTCCACGATATTGGAATCGGGGTTCCTCGTCTTGTTGATCTTTTTGATCCTGCAGATGGTTCCGATGTGGGCTCCACCTGTCAGGATGGCAAGGGATTCCTCTTGCATCGGGAGCCTCTCCAGGACCTTCTGGTCAGGAAGGGATAGTTTCAGGACATCTCCTGTCTTGAACCCACCCTTCTCGACAAGGATGTTCCTTCCATCATGCATGTTAAGCTGTACTTTTCCACCCTTGATGATGGTCTTGTCCATGATCCTTGCCAGCTTCCACTTGGATTCCGGTTCCTGGACCATTTTCAATGTGATCTTTCCTCTTGGGTTCAGCATGACCCTGTAATGGGATTTTACCTTTGGTATGGACACCATGTCCATGACACCAACAGGGTGCTTTGGATCTGTCCGTATCTTTCCATCAACGAATACCTCTCTCTTTGCCAGGACCTTCCTGATCTCGGATGCGGTTTCGCCAATATGGAGAATGTCCCTCAGGGCCACCATCAGCGGTATCGACTTCTCCTTCGGGTGGGCACCTGGATTGGGCCTCACCGCCCAGACATGCGTCTTCCTTTGGATGGCCCATGATCTCGGTGCTGCGTATCTTTTAAGATGCTTTGAATCGACCATGTTATCCCTCCTTAATCGTCAGCGAGGTTCCTGAACCTCTCTTTTCTTACTGGATCGGACAGATCGACCTTGGTTACCACAAGGTTCGAGGCATCGAACCAGAGTGATACCTCCTTGTTGTCCGCTTTGTTCAGCAGGGCCTTCTCAATGGAGACCTTCCTCTTCTTGAGGTCGATCTTTGCCACCTTGCCCTCGTGTCCTGTCCTGGCCCCCCTTACGATCTTCACGGTGTCTCCCGTCCTGAGGGTCACCCTCTTTACCCCAGAGTGTCCGTATCTGGTAGGGTCCAGAGGTGCCCTGACCAATTTGCTTCCCCTGTGGAGTGGAAGTGTTGACTGGGACTTGCGTTGTTTTCTGGGCTTGCTTGATATGGTGTCCATCCTTGTCCCTCCTCATACGATCGTTGATGCCGTGGCAGCGATCCTGGAGAATCTTTCTGCGGCCTCTTTTGCCACTGGTCCTTTGATAACGGACCCCTTGGTCTCACCCGTTTTGGTTGTAAGGACAACGGCGTTGTCCTCGAAGGACACCATCGTTCCATCGGGCCTTCTGAAAGGCCTTTTCTGCCTTACAATGACAGCGGGGAAGAGCTGTTTTCTCAGCTCCGGGGTTCCCTTTTTCACACTAACTATCACGATATCGCCGATACCGGCGGAAGGCACCCTTCTTTTGGTGCCATGATACCTGAGAACCTGGATTATCTCAACGACCTTTGCGCCGGTGTTATCGACGCAGTCGATCCTGGAACCGATGAGAAGTCCCCTGGTCTGATTTCCTGCGAGTCCCTTCATCTCAGGACCTCCCGATCACTACCATGGTGGTCCCCTTGGAGATGGGTCTGCATTCCATTATCTTGACCATCTCTCCAACCTGGACTTCCATGCATGGGGGAAGATGGGCAAGATACCTGGAGGACCTCTTTTCGTACCTCTGGTATTTTTCGATCTTGTGTCTTCTTTCCCTCATTACCACTACGGTCCTGTCCATTTTCTTGTTGACAACCTGGACGTCCAGGATGATACCTCTCACGGAAAGTGAACCGTGAAAAGGACAATTCTCATCCTTGCACTCCTTTTCAGGAGGAGCAATATCGATCCCGATGTCCCTTGCCTTCGGCTTTTTTACCTTTTTGGTCCTCACCGTCTTCTTTACAGGTGCTGCTCTCTTCACAGGAAGCGTTTTCTTTCCCTGGACGGTATCGATGTCCGCTGCTGCTTCGGTCTTCTTTGTGACCCTCTTTGCTTCGGACGCCTTTGGCTGTTTCTTGACCATTGGGACCTCTTCAACCTTATCTGCCATTCCTACCACCTTGTTGGTTATTGTATTGATCTTTATGTGAGGATATTATTTGGACCTTAACCGTGATCGATATTTCTTGAAGGGGGAATTTTCCTCTCGCATTTCTTCGTCCTGTCAACGGGCCTGAACAATATGTCATTCCCATCGATCAAGACCTTGGAGATCTCCTTTCCCTTCTTCACTTCGATCTGGAATCTTCCATTCTTTTTCGGTATCATGCACCTATTTCCATTGGTTTCCAGATGGATCGTTCCCCTGGTCTCATCCACCACGATCCCATGCCTTCCTACAAGGCCAGGATCACTGTGTTCAAGGACCTCAAATGAGGTTCCGATGAGCTCAAGCATGTAAACGTTCCTTACTGGGTCAGGTCCTTTGATATTCATCCTCCTCACTCGGAAATGTTCGTATATCCTTTCTCCTTTAGCGCTCTGATGGCCTTTTTCTTGTGATCGCCCTGCAGTTCGATGATACCATCTTTGACGGTTCCACCGGCAGCACATTTATTCTTCAAGAAGCGGGCCAGATCGTCGAGGTCAATATCGGTTGGGTCGATACCGGTTATGATGGTCACTACCTTTCCATATCTCCTCTTCGTGGTGGCGATCCTGATATCCTGTTGCTCCCTGGCGATATTCTCGCAGGCACACAGTTCATCGGGGAGGCCACATACGCTGCAGATCTCTGCCAT
Organism: Thermoplasmatales archaeon; assembly: GCA_030595715.1. Classification (GTDB taxonomy): domain Archaea; phylum Thermoplasmatota; class Penumbrarchaeia; order Penumbrarchaeales; family Penumbrarchaeaceae; genus Penumbrarchaeum. Next base: position 53,443 of record JAUVCN010000001.1, read on the forward strand.
TAAAGTTCTCCCTCCTCTCTCATGACCGTTGCCAATCTGGCAATGTTGATCCTGAGAGCTTTGATCTTACCTGGACTCGGGGGCGCACCACCCATAGCGGACACTCCCCTTTCCCTCAATAGATCATCACGGATCTCTTTCATCTTTTGGACCCTCTCTTCGGAATTGAAGGCCCTTATCTCTCTAAGTCTTAGAAGGGCCATGATCACTCACCATCCTTTTTAGGAGCCTCTTCCTTGACCTCTTCCGGTTTGGCATCATCAGGCTTCTGGTCCTCATCGGCTTTCTTGTCTGGCACGGCAGGTGGATCATCTTTCGGTATGTCGGAGGAAACTTCCTTTTCCATTTCCTTCTTCTTCTCCTCTTTCTTGGCCTTCCTCTTCGAGGTCTTCTTCTCCTTCACAGGAGCTTCAACCTCGACCTTCTCCGTAGATCCTTCGGTCTCCTTTTCCTCGGCGATCCCGGCATCGACAGGTTCCTCGGTTCCGGGAACAGCCTCTGCATCTGCTTCGGCCTTCTCTGCCTCGAGCTCGTATTCACCCTTGATCTGGGCTACGTCCATCAGTTCCGGAATATCCAGGATTGTGACCTCATCAGGGAGCTTTGCATCAGATCTCATGATATCAACGGATACACCGATAAGGCCAAGTTTCTTCTTCGCAATGGCATAACCCCTGTCCATGGTGGTCAGGGCCGGTTCTCCGCAGAACTTGATATGGCCCCACTTGAACTTCTCTGTCCTGTGCCTCTGTCCTGTCAACTTTCCAGAGAGCTTGACCTGGCAACCCTTCACATCGGTATCCATAACCCTTCTGAGGGTTGAATGACCGGCCCTTCTGAAATGCCAGCCTCTTTCAAGTGCAAGGGCGAGCTTCTGGGCCATGATCTGTGGATTCTTTGCACTGTTCCTGCATTCTTGGACCTCTATCTGTGGATTGTCGAAGCCGTATGTCTCGGAAACGGTCCTTGTGAGCTCCTTGATCTTGGATCCCTTTCTTCCTATGACCATCCCGGGCCTCTCGACGACAAGGGTCACCCTCGTCCCCATAGGGGTCCTCTGGATATCAATACCACCGAATCCGGCCATCTCGGTCTCCTTCTGGAAATATTCCTTGAGAAGGACCCTTCTGATGTTCTCACTGACGAACTTCCTTTCACTGGCCATTGTCATCACTCCTTTCCTCAAGTATCAATTCCAGGTTGACAGTATAAGCATCCCAATCAGTGGCCCTTCCGTGGGCCCTTGGCATCCATCCTCTGAATACCTTCCCCTGATTGGACGCGATGTGCTTTATTGTAAGTTGATCGGTGTCCAGACCGCTGTATTCCGCATTGGCCTCGCAGTCCTCAAGAAGCTTGAGGATCTTCGATGCTGCCTTCTGCGGGAATCTTCCCGGTCCGAAGCCTTTTCCCTTCCTATGGGGGACGCACCCTTTGAATCTCTTGAAGGGTACGGCTCTTTTCAGATCTATCACATCCTGAAGATAATCCTTTGCCTTCTTAAGGTCCATCCCTCTTATCTCTCTGCATATCTCCACAGAGTGCTTTGGTGAGATGTTCACCTCGATGGCCTGGGCCCTTGCGGATGTGTCTGGATCGGATTCCTTTGAATACCTCATGATATCCCTCACTTCAGTGGCATGTACTTGGACGACCTTGTCGCCCCGACGCCCACGCCTGTATGTTTGACGGTCTTCCTTGTCGGTGAGAACTCACCAACCAGGTGGCCTACCATCTCGATGGTCACCGGGACTTCCTTGAAGGCCCTACCGTCATAGATTGCGATCGTCTTGCTGATCATATGTGGAAGGATCACGAGCTCACGGGAATGGGTCCTGATAACCTCATCTCCCCTTTCCAGATGTCTGAAGAACCGGGGATTCTTGTTGACCATTCCTCTGCTGACGGACCTTCTTGCCCTTGCAGAGAGAAGACCCATGAATTCATCGAGGGACATGGCCTGAAGCTCCTCAAGGGACTTGCCCCTGTAGAGGAACTCCTTCTTCTTCTTGGCGGCGATACGCCCCTTGAGCTTCCTCGCTTTCCTTCTTGCAGCCTTTGCTGTAGTTTTACCTCTTGCCATTTAATCACCCCCCCCTCTTCTTCTTGTCCTTGTTCTTCTTCCTGGAACTCATCCTTCCTACCTTCTGTCCAGGTGGGGCATGCTTGGAAACAGTACTTGGTTTTCCAACATGCTGGTGACCTCCACCTCCGTGGGGATGGTTCACCGGACTCATTGCAACACCTGAGACAACTGGATAATAGATAGCCTTCGACCTGATAGCGTGGACCTTATTTCCTGCCTTGGCGAATGGAAGATCGGGCCTTCCACCACCGCCGGCCATACCTACAATGGCCCTGCATTGTCCTGATAGATTCTTGAAGCTACCGGATGGCAGTTGGATGGTCACATCCTTACCCCTGGACACGATAATGGCGGATGTCCCGCCAGCTCTGACGAACTTTCCGCCGTCCAGAGGTTTTGCCTCTATATGGTAGATCGGAGTTCCCTCGGGGATCTCTTTCAGGGGGAGGATGTTACCTATCTTGATGGGTGCATCATCTCCCATGAGGACCTCTTGACCTACCCTGAGACCCTCGGATGCGATCATGTATCTTACCCTTCCATCGTTCCAGGTCATCTTTGCCATGGGGGCCGAATGGCCCGGATCGTGGACGAGATCCACTACCCTGCCCCTGCCGGATTTCAATTTGGGCAGCTGGGCCGGGGTGAGGTGTCTGTGACTCGGGGACCTGTATACGGTAGTCCCCTTTCCTCTTCTTCTTGACTTGATTCTTTTTCCCATGATCAGACCCCCCTTAGAATATTCCTATCCTCATGCCCACGTCATCGGCTTTGTATTCCTTTGTGAGCTTAATGATCGCCTGCTTTCCAAATCGGGTGTGTTTTACGTTCACCCTCTCCACCTTGACCTCGAATAGCTCTTCGAAGGCTTTCTTCACTTCCGGCTTGGTGGACCCTTCCTTCACTATGAACATGATGGAATTGTGGACCTCCATAAGGTTGAGGGTCTTTTCGGTCACATAGGGATGGAGAAGGATGGTGTGAGGCATATTCCTTATCATCAGTTCTCACCTCCCAATGTGTCGAATGCTTTCTTTGTGAAAAGCACGAGCCTGCCCGGGTCACCACCCGGAGCGAGAAGCTCCGTGTTGATCTCCCTGGGGCTGACGGTGTTCACACCAGGAAGGTTCTTGGCGCCAACAAGGACAGCTGATCCTTCTGTCGCAACGATAAGAATGGATTTCGGTTGTCTATACCGTCTTCCTCTCATCTTTCCCCTGCCTGCCCTGATATGTTTTCCATCATGGGCCCTTATGATATCATCTTCGACACCAACCGATCTGAGAACAGAGAGGATCTCCTGTGTTCTGGCCATCGATTCGATCTTGTCATCGAGAACCACTGGAAGGGTAAGCCCCTCCTTGAACCGATGTCCTCTTGCCCTGACCATCTCTTCGGAAGAGACGGCTGCAAGTGCAGAGGCTTTGGCTATCCTCTTTTCCTTGGTGTTGATCTTCTTTTCGAAGGAATGTTCCGGCCTCGGAGGGTGGGCCCTTCTTCCGCCCACATTGTTTGGAGACTCGGCACCCTTTCTTCCCTGAGAAAGCCTCTGGACACGAGCGACGCCCCTTCCTTTTCCCCAGGTAGATGTTGCATGTCTCATACCTGCGGACCTATTTGGGCCGTATCTCTGTCTCCTGTTAGCCTGGGCCGATACTACGGCCCTTCTTATGAGATCGGGTCTGAAAGATGTCGTGAAGACCTCGGGGAGGTCTACTTTTCCTTTCACCTTACCATTGATCCCGTAAACGTTCACCGATGCTCCAGCAGGAGCCTTCTTCTTGGTGGCGGTCCGAACAGTTTTCTTTTCAGCCATATGGATCACCTCATTTCCCCTGTTTTGATGATGTGCTCACATAGGTGATCTCGGGAACCTTGACCTCGACACCCTTTCTCCTTACAGCGTCCCTGAACCTGATAAGCCTCTTGGTAACACCAGGTATGGACCCATGAATGAGCACATAGTTGTTCGTTACATCACCATAATGAAGGAACCCACCCTTGGGATTGATCTCTGAAGGGTCCTTTCCGACCTTCAGGATCCTCTTGTTGAATTCCGTCCTTTTATGATATCCCATTTGACCGGAGTTCGGAACAGTGGCCATGATCCAGGCAGGATGCCATGGACCCTGTGTCCCTATCATCCTTCTGTGCTTGGAGTTCTTGTGGGTAAGGAGCTTAACTCCGAACCTTTTATTCAGTCCCTGAAATCCTTTCCCCTTTGATGTGGATATGATATCGACCATGGCGCCTTCCACCTGGAACTCGTTGAAATCAACGTCCTTTCCAATGAGGCCTTTTGCGTATTCCACCCTTTCCTTGATGGTTCCGCCACCGATATTCATCTCCATGATCTCAGGTTTCTTCTTTGGGACCGACTTGACATCAAAAGGTTTTGAATGGACGATCACCCTGACCTCATCGACACCATCATCGGTGATGGACTTCAGATCGGGTTTCTTTCCCTTCAAAGGCACCGGTAAGGTCCTCAGAAGCTCCTTATCGAGCTTGTCGGTCCAAACCTCTTTGAGTGTGGTCAATCCGTAAGTAGTTTCCTCGTATAGTCTCATCCCAACGACCTTCATTGGAGGTACTTCAACCACCGTGACCGGGGCCATAACTTCCTGTCCAGATGTAGTGGATGTCGGCCTGTAATCGATCATGAAAACATGGGTCATTCCTGCTTTGTATCCTGCGAATCCCTGCAGTTTGGGTTCCGATCCCCCTTCTGGCCAATGTTTGACGATAGGGGTTTCCCTCTTTGTCCTCTTTCGAGGATAGTGGGCCATGGACCCTCTCCTTGGGTTGTGTTTCTTTCCCATATCATTCCTCCGAGCTTATCTCCGAGTAAATGCCGGTTGTTGGCGGAGCTATACCTGCCCTGCGTGTTTTACACAAGAGGTTGCTCCTTCGCCTATCCGACCGTTACGTCCTTTCCGGAGCCGACAAGTCTCCCCCTTGGGGGCTTATCTCCAGATATAGGGTCCCGGGTGGGTTGCCCTTGACGTTTGGCCGGAGGGCCTCTATGCGCTTTGGCACCCGGCCATAAAAGAAATGATATATAAATGTTATCCAAATATTGGGACCTGTCCCCCCATATAGAACTATTTTTTTTCATCCTTGGGGTTATATACGATCATTGGATAGCCGATCATCATTCATTGGAGTTCGTGGATGCTGCGGCCTCGTTGAGGTCCTTCATAAGAGCATCGATGTCCATTCCATGGGCTCCAGCTCCCTGTTCAATGGATTCGAAATTTGCCATTGCACAACCGATGCATCCGAGTCCGTGCTGGATGAATACCGGCACCAGTTCCGGATGTTTTTGTATCACGTCGGATATTCCCATATCCCTTGTTATCAGATCTGTCATGATCTCACCTTGACAAGCCATGTCTACTTTTGATATAAATCTTGAGCCTGTAAATGACGTGAAAAGGTTAATACACCGAGCTCATATCCCGGTCCATCGGAGGCTTGTAGGTGCCCGTGATCAACCTTGGCATAGAAGACCTGGAAAGGCTCGTTGGAGAAGGATTCTGCCTTGAAGAGTTCAACACAGAGATCCCCATGATAGGCGCTACCATCGAGAAAGTGGAAGGTGATGACCTGGCGGTGGAGTTCTTTCCGAACCGACCCGACCTTTTCTCGGTCGAGGGCATTGCCAGAGCATACCGGAGGTTCAAAGGTACTGAGGACAGGGACCTCTCTTCCACCCACAGGATCAGAGGAAGTTCCGGGATAGAGCTCATTGTCGACATTGGAGTGAAGGATATCAGACCTGTTATCGGGGCTGCCTTCGTAAGAGGCGTCAAGATCGATGAGGATTCCCTTATCTCGATAATGAACCTCCAGGAGAAGCTTCATATCACGGTCGGTCGAAAGAGAAAGAAGGTTGCGATCGGCATACATGATGCAGGTCCACTTTCACCACCATTCAGATACTGGGCGGCATCACCTGATGAGATCAGCTTCGTTCCGCTTCAGAAGGATGAGGAATGGGACCTGAACAGGATCCTCGAAGAGCATGAAAAAGGAACAGCATATGCATGGATCCTCGAAGGAATGGAAAAATATCCCATGATCACGGATTCGAGGAAGCAGGTACTATCATTCCCTCCTGTCATCAACGGGGAACTGACAAAGGTAACAGAGGAAACGAAGGATATCTTTGTTGACTGCACGGGATGGGACCTGAAAGCTGTGACCCTTGCTGTCAACATTGTTTGTGCCCAACTCATTGACAGAGGTGGAACGGTAGAGGATGTGAAGGTGACCTATCCCGACAATGAAGAGTTCAAGGATCTTGGACTTGAAACAGAGATGTGGCCGAGGATGGATTGGAGGGAAACTTCGATCGACATCGATTGGGCCAGGAATTGGCTTGGGAAGGAACTCTCTTCGGAGGAACTGGCCCACTCGCTTCGAACAATGGGGTTCGAGAAGATCAATGAGGAAAAGGGAGCCATCAAATGCCTTATTCCACCCTGGAGAAATGACATACTCCATCAGGCGGACCTTGTAGAGGACATTGCAATAGGATACGGATTCCAGAGGTTCAGCGGAGAGAGCTCAAGATCCGTAACCATCGGTTCCGAGAGGAAGCTATCCACCATCTCCAGATATATCCGGCAAACAATGACTGGACTGGGATTCCTGGAGGTAAGGACGATCTCGCTGTCCAACGAGAAGGTCCAGTTCAACCTGATGGAAAGGAACGAGGTAGAACATATCAGGCTTACCAATCCTATCACCATCGACCATACGATGATCAGAATGTCGGTCATACCAAGCCTTCTTTCCCTTCTCAGGTCCAACAAACACAGGGATCTCCCACAGAGGATCTTCGAGAACGCCGATATCATGGTTGGAAACCACAGCAAGAACATGTTCTGCGCACTGAGCGAGGATAACAGGGCATCCTTTACCGAAGCAAAGGGTTATCTCCAGAGGATCCTGCAGGACCTCGGGATAGCATTCATCCTAGAGCCGGCGGACCTTGGATGGTATATCAAAGGAAGGGGAGCTGCGATAATGGTGGAAGTACCTGAAGGAAAGCGGGACGGTCATGTCGGCCCTTTCCCCGAGTTGGAGGGTGGAAAAATGGTCCCCCTCGGTCATTTCGGTGAGGTCCATCCCGGATCGATCTCCGCATATGAACTTTCAGCTCCGGTGTCCGCAATAGAGATGGACCTGGACCTGATCATGGAATTGACCGGATTGTGATCCGAATATCATTGAAAATGCAAAGAATATTGCCATCCCCTCACACTCGTCATGAGGCCCCCTTCCGGACTTCAATTTATCAGAACATACAGGATATATCGGTCAATATTTTTATTTTGGATGAATTGAAGGTTCCAGTATTATAGAGACCCGATAAATGTTAATAATCCGCATATCCATAGGAAAAAACGATGGGTTTCAGTTTCAAGGGTAAAGATGAAAAGAAAGTAAAAATTGCATTTGCAGTAATTGCGATATCCCTTCTCATCATTTCCGGGATCCTCGTAATAAAAGGATTCATCGGATCCGATGGTGGAGGTCTTGTCCTCGAGATCACCGATGTTCTTGACCTTGTTTCGGAGAGACGAACAGGATCATATGACCACATTATCCTGGAGAGCGATGATAGGATGGGGGCGCTTGTGGCTGTACCTCTTGCCTGCTGGTATGATATTACAGACGGGTCATCCGAACTCTTCCCGCTGCTTGTGGGAAAGAACGATGCCACGGAGAGATTCACCTCATATACTCAACCTGCAGATGAATTGTATATAGAGGACCTTCCCGAAAAAACGGCAGAAAGGTTCCATAACAGCGCTGAACTTGCCAGGATGGCATTCGTAGGATCTGCTGGTTTCATGCTGATCTCCGATTCCGACGAGGGGTACGAACTCGGTCTGATATCGGCTCCAATGGCATCCTATCTGAACATACCAGCCCTTGTGGCTGATGATAGGATCCATACGTATGAGGTCAGTTCTTTTTCCAACGATCTTGGATGTACATACGTGATAGCCGTGGGGGAAGAAGCAGTTGACATTGCCAGGAATGCGGGATTGAACAGGATAGAGATAATGAATGGAACAGAAGCATTCCTCGATACTGCAACGGTTGTCGAGGATCGATTCTCCAGACTCGATTACATGACCCTGACAAATCCAATGGACACCATTGCTCCCTATCTCGAGAATGATATCATGGACGAACGTTCCCAGGATGTCGATTCCATCCTGGTAGATACCGGTTCAAGGGACCTCGACCTTCTTGGTGAATCCGTAATGACGCATGACATCGAGGTTCTCGAGGGTATCGTGAACCTCCGGATCAACGTCAATTTCACGGATATCCAGGCTCATCCACTTGACCCCTTCAAGGATCGATTGAACGTCGATCCCATGAGTTTCCTGACCCTGACGGATACGGAGGGAAACCTCGTGGCATCCTCCCCGAGCTTTGCGGTTGGATACGGGAAGAACTTCGTGGAGAGCCTCGTCGTTGATCACCCTGGAACCTACCGGTTGGAGGTCAAGGTCTATTACGGGGTGAAAGGTCTCTCAACGATGATGGGAACCTCCTTCGGCATCTCCAGATTGGAAGGGACCTACTCCATAGAGACGCATAACAGGGTCCTGTCACAATCTCATCTTCCGATGTACGAGGACCTGTCCATGATGGCACCATACCTGTCTGCTTCCAGGGGTGGCCTCGTAATAGCTTCTTCGGATCTTTCCTTGTATAGACCGGAGGATATCGATGAGTATAGGGGTTACAGTAGTGGACCTTGGTACCAGAAAGACCTTCTCGAGTTCGGGAAGAACAGGGCTGAGAACAATGCCGAGATACTGAGGTCTAGGATCGATATGCTTCCCGAGGAATTGAAGAATACCTATATCAGTGAACATGGGTGGCTGGCACTTCTTGGTGGAGGGAATATGATCCCCATGTCATACGAGGAGAAGGACCCGTCCTGGGTGGAAAATGAGATCTGGGGAACCGGTTGGGCTACGGACCTGCCGTATTCACTTGACCTCGTCCTATCAGTGGGGAGACCTCTCGGGAGGGACCTATCCGATGTTTCGGCCCTCATTGCAAGGACCCTCTTCTACGAGGAATACACCGAAGGTCACATCGAAGCGATGAGCATCAAATACGGAAACTCGGGAACGTTCAAGGACCATTTCCATTTCCTGGCGGGAGAGGGCGGCGGAAGGACTGGGTGGCTGTTCCACCAGAGGGAATTCTCTGCCATCGCCGAGGACCACGGTTTCATTTCCGAGGTCTACATGCAGGACTACGAGAATGGAAGGGAATACATGGTATCCCAGGGAGCTTTCGAGAGGGCCAATTACTTCGAGATGATCCTTCACGGTGACTGGTCCTGGTTCTCTCCAGAGCTTAACGGTTGGGACAGATATTCCACGGGTGTCAGGGTGACGGATATCATGAGGGAACCTCTTGACTGGCAGCTTGGACCATCAGTGTTCAATTCCGGTGTCTGCCTTCTGGGTAGGCTCGGAGGCCTTAGGCCGGAACAATCCATCACCCAGGCATTCTTCCATGCAGGGATCAACGCGTTCTTCTGCTCCACGAGGTCCACAGGATCAGAAGCAAAGGCAGGTCCCATCGAAGAGGCTTTGTTGTTCGAGGACCTATCCACAGGTGAAGCGATAAGGAAGGATAAGAGGGACAATCCCGCACCACCCACATTCTTTGTGAGGACCCTTTATGGAGATCCGGCTTTCAACCCGTATGAACCTGAAAATGGTTATGGTGACCAGGGAAGACCTCAGACTGTAAGGTCACTTGCATAAAAGATCGATCTAAGCAAGTTTCACTTTAAACGAATTAGATATTCTCTATCGGGATCATGGAATACATCCTCTGCTAATGTGAACGAGCTACATGTAGAAACAAAGTGGATATAGTCGTTGAGGAATACAATTGTAATATGAAATCCAGAAGCAGGGGAGCTGCAATTTCTTTGATCTTTCTATTTCTTCTGACCTTCGGTTCAATGGGAGCCCTCGGAGATGGCGTGGTCATCAATTACGAGTCTGTTGACCTTCTCAAGGAGGAGAACCAGATCACGATCATCCACCATGAAAATGGGCTGCAGAGGATGGTAGTATCCATTCAAACTGAGGAAGTTGGAACATCAAGGTCCGTCTGGATATTCCCAGTCCCCGCATTACCCAGCAGCATCAACATCTCTATTGAAAAGACATTCCCCATCCTTAAGGGAGAGAACATAGAGAAAGCTGCAGACAAGGAGTTGAATGATCTTAAGAGGAGCATACACATGATGCATTTCGCCTCGCTCATTCCAATGGGAAGGATCCTTCTGGGCATGGATTCCATGTCAGACTCTACTGGATCACTTGGTGAGAAAGGCAGTGTCAGCATTCATAAGGTGATCGAAGCGGATGGAGTTCACTCGGAGGTGGTCTCATCCTTGAGCGGAACAGATATCCTGGACCACCTGAAGAACAATGGACTCGACATATCGACCGACCTCCTGCCCCAGCTTGACCATTACATCGATGGAGATTTCACATTCATTCTATCCTGGATCGTGAATATTTCAGAGCTTGGTGCTAGACCAGGTATCTATCTTGAGTTCCCCACAGAACAGATATTCTATCCGATGTATCTCACAAGCGCCTACGGAGATACAAGGATCCCAGTTGACATCATAATACTGGACCATGTCATACCAGATAACAGGGAGGAACTTGGATATTCGATCAAATGCACATATTTTGGGTCCGCGTATATGTATGTAATAGATAATGAAGGTACAACCTACTCGACCTGGGAAGAAAATTGTGGTGAGATCTCATGTTTTCTCGGTGCTGTCTCCGGTGACATGTATCGTTTCACCTTGATGGAAATCGATACAGAAGCTCAAAATTTCGATAGGGACCTGACCTTTAGTTCATATCAACCAAAGGTCAGGGAATTGAATTGGGATGATGAATGGGGATCCGCTGTCTTCACGATGTTCCTTTTCTCATTATTATCCTCTATCCTGCTTTCGACATCCATCAGCTACATTCTCTTCAAGGATGACAAGAAGCAGATGGGAAGGTATGCCCTGATGGGACTTCTCAATCCATTCTGGATCTTCCTTTTTGTTATTACCTTCACATTGGTCTCGGTGATATCAAAGTCTGATTGGAAGAGATCACTTGTATATCTGTTCTGCTTTCTTGTCCTTCATTCACTTTCAATAGTAATGTTCGTGGAACTCTATTTCCATATCAAGTTCTAACATGAATGCAATATAACTGCTGTGTTGCATAACTAGATCATATTCCGCGTGAAATGTATGATCTCAACTAATTTATTAGCATCTCGATACCTTTTCAGGGAACCAAGATGTCTATTGGAGAAAAAATGATCTGGAATATATGGAAAAAACACAATATTTATCATTTGATGATAGGATAACACAGATAGGATATCACGGACAGTAGATTACAAATAGGATTACCTGTTAGGTTTCTATGCGAACGGCGTTTTGAGCCTGAGGGATCAAATTTACTTCTACTTTGTAATCCATAACACTCTTTCGTCGTTCGTTATTTTCCTTCTATCTTTTCTGATAACATTATTTCTTCTTCAGCAGGTCCTTCACATTGAAGATCCTCTCCACATGGTCTTCGACCATCAATATTATATATTCACTCCTTTCCACCCCTTCCTTGAGGGTCGCATGACCGATAATACTGATCTTGGAACCTGTTTCCAGCGTCTTGTCGGCAATGTCCCCTGTGACAACCATACTTTCATCAATGAACTCCCGGGCCAGATCCCTTGAGTCCTTCCTCACGCCTGTCATTACATTCAATATCCTGTCATCCACCGTATCCAGGACCTTCAGGGGACTGTATTCATTTCCAAGGATCTCACCCATAACATCATCCTCCAATCCCCTCATTTTAAAAAGGGTCTTTTTTGCTTCCATGACCGAAAAATGGGTGGTATCCTTGCTCATACCTTCCATTTTGAGGACCGCATTCTCGGAGACATCTATCGATGTCCGAAGAGCGATGGAGGTCTTGACCACTGCTTCTTTTGGATGCCTGACCACATATGTGATGAGGGCAAGCATGACAAATGCTCCGAATATCTGCAATATGTTGATATTTGAAAACCAGATGAAGAACGAGGATCCTTCAAGGTAAACAAGGAAAATATCTGCCAGGAACGCATAGAGAAGAGCTTCGATGGATGCTCCGATGGCAACCGCCAGGAGGACCTTGTATGGTTTTACACCCATCAATCTTCCAAGGACGGTCCCACCGAAACCGCCCGCACCCGAAAACGGTATGAAAACAAAGAAGGCAGTAGCAACGAACGACGCTTTTGAAAACCATCTGGTCTTCCTTATCCTCTCCCTGCCCCTTAATTCCGTTTCCTCCAATTTCTTGCCAAGGACCGGGATCCTCTTCACCCAATCATAGTTCCAGATCAGGAAAAGGGAAATGATCATATCGACCACGGCCGTAGTAAAAGCCACGACAAGTGCAGGCGGATGATGGGTCTCTGCAAGTATCTTTGGAATTATCACTTCCTTTCCCATGGGAGGTATCATGTAGAAGAACCACACATAGAGAAGGTTCTTCGCCGATTCCCAGTTTTGAACCATATAGAAGAAAAGAGCGCTGGAAGAAGCCAGTATTGCCCAGAGGACCCATGGTGCAAAGAACTGGAAGATCTTGACACCCCTGCTCTTTCGATCCAATTCGGTCTCGAATGCTGATCTTAGTAATGATGGCGCAAGGTTCATTGATTTCTTTCCCATAGGTAATACCACTTTCTTGTATGTGATTATTTTGCAGGTCCCTTCGGATGAACTAATGACGATCGTTAAACCTTGATCAAGAATGAATATCATGATCATGAAGCGATCGGGCAATCGGCCGGGCTTGAAGAAAGAACGATCAACCATATTACATATATTTCCTTATCAAGTGAAACATATGCAAAATTCGTACAACAATGGATATATACCAATGGAAAAAAACTTCCAATCATGCTTTAAATAGATTATCTTTCTTTTTGGACAATCTTCACGAGAAAGAAAAGAAAATTTTCCATCTCGTGATGCGGAGTGATACGATGAAAGCAGTCTTGGTAATTTTCATAACGGCATTGCTTACCTCAACCTTGGTGGCAAATCTGATCATTGTGGATGGGTCAGCTGTCAGGGTTGATCTATATGACCCTGAAGCGATGCAGGTTGGTGAGATCGAATTCATTGAAAACCTGGGCCAGGTAGAAGATGGTATCGATTTCATTTCAAAAGGAGACCTTAGAGTTGCATTAAAGGGATCATCCATGCAATTTGTACTTCAGGATCGAGATGAGATCCACTCCTGGGAGCAGTATTTCATTGGTGCGGAAGATGTTGAGCCTCAGGGAGTTGACCAAACGGGAACAAAATACAATTATTTCGTTGGAAGAGACCAGACCCGATGGGCCTCAGGAGCAAACTCGTTCACAGAAGTGAGGTATGAGGATCTCTATAAAGGTGCGGATCTCGTAGTTTCCTCTAAAGGACCTGATCTGAAATATGACATCATTCTTTCTCCTTTTTCACAAGTTGAACAGATAATGATCGAATTAGAGGGTATCTCGAAACTCAATGTCGGATCGAAAGAGATCGAGATCGAATTGGAGAATGGGATCCTCGTTTCCGAAGGTGATCTTGTTGTTTATTATCAGGACAATAATGAGATGATAGATGCTTCTTTCAGAAAGATCGATGATAGAACCTATGGGTACGATCTGGGAACTTATGATAGATCCAGAGTGGTTGTTATTGATCCTATTGTATTTTCTACTTATATTGGAGGAACCGCAGGAGAGCAATCCGACGGTCTGGTCATGGATGATGAAGGAAATATCTACGTTACCGGACAGAGTTCTGTTTGGGGTTTTCCGGTTACCAGTGGAAGTTATCAGACCGAAAGAATGGGAGGACTGGATGTTTATATTGTGAAACTTAAGAATGATGGTTCTGATATTGAATTCTGCACATTATTTGGAGGCTCCGGTGATGAAACCGGATTCGAGATCCAGCTAGATGATAATGGAAATATCTATGTTGCCGGAAGAACAACTTCTCTTGACATACCCACGCATGCTTCGGCTCATGGTTCGGAACATAACGGAGGTTGGGATGTTTTCCTGGCTAAACTGAATCCTACGGGAACAAGTCTCATTTCGGCAACGTATTATGGAGGAACCGGAACAGATGCATCGATCAATTATGTTGTTGATGGGACAGGCAATTCATACGTTGGAGGCTGGACCACTTCAAAGGATCTAATTATAACTAACAATAACATTGTCGATAATTATGGGGGCGGGGATATCAGTGGTTTCCTCTTCAAGATGAATCCAATGATGAGTACTCTTTCTTATTCTACATATATTTCAACAACAGTTGATGACAGGATAACAGGCCTCGATGTTGATGATCTTGGAAATGCTTATATCACAGGAATGACACGGTCAGAATCATTTCCTATCACTAATGATGCATTGGACACAACTTACGAAGGTTCAAGTGAGTCTTTCTTCATGAAGATCAACCCCACCTGCAATCAAATGATCTACAGTTCATACTTGGGTGGTGTAAACGGGGAGGGAGGTTATGGCCTTGAACTAGACCTGGATGGAAATATCTGGATCGGAGGTATCACCTATTCCGGCGATTTTCCTGTTACTCAGGGAGTTTATCAGGCAACATACAATGATGGAGGAGATATTTTCGTAACCCAGCTTAATGGAACCGACTTCACTATCATCCAGTCGACATTTGTTGGTGGATCATCAAGAGATGGCCCCCTGGACATGACCCTTGATAGGTTCAACAGGGTCACATTATGCGGTGAAACTTCTTCTTCAGACCTTCCGGTTACCGGTGATGCGATCCAGAGCGCAAACAATGGGGGCAACACGGACGGCTTTGTCATTTCACTATCTAGCGATCTTAAGGATCTGCTGTATTCTACCTTCATCGGAGGAGATGGTTGGTTTGACAAGACCACATCGATCGATGCTGATCCTTTGGGTGCAGTTGCTTACACTGGATGGACCGATAATGCGACCATTCCAACAACTGATGGTGCATTTGATACCACCCATAATGGTTTCGAGGATGTCTATGTGATGGGGCTTGCCATGGATACTCCTCCAACTGAGCCTCTGAATTTTATGGCAAGATACGGAGATTCTTTTGTTGAACTTACCTGGATCGATCCTGAGGATCATGGCTCCCAGGATCTTGATGGTTTCCAGATATTCAAGAAAACCGAACTGACAGGTAATATTGAGGTCATTGATGTGGATCTTGCAAATACATACAATGACACAGATGTTGAGAACGGGAATACCTATCTATACTGGATGAGGGCAAAAAATCTCGCTGCATATTCCATC
>JAUVCN010000179.1 GCA_030595715.1 Thermoplasmatales archaeon
AATATGACCGGTGTCTCCGGTGCAAGTATTGAATATAACGATGATAACAAGATCACTATCGATCCCAATGTTCGATCTTACGATATACCATATTTACTGGGGGGCGAAAATCGATTCAAACTCCATATCCACAATGGTGTAGGATTGAGTGTGGTCAAAGAGGTGGTTTTCTATACGGATTACAAAAAACCCACAATTGAATGGAGATATCCCATTGGTGAGATCGAGGAGTGGAACGGTAGAATTCATGTCAAATTTTCCGAGGAGATCATACCATCAACTCTTTCGATCTATATCGATGATGTGGATAACACGATGTCCGGTGAAATAATTTGGCTCTATAATGATGTCTTGCTGTTCCTTCCAACTTTCAAGCCATTGGATAATGTGGACCATAGTATCAAGGTAACAGGGACGGATATAAGCGGAAATGAGATCAGTGATTACAAGTGGTTCTTCATCAACGTGAACAGTATCGGAGCTGTTACAGGAAGGATCCTCGATGAAGATGGGAAACCGATAAAAGGTGTTGTTATCTATATCGATGAGGAGATATATTTTCTGGATGATAATGCGTCTTTTTCGTTCCCCCTGTGTGATGGTCTGCACAGGGTAGAGATTCGAAAGGAAGGTTTCACCACCTTGCATATGGATTTTAATATCAGTAATGGAGTGGATAAGAACCTGGGTGACCTTGAGCTGAGATACGAGGAGGTTGACTTGATACTCAGCCCGATCAACATAATAATTGCCGCGATCCTTCTGATCGTGCTCATTACAGTGCTCATATTTTTCATATTTCGCAGAAGGAGGTATTTCAACGAGTTCAATATCCCGCTCTCCCCCAACTCAAAGGTAAGGGAGGTGAGAAAGAGCATTCGGGAGGTCGACCCCGATAAAGAGGGGAACTTCTACGATTTCCTCTCTATTGACCGCGGATCAAGCGTTAAGGAGATCAAGTTGGCCTACAGGAAAAAGGCCGTATTGTATCACCCTGATGGATTATCGGGGATATCTCCGGAGAGGCGGGAGCATGCACAGGAGAATATGAAGAAACTCAATATGATCCGGGATATCCTCACAGAACCGGTGACACGAGCCATTTACGATAACGAGATAAGCCACCGACACAGGAACAAATAATGGGATAGGATCGATATTTTGCCTTCAATTTTACGTCCAGTCCTCAATTTCGTTCACTGCGGTGAGGTAGTGGTTTTTACCCTTCGCCTCCAGATGGGTTTTGTGGACCTCTCGAATGAACGGTAGAGCAGGAAGACCAGATCGATAAATGCGATACAACCCAGAACGATAAAGAACCTGGTATCGATCCCAAGATCGAATCCAGGGACCAGCTGGTGGAACGGATTTAATATTACCATTATGGCCAGGGTCAGTATGGATATTATCAGGCCGAATGCCGGTAAGACCCTGAAATTTCTTTTAAATAACATGATGAACGAATCGGTATTTACGATGGAACAGAGGATCAGCAGAGGCAGGAACAGGATGAACAGTTCCTTGAACTCCCAGAGCAGTTCACCAAACGTGTAAAAGAAAAGATCGATACCCAGCCATAAGACGGATAGGAACAGCGGTATGAACAGAAGTATCCAGAGCAGAACGAACAATATGATCGCGCTGTAAACTGCGATCCATCCATTCAACAACATCATGATGAGCGGTACTATTCTTCTCATCTGTTCACCCCGGCGTTTCTCCTTTCTTACCATTTATTGGTTATGGTCATATAAAAATCTGGTTAATATATGAACATCTGGTCGTGAACGAAGATCGCCTCTTAAAATGGCGTTTGAGGCCCCATCAGGGGACGACCTGAACTATTCGATAATGAGATCCGATATCGCTTGTGAAGTGATCCTCGGATCAGGGAACGATGCCGTTGGCCCAAATGAGCGACCATATAAGAGCAAGTACACCTGCGATTATCAGGCCTGACCTCAGGGCGGGTGGAAGTTTGCCATTGATGAATCCCGGTATTATCGCAGAGAGTGATATCAGGAACGAGCCGATGACCCAGATGAGCATGTGGAAGAAATAGAACCATTCCATCACATCGCGGTCGAAATCAGTTGCAACGTTAATGAATTCTATCAGGATCACCGATAGGGCGATCATTCCTGCGCCGATCAATATTCCAATAAGCCAAAACCCGATCGAGGTTGATCTTTCATCCGGTTTGGATTTTGCTCCAGTTCCTTTCTTTCCAATATCATTTTCTTTCATTCCAATCCCCATTACGGTAAAGAGATGGCTGATAATATCTTTTTCCACAGAAGCCCATAACGAATATCAGACCAAAGCTGAATATTATTATCATGGAGCTTACGACAAATATAATGGGGAAGTGGGCCATAGTTTATTAATCGGAAATCACCGCTATCTTGCCAGGGGACGACGATGGATATAAAGGAAAGCATTCTGGACCTGATCGGGAACACGCCCATGGTATATCTGGATAGGTTCGCACCTGACCTTCCAGGTAGATTGGCTGCGAAGATGGAGATGTTCAACCCCTACAGCACCAAGGACCGTCCCATCAGTTATATGATCAAGGCTGCGGAGGAGGAGGGGCGGATAACGAAGGACACAACGATAATAGAAGCCACGTCCGGGAACACCGGTCTGGCGCTCGCCTTCATCTGCGCGATGAAGGGATACAAACTGGTCATATGCATGTCCGAGATCCAGACGGATGAGAGAAAACAGCTTCTAAAGACCTTCGGAGCCCAATTGGAGCTCACTCCCGCCTCGGAGGGGACCACCGGAGCCAAGCATAGAGCGCTGGAACTTCGAGACGAGACCCCCGATTCGTTCTACATAGAACAGCACTCCAACCCAAACAACACCAGGGCGCACTTCGAGACCACTGCAGAGGAGATATGGAAGGACACCGACGGGGAGATCGACATATTCGTGCCAGCACTGGGGACAACGGGAACTGCAATGGGTATCGCAACTGCATTGAAGGAGAGGAAACCCTCGATAAAGGTGATAGGCGTGGAACCCGAGATCGCACCCATGATCTCCAAGGGGATCTTCAAACCCCACAGACAGGCCGGGACGAGCCCTGGATTCATTCCAAAGCTTCTGGATAGGTCCAACATAGACGAGATATTCACCGTGAACGAGGAGATCTCCTTCGAAACCTGCAGGGAGCTCGCAAAGAAAGAGGGGATCCTGGCAGGGATAACATCGGGGATGACAGCCCACATTGCAAGGGAGCTTGCAAAAAAAAGGGAGAACCGTGGAAAGCTGATCGTCCCGCTGTTTGCGGATACTGGACAGAGGTACCTGAGCGTTAAGGGCCTCTACGACCGGTAAACTGGATAAAACTTATCTGGACCTACCAACTTGAAGGTCTGCGCCTCATGGTGGATCGATATGACACGGCAACCGGAATACGGGAACATCTTCCAGCACCTCGTCGAGAATTACGACATGCCTGCCAAACCATCCTTGAAGGAGCAGTTCTGGGTTGAGGATCTCGAGGAGAACCAGTACAAACGCCTTGACGGACCTATTAACCCCGATAGGACGGACTTCTCCTCTCCAGAGGATGCGGCATCCAGCATCGAGCAGTTCGCAAAGGATGCGGGCGCGGATCTAATTGGATTCACCAAAGTGATGGACTCCTTCGTTTTCAAGGGTGCTGAGGTACCCCATAAATATGCAGTGGTTCTGGCGATGGAGATGGACTACGATACGATCGAGACCGCTCCCGAACCCCCGTCCGGAGTGGAGGCGCTCAGGATCTACTGGAGGCTGGGTCAGGTGGTCCAGCAGGTTGCCGGCTTCATCAGATCACTGGGCTATCCCGCGGTGGGACATCAGGTGAGGACGTTCATCAAGGACCCGCCCACCATTCTCAACCCGGTTGCGGGGTACGAGGCAGGCCTGGGGGAGTTCGGCAGGCTTGGGCTACTGATCACAAGGGAATTCGGCCCCAGGGTCCGTCTGGGAACGATCACAACGGATCTATCCCTTCCACAAAATGAAAGAGCTGATTTCGGGGTGGATTGGTTCTGCGAACACTGCAACATCTGCGAGGAGGCCTGCCAGGGGGACGCCATACCCGCTGAAAAAAGTGAGGTGAGAGG
>JAUVCN010000132.1 GCA_030595715.1 Thermoplasmatales archaeon
GTCGTCGTCAGTGATGTTGAATATGAGATGGAAAAAGATATGACGACCGTATCTGGAGATATTACATACGTCTTGACAACACCATTACCAGTAGGTGAACATGAGCATCACTTTGAAGCGACATATTCAGGCGGCACCATAAGATTTCCTCTCGATGATGAGATCGAAGGTCCCATCGTTGGTGATTACCCGGATCCTGAATTGAAGGACCCAACCCTTGATAGAGAAGAGGGAGGACCGGGTACCATTTTCCAGTTTTCCATAAATTGGATAGGTAATGATCGAGGTGACCCATTTTTTGTGGACCTCATAATTGGTAATGTTGAATATGAGATGGAAAAGGATATGACGACCGTATCTGGAGATATTACATACGTCTTGACAACACAATTACCAGAAGGGGAACATGAGCATCACTTTGAAGCGACATATTCGGGAGATACCATAAGATTTCCTCTCGGTGATGAGATCGAAGGTCCCATCGTATACTATCCATTTGTCCAGGACAGCGGATTTTCATTGAAAGATACCGTTGATGGGAAGGCAACATACGAGTTCTTCATCGATATGGAATCCAGGTCCGGTACACCGAATTCCGTGTTCCTGTCCATCGATGGAGAGGAATATGAGGTTACGGAGAATGAGGGGTCACCCTATTCATCCATCAGATACACCATCGAAAAGGACCTTGGAAGGGGAACATATGAGATCAGCTTCGTTCTGAACTATGAGATCCCGATAATTGTGGAACTCGATCTCCTGACAGTGACCATAGAGGAAGATAACGAATATGAACCACCTGTTCAGCCAAGTGGTGGGTCTGGTGGCAGTGATCTTCCAATATTTCTATTTGTGATAATCGGACTGTTCGTTGTTGGCATTGTTGCTTTTTTCGTTCTGATGAGAAGAAGCAACATGAAGAAGATGGAAAGATACGCGGAAGTCGACTGGGATGGTGAAGATGAAGATCATTGATCCAGTTTAAAAGGTGTGATCCATTTAACATCTTTTCCTTTACTGAACAATTTGTACAATCCAGCGAGGCCCACAAGGACCCAGATGACCTCCAGAACGATGAAGGGAATGAACTCAATCAATACCGATGCAACGCAGGCTATGGCAGCTCCCAGTATATTGAGGACGATATAGGTGAGACTTTCCTCCGATACTATCTTGAACAGGTTCAGCAGGAATGCAAGTAATAGCAGTGAGACCCCGACCGTGCCTATCAATGTGGAAGGTTCCATGGTTCCATATTTTCCGTTCCGACAATTATAGTTTTGGACCATCGGGCATCCAGGATAGGTTCATGGATCCATCCCTCATTGATGTGATGATCAATAATGTACGATGACTTAGGCTCATGGAAAGAACTTCACACCATAACTTGAGAGCGAATTATGGCATGTATGCCGAAAAGACAGATGGAAATTCCAGGGAAACAGGATGATCATCTGATATCAGATAAGACCGGCATCGGTCAGTTCCTTTACGACCTCATCAAGAGCGAGATGGATATCCTTGATCTCCTTTGCTCCGGTACAAACGATCTTTCCAGATCCGAAGAGAAGCATGACAACACGGGGTTTCTCGACCCTGTAGACCAATCCGGGAAATTGTTCCGGCTCATATTCCACCTTCTCCAGACCAAGGGAGATGGCTATGGTATTGAGGTTCAGCTGCTTCTTCATGTCGGCTGTTGCGACGATGTTCTGGATCTTTATCTCGGGTTCGTCCGTCACATCGATCCCGATCTTCCTGATGTTTCCAAGGACGATCCTCACAGCCTCATTGACCATGTCGATATTCTTCGCACCGGTGCAGACGAGTTTACCGGAGGTGAAAAGAAGCATTGCGGTCTTTGGTTCCTTCAACTTGTATATCAGACCCGGGAACTTCTCTGGAACGTATTCGGCATCGTCCAATGCCATGGATATCTTCTGCAGATCAAGAGTGGTTCCGGCAGAACCTGATGCAACGACGTTTTCAACTTTTATGTCCATGGTATCACCTTGTTATGTCGATCCTTGAAAACCCTTCTGTCAACGATCTCTCGACCGTCCAGGGTGATCGTCCTTTTTAAGGGCAAATGGAATGTTAGTATATATAGTTTAAATATACAAATTCGTTGGCGAACCCGACATATGAAAAAATGGATCGTTGTCCTATCTATCATACACATGCCAGGCCGGTCCTATTGAGAACAAGCCGAAGGTCCAAAGAACAGAACATCTGGATGCTGTATATTTCCTTAATATTACAATTACATGCGACAATTAATTAACAAAAGATATGATTGGTGATGCGGGATAGATATGGAATGGACCGTAGTTATAAACACATGGTTGAAAGAAGGCAAGGATGGCACCGGGAACCTCTTGGACTATCCATGGGATACAACGGTGAATGAACTGGAAGGACCGATGGAGAGGGAGATCATCATCGCAAGTCATCCCAAGATACCGTTCAATATTGAAGTTGTGGTCTCAAAGCATTTCACCAATCTGGTGATCAATCCTCTCATACCGACGGACGCGTTCCCCCTGGATGAGAAGATGAGGCTTTACAAGAAGCTCCTCCACCTCAATACCGACCTCAATCTGATGAAGGCAGGGCTTATCGGATACGATGACCAACCCGTGATCCAGGTGGACCTTGATCTTGAGTCGATCTCCATGCAGGAGTTCAATGATGCACTTACCCTTTTGATCGTCGGAGCGCAGAATCTGATCAACCTCCTGGGACTGCAAGAAAAGGTCAAGGAATTCATGCTTGAGCGGTTCAAACAGTTCGTCGCAGTGAAACTTTCTGAAGGGGAGACCGAGGGAGATATCCTTGATTTCCTGACATGCAGGGGAGGCCTCGATGCCGAGGTCGCCGAGGAGATCTTCCGACAGGTAACGGTCCTGATAAATGAGAACGGAGCCAAAAAGGATGAAGAGGAGATTAAGCCGAAGGACTACAAGGGTCCCATGTATGGTTGATCGATTTCTCTGCATGGGAAAGACCCCATTTTCATCATATCCTTGCCGGATGACATATGACCTTTCCAAAGAGCCGATGCCAGAAGGGGCTAACTAGTGCAGGTATCATCCACTCTTCTTGCCCGTGACCCTTGAGATATCCATTCTGAGGACCTTGAACTTCGAATATGATGGATCACTTGACAGGAACCTCTCTCTCATCTCGTCCGGGACCTTTTCCAGATGCTTGAACATCATCATCATGCCATGCTTCTTCTCGGAGAGATCATCAATCTCTTTTACAACTCCGTAAAGTACGACCGATCTGTATCCATGGGAGCATTCTCCATGGACATAACCGAGATCATCGATAACGGTCCCGCAGACCTTGTTGTTGGACCCGATGATATCCAATTTCAACCCTTCAGATGCGGTGTGGAAGTATAGGGCGGACCTTTCCTGATCATAACCATAGCTCAATGTGACCACATAAGGTTCAGACCCCTTCACCATGGATAGAATTACATATTTTCCATTTTTGATGATATCCTTCACCTCACCAGGATCGGTGATCTCCCTCTCTGTCTTTCGCATGTGGTATCCTTCCAATGTTGTCACTCTCCTGCATCAGGTGATAGGTCGATCGCGGATTTAAGGACTCACCTGTGGAACGATCTTCGGGACCTCCATGAGGGGCAATGGGAAATAGATGCATTACATTCCAATTGGCATGGCAGGGAAAAGGAGAATGAACGACGCCTCGAAGTTCAGGTATATCCAGAGGAGAGTGTTCGAGGTAGATCCCGATGATCTTCTCAGGGAGATTGAAAGGATCAGGGACCCGTATTTCAGGTCCCTCTCCCTTGTTTCCATCGCTTCATCTAAAAGATTCGGAACGAAGAGATCAATGGAACTCCTCTCCTCATCGTTCAATGAGGCAAATAAAGTTGACCAGGAGTGGAGAAGGGCAGAACTGATATCCCTGATAATGAAGAGGTTGAAGAAAGCCGACAGGGACATTCAGCTGTCAGGGGAAAAGAGCTGTATCGTGATGATAGAGGAAATGAAACCTGGCAGCGGGCTGTCACAGGCCATAAAGGGTCTTATCGATCATTCAAACTCCGAGAGCTGGCCATTTCTTATCGAGAGGGCATTTCAGAACAAGGGTTTCGAAAAGACAGACGTTCGGAACATCTTAAAGGCCATGAAGAGGTCAGAGAACTGGCAGGTTGGTCATGATCTTATATTGAAGAGATTGGGGTCGGTGGAGGACACCGAGATGAGGGTTGCCCTTTACGGGGCATTACACCTCCGATCCAGGAAAAGAAAAGGGACCGGAACAAAACCCCTGGAACTTGCCCTTGATTCCATGAAGGAACAGGAAGGACACAACGCTTCCAGATCGTTCTCATTTCTCTGCTCGAACTGTATCGACATCGATGATCTTCCAGTCCTCGAATCTGGCATGGAATGGTTCAAAAAGCCCGAGGACAGGATCAAGGCGATCTGCGACCTGGTCACCGCTTCAGATAAAGCAGGTAACAGGGACATGGCAAGGGAATATGTCAAAATGGCCATTGAAGGGACCGAAAACCTTTCAACCGATATCTTGAAGGCATCTTCGACATCCCTGATCGCCTCCGGCGTATCCAGACTTGGAGATGCAGACCATGCAAGGACCCTTTTTGATACCGCACTTGGACTATCCGGTAATGAGGAGATGTTGAAGAAAAGGATAGAGGCACAGATGGAAAACTGTGGATCGAACCGGGAGAAAAAGAAGAAGGAAGGATCGATACTGCCGATCAGTGGAAAGAGAACAAGGCATATACTGGCGCTGTACGACACCTACGAAGGAGGATTGAAGCCGGTCCATTCGAGGACGGTTGCCAGAGCAGCTCCACTCTGCGCTGCGTTCGATCTGGACCTCGCATTGATGGGGTTCCCTTCCGATGACCTTGACAGGATCATTGAACTGGTCTCGAAGGAGACGAACATCGGCAAGGGCGGAGCCTATCTGAACTCCCTCCACAAGGAGGGGAGGGTATATCTGGTCAAATGCACCGGATCTGATCCTCCAGGTGACTGGTCCGGACTCGGATTACCTGTCGCTACCACATCGAAACCTGCAAGGTCAAGATCGATCATGATGAAGGATTCCAAGAAGTTGTCATCAAAGGAGCACCCGTTGAAAAGGGTCTGCCTGATAATGGGTCTCGGAAGAAAAGGACTTCCGAGATCATTACTGGATAAGGTTCCGTATCATCTCGAGATAACCGGATCAGGGGTTCCGCTTGAAACCGCCACTGCAATGGGTATTCTCGCTTACATGCTCGGTAACGAGGAGTGAAATGTAATGAAAGGCGCTTTCCTTCTGCACGGGTGGGGAACCGACAGGCGTGTTTGGCGTCGATACTGGATGCTGGAGAACGAAGCTCCCATGCAAAATATGTTGAATGATATGGGTTTCGAGACCATCATCCTTGACCTACCGGGATCCTATGTTCAGAGGGGCAAGGACCTGGAATGGTATGCAAGATATCTTGGACGGATCATCAAGGAGAGAGAGGACCTGGATGAGATCCTGCTGATAGGTCACTCCATGGGAGGCATCGTTACCAGGATGTATCTATCGTTTGAGGATGATGAATTCTCGGAGGGGATCGGACGGGTAACCGGATCGATCATGCTCGGATCTCCGCACCATGGGACATCGGTCCCCCATTTTGACAGGCTGACCAGCTTTCTTACTCCAATTGCGGACCTTGTCAATCCATGGAATGAGAGGATCAAAAAAGGTGACGAACAGAACTACTTCATGACCACCCCCTGCTACAGAGATATCCAGCTGGGATCGGACCTGCTGATCGCACTGAATGAAAAGGGATCGAGAAGGAATGTGGATTACCATTTCATCTGGACGAACGGGGATACGGTTGCCGAACCACAGCACACCTGCATCCTTCCGGGAGCCACGGGTCATCTGATAGACAAGCTCGCTGTGAACCACTTCAACATGTGCTACAGATCAGAGGTTGTCGAAGAGGTTGAAGGGATCATCAACGGAACGGCCGAACCAAGTGGATTGCAATTCTATCCTCCTCCCGAAGGATGTTCTCATCGGAACGGTCATCTATGGCTGCCGGAACATGGACTTGTGACCAGAGAAGGATCGAACATCTGGGAATGCTCGAAATGCAAAGAGAGGAATTACTCCTTTGCCCTTCCGGTAGAACTGAGATGCCGTCATTCCCAGAAGATCCCGCAGATGCACAAATGGGAACACATAGGAAGGTTCTACAGATACAAGTTCAAATGCAAGAGATGTATGGAAAACATATGGTATCCACCGATCCCGAACGGTGGACAGTAAAAAAAATAGGGGAGGGATCCATTCGGAAGTAATGGACCTCAGGTATAATTGAAGGAGGAATAGCGATGAAAGGATTCGAAACGATCGATGACGTACTTGATTTTGCCATAGGCAATGAACAAGATGCCTATAATTTCTACATGGAGCTCGCAGGGAAAATGGAGGCCCCTGCCATGAAGGCTGTTTTCGAGGGGTTCGCGAACGAGGAACTTGGCCACAGGAAGAAACTGGAAATGGCAAAGGAAGGACAGTTCCAGCTGGGAGATGAAAAGAAGGTCATTGACCTGAAAATTGCTGATTATATCGTCGATGTGGGACCTAAGGGGGATATGAGCTATCAGGATGCGCTTGTACTTTCGATGAAAAAGGAAAAGGCCGCATTCAAACTTTACATGGACCTATCCTGCATGGCCAAGGACCCGCAGATGGTGGAACTGTTCGTAAATATTGCCCAGGAAGAGGCTAAACACAAGCTCAGGTTCGAGATCGAATATGACGATTACGTCCTGGAAGGGAACTGATCATCGCTTCCAGGGGCAATTGCCTTTCTGTGGGCATGAATCACAGCCTTTCTTCCTTGCAGCCAGGGGAAGATAGACAAAGGCCACCAGTATGAAAACGATCAAGAGGGCGATCCTGATAATATCGGTATCGATGATAATATCGTAGATCCCCACAGCAAGCGGAATGAACCATTGAAAGGTCACGGAAAAGATGTTTCTCTTGAAAGCCTTTCTGAAATCTCCATCCTTTCTCTTGAAGAACCAAGAAGAGATCATTCCATATCCACTGGGACAGGATGGGTGACCGTATGCATTGCATCTGGTACATATGAAACCCCAGAACCAGAACATTCCGATAATGGTAACCAGCAGGTAGAATATGCCCATAGGGATGGAATGCATGAACATCAGGATCGAACCGAGTGTCGTTGTCAACAGATGCGGGATCGTGTCCCATTTCCATCTTATACCCGTTCCGGACATTTCATTTCCCCCTTTTCGTGATCATCAGTCCGATCACGATGATGAATACAATTACCATGATCATGAGAAGGATCCAGCCGACCGGATCGATCTCGGCTTGTTCTGACCCGGGCCCATCCATACTGGAACCGAACACCATCATCTCGGTATTGTTGGTTGCGTAATTACATGCCTTCCCGCCTGTGATTACCACACTTCCCGGGATCGATGTCACCTGGCACCATTTCCTGGCGTTTATCAGGTAACCCGAATCGACCCATTCTCCCACCTCAATATCATAGAATTCCATATTGGAATGGCACCCCCCGGTCTCACAATTGGAACCACCTGCGATCAGGATCCCGATATCCTCTATGTATTCTGACCCATGACCATGACGGGGGAACATCAAGGAACCGTACGGTCTCCAGCTGTCCGTCTCCATATCATAGACCTCTGCATCGGACCTGTCCTGGTTTCCCGGAGACGAGAAACCTCCGGAAACAACGAATCGGTCGTCATCGACGAAGCAATATCCGGGATATCCACGGGGGAAAAGCATGGATGAGACCTCTTTCCATTCATCCGCACCCCTCTCGAGAACGAATACCCTGCCCTGTGCTATCTTCTCGATCCCATCATGCCCCCCGGCAACGATAACAGTTCCATTCCCGGAAACACCATAGGCGAATCGGGTAAGAGGTATCGGCAGTGATGGGAGCTCGGACCATGAATCTATCTCAGGATCATATTCTTCACATGAAGAAAGAGCTCCAGTGGTCGTGTT
>JAUVCN010000102.1 GCA_030595715.1 Thermoplasmatales archaeon
TCCTTCACGATTCTCCCTCCAGAACGAGTTTGAGAAGCGCCATTCTTGTTGGAACTCCATTGAACGCCTGAATGAAATATTTTGCATGGGGAGTTGGATCGACCGAAGGATGGATCTCATCGATCCGTGGTAGCGGATGCATGATGATCATGTTCTCCTTAGCATCCTTGAGCATATCCATGTCGATCTTGAAGGCATGAGCGACCTTTCTGTAATCCTCTTCCTCCGCGAACCTCTCCTTCTGGATCCGGGTCATATATATGA
Source organism: Thermoplasmatales archaeon (assembly GCA_030595715.1). Classification (GTDB taxonomy): domain Archaea; phylum Thermoplasmatota; class Penumbrarchaeia; order Penumbrarchaeales; family Penumbrarchaeaceae; genus Penumbrarchaeum. The sequence goes on from JAUVCN010000102.1 coordinate 265, forward strand.
CATCCGAGTGGTCCACCTCTTTTTTAAGATCGTTCGTTATCTTTACCGAAACTCCCATCTCTCGAACATCGTTAACGATGTGTTCCGGCATCTGGATGATCTTGGGTGCCACGAAACTCATCGATGTGCCCATTCTTGCCAGTGCAAGCGCAAGGGAATGGGTCGTCCTTCCAAATCTGAGATCGCCAACAATGGTCACATGTTGATCCCCAATATCTCCCAATTCCTCCCTTATCGTGAATAGGTCAAGAAGGGTCTGGGTCGGATGCTGTCCGGCACCATCGCCACCGTTGATTATCGGATTTTCAGAGAAGGTCGCAGAAAGCCTGGCCGCTCCCTCCCTTGGGTGCCTGATGGCGACCACATCAGAAAATGCATCGGCCATTCTGATGGTATCTGCCAGGGTCTCACCCTTTATCAGGGACGAACCCTCCTGTCCCGCGATGGTTATCACACCCCCTCCAAGTCGCAACATGGCTGACTCGAAGCTCAACCTTGTCCTTGTGGACGGTTCGAAGAAAAGAGAGGACAGTATCTTACCATCCAGTATTTTCGATCGTTCCTCCCCTCTTGCGATCTTGACCATACCCTTGGCGGTATCCAGGATGGTATCTATCTCCGGGAGACTGAGGTCCCCGATATTGACTATGTCCCTACCCTTCAGTGTCAAAAAAGGCCACCAAAAAAAAGGATAAAGAACCATGGATATAAAAGCTATCTATAAAGCAGACTTATATCGTTCGACCAATACGCTGTCTTTCGGATAATGTTTAATTCGATACCATTGTTCGGGTACCATGGGCCGTTCCGATGGTGTCAGGGTCAAGGGTGTACCAAGTTATCGGAGGATAATGCCCTTCTTCATGAAGACGAAGCAGGATTCACTTATCAATTACACAGTTGATGTGAATGCTGAAAATATTCAAGCTTTTGCAGATCGAATGTCCGAGGAATACGGGATGCACGTGACTATTTTTCATCTGGTCCTTCATTCTCTCTTCAAGACACATGCAGCATATCCCGATCTGAACAGATTCGTTAAAGGAAGCGTCCTCTGGCAGAGAAAAGGTATCTGGTTCTCATTCTCCGTCAAGAAGGAGTTCATAACCACGTCTCCGATATCGATCCTGAAAAGGAAGTTCAAACCGGATTTCACATTGAAGGACACTGTGAAGGCAGCCAGTAAAGATACCAGTGATGGAAGGAATCTGAAAAAAAAGGATCAAGCAGAGAAAGAATCGAACATGTTCCTGTGGATACCTGCCCCCATATTGAAGATGCTTTACCCGATCTACGAGTTCATGGATGAATACGGCCTTCTGCCGGATTCCATCGTCAGGACCGATCCTCTGTATACATCAGCTTTCATTGCCAATGTAGGGGCCTTCGATGCTGACACCGGGTATCATCATCTATACGAACTTGGCACAATATCGATGTTCGTCGTACTAGGGGCCATCAAGAAAATACCGGTAGTGGAAGATGATAAAGTTGTGTCTCGTCTGGTCTTACCATTCAAGGTGTCAGCGGATGAACGAGTGGTCGACGGGTTCTACTACTATCATGCAATGGACTATTTCAGAGATCAAATGGAAGAACCAGAGAAACTTCTCGAACCTGCCAAACCGGTGAGTGGATGACAGAATATCCCATGAGGGTGCAAAAATATCTGGCAAGGTGTGGTGCCGGACCAAGGAGAAAATGCGACATCATGGTCATCGAGGGGAGGGTCAGGATCAATGGGGAATCCATAGAAACCCCGGGAACCCTTGTGAACGAGGGTGACCATGTCCTTCTTGATGGAAAGATCATGTCCCCTCTTAAGATGAGATATTTTCTGCTGAACAAGCCTGCAGGCTATGTTTGTGTCAACAATGACAGCAGAGGCAGAACCTGGGTCGTTGATCTGATACCCAAAGGCAGGGAACTTGGATTGTTCTCGGTGGGTAGATTGGACCTGGACACTACCGGTCTGATCGTGATAACGAATGATGGAGAGATCGGAAACAGGATCTCTCATCCAAGTTCCATGGTGACCAAGGAGTACAGGGCTTTGATCCGTGGGCATTGGACTGTAAAGGAACTCATTTCCAGGCTGGAAAAGGGGGTTGACCTCCTTGATAGGGGAAGAGTTACCGGGATCAAGGTGGTCAAAGTCGTTGATGAAGGAGAGACGACACGGATATCCATCACGATCCACGAAGGCAGGAAACATGTTGTTAAACGAATTTTCAAGGCCATCGGCAGCAGGGTCATTGAACTCGAGAGGACTGCGATCGGTGATCAGAGGATCGAGGGCATGAATATCGGTGAATGGGTGGAGATCGATCATGATACGATCAGTAAGAAGATACTCGGAGAGGTCTGATCAGCCTCAGTAAGATCGGACCATCCTGCCTTCCGATCCAATTTCCCTTCCCACCGGAAATATCAGGCCAGACACCAATCAATATATGTGAGGTGCAGATTATGAGCCTGTGTCCACTGAAATGATCGAGGTAGGAAGGATCCTGATATTCTTTGTTGCAGGTATCTTCATAGCCACGGTCGGATCGATGACGGGATTGGGAGGTGGATTCCTCTGTGTCCCATTCCTTGTGATCGCATGGAAATTGGATAGACCGGAGGCAGTCCTGATATCTCTCACGATGATCCTGGCAAACTCCTCTTCCTCATCGGTATCCTACGTTAGGTCCAAGATGGTGGACTTCAAAGTGGTCCTCCTTCTCTCACTTTTCGGGATCCCGGCACTGTTCATAGGATACCTTCTTCTTGAATCCATGGAGACACACATATTCGATCTGTTGTTCGCCATACTTCTGATCGCTGTTACAACATACATCCTAATATCAAGGATAAATAAAACAAAGAAAGGAAAAGAAGAGGCCACAGGAACGAAAGAGAGGGGCAAGGAAAAAAACGATGATAGAAGATTGATACCTCATTTTTCCATTCCTCTGTCCTTCCTTGCGGGACTGGTCTCTTCAGCCTTTGGCATTGGAGGGGGAGCTATACTTATGCCATTGCAGGTCGGACTTCTGAAGATGAATGTGAAAAGGGCGGTCGCGACCTCGATGTTCATCATCATGCTCATGACCGGGGTCAGGGTCTTCGTGATATCCGGGGGAGCTTTCGAATATTCCATCGGGATCCCTATGGCATTGGGGGCCATCCTTGGAGCCCAGATAGGTGCCAGGATAGTAAAGAGGATCGAGGGGCAGTATATCCTATACATCCTGGCTTCGTTCCTTTTCTTCATTTCCATCTTCATGGGTTCCAGCGCGATCATACATATGTTATGACCTTCATTGAGAATGTTCTCCTCTGAATTATACCACTTTTTTGGTATAAGCCGGGATGGGTTTCTTATATCATGCTCAGGAATTTGAACTTGTAGGGACCGAAAGGTCCGGAGGAGGGACCAACATGATGAGAACGAATATCACGATATTGTTCATGGCCTTGCTGATGACCATTTCCACGTTTGCAGTTGTAATACCGGCTCCGAACGAGAGCATGCCCACGAGAGCGGACCCTACTCTATCCAATGGTGGAGTAACGACAACTTCGGCAGATCCGTTAACTGGGAATTTCACTTTCTTCGTAACCTACATCGACGCAGATAATGATGCGCCCTGGAATTCTGTGGGCGTTTGTGTCGATGGTTTTTATTATACCATGGGCACAACTGACACGGTATATTCTTCAGGAGCTAATTTCACAAGGACGATGAATGGATATGAGTCGGGGAGCCATTATTACTATTTCAGTACTGACAAACATTTCTGGAATGGTACAATTCACCTACCAGAGAACCCATGGGAAGGAAACTACACCTTCTGGGTCGATGGTAACTATTCCACACCGGATCTGACGGATGGAGCTCATAACCCAAATCGTCCTGGCGTTGGACAGGATATCAATTTCACTGTCATCTACAGAGATGGAAATGGGCATTCTCCGAAATATGTCCAGATCCAACTCGATAGCGGGACCTGGACCAATATGACCATCATCGGGACAGACTACATGAATGGTTCAACATGCTATCATGTAGGAAAGTTCACGAACTATGGAAGTCATACTTACAAGTTCAGAACTATGGACACCACAAACCTGTCCAAAACCAGGGGGCCATATTATCTATACGTCGAGAATGCGGCGCCAGAACTCTATGATGCGGGAGTAACACCTGCAACAGGTGATGCAGATAAGACCAATTTCACTTTCTATGTGCATTACAAGGATTGGGAAGGTGATGCACCTAATTATGTAAGACTGTATCTCTATGAAAAAAAGGGCCCCGAGGAATGGAACTATACATCCAACACAACATACATGTTTGCGGGTGACGGACCATATAATTCTACACATTACAAGAATGGTGTGAATTTTACTGTGACCATGCAGCTATTAACTGCTGATTATGATTACAGGTTCAAAGCAAGAGGAAGCAGCAGTATTTACTATCCGGATACAGAACCATTTTTTATCCTGAACACCACCGGATGGAGGCACAGACCGGAGATATATGGAGCTTCATTCTCACCCATGGAAGGGACAGAGAACACCCTTTTCAACATCAGTGTCTACTACAAGGATCTGGACAATAATCCTCCGGAGATCATCAAGTTCAGATTCGAAGGAACCGAGTATAATATGAACGTACATGGAAGTGATCATCGCAACGGCACCTTATGTTCCCTGGTCACCAAGCTTCCATTCGGCATGGACAGGTTGTATTTCATAGCACAAGATGAACAAGGCCTCTGGTCAGGCGAGGTCTGGACGAACGATTCCTTGAAAGTAAAAGGGACAGGAGAACTTGGTTTCCTCAGCAATGCCTATGTCACTCCCAATCCAGGTGAACAGAGTACCTATCGATATGAATTCTTTGTGGATTACATCCATCCTGTGGATGGTAACAGGTCCATGTATGCCAGGGAGATGTATGTCCATATCAACAATGGAACATACAACATGTGGGATAATTGGTATTCAGGCAATAATTCCATCCAGTATTACGGACGTGTATACGGCCTGGAACCCGGGACCTATTCATGGCACATCGAAGGTCTTGATTATGGATTCAGGGACATGAGATACCCGGAATCGGGAGAGATGACCCTGGAAGTATTCGAAGAAGCCCCCAATATAGGTTATGGATATGTCTATCCAAGCTCCGGTAACGACCAGCAGAAGTTCTCCTTCAATATGACCATCTATGAGGAATGGGAGGGAGATAATTCATCTGGCAAAGATGTTTCAGCATATGTTGTCATCGATGGGATCAAACATTCCATGACCGAGCTGGGTTCTCCTCCCAACTACTCATATGAAACAAATTTCTATTTCAAGACCTACCTGAAAGCCGGTGACCATCAATACCACTTCAGGGCGGAATACGAAGATGGAGCATATGATGTCTATCCTGACCATGTGGAGCATTTCACGATCTTCGTGGATGGCCATAATGAACTGCTGGGCAGGAGGGTCCATCCACTCTCCCCTTCAACGGATGATGTGATGAACTTCACCATCGTCTACAAGGATACAGGTGGGATCGAAGCCGATTATGTCAGGATATTCATCGATAATGAAGTGTACAACATGTCGGAGACCGCGGAGAACGTGACCCTGGGCAAGACATATTACTTCAGATTGAAACTTTCCGAAGGAAACCATACGTTCTGGTTCGAGGCAATGGGCCGGAACGGTACCTTGAGAAGTCCCGAGATCGGAAATTATTACAAGGTCTATGTCAAGGAACCCAGCATTGTCAATTATCCGATCCTCAGGAACGCCACGATATCTCCAACGTCAGGCGATAATACAACGTCCTTCACATTCAGGGTGACATACCTCCATCTCGATGGATCCTCACCTGGAAATATCAGTGTTGTTGTGGATGGAACGACCCACGCAATGTCAGCCACGGGCACCATCAATTATACCAGCGGTGTTGTTTATGTATATACCACCAAACTAACGGTCGGAGAGCATCTCTACTTCTTCGAAGCCAACGACAGCTCGGGCCTGGATATCAGAATGCCGTTGTCCGATGGATACAGGATCACCGTGTCTTCGGGTTCATCCGGTGGGTCCGATCATCCCCCGGTGGCCATGATATCCTACACCGTAAATGGAATGAACGTTTCACTGGATGGAACGGATTCATATGATGTTGGTGGCAGCATAGTCCTCTACTACTGGGTAGTGGATGGATCATCAATGCAGGGCAGCACACAGACCGTTTCATTCACCGATCCCGGATTCTATTCGGCGACATTGACAGTGATCGATGATGATGGAATGTCAGCCGTGGCATCGGTCCGCTTCTGGGTGATCGGATCATCCGGTTCCTCATCCCCCGACAATGAGGTCGGAGGATACATAGAGGTCTCTTCCGGAGGCCAGGGATCCATTATGGTATCCGAAGATGGGACCTCCATCATCCTTGATGAGGTGGATGAACATGGAGCCTCGTTCTCGTTCGATTCCAACTCCACCGATCCGAAAGTGATCATACTCGAGGTATCGAAACAGGCTCTGGAGATATCATCAGGGGAAGATATCAAACTCCAGATAGATGGGGAGGATATTGAACTGGTGGATTCCATCGATGATCTGCTAGATGCAGATGGTGATTCACCTATGTATTACATCGTGAGGACAGGGGACTCCTTCAAGGTCATGCTCTACCTTCCTGACCCATCTCAGGTGGATGATATCGACATCGTTGTGATCGATAACTCCATGGATGACAAAGACGGATCGAAGGACAGCAGCGATAGATTGTTCCTATGGCTCATGATCGGTGTGATCATCATCCTTGCAATCCTGGTAATAGTACTTCTTCTTGCCAGGAAGGGACCAAAATACGAAGGTGTTCCAGAATTCGATGATGATGACTACGATGAGGAGATGGACTTCGATCTGGTGAAAGGATCGAGAAGAGAGACCTACAGGCATTTCCTGGAAGAGTGATATATTCCGGAGCTCCCCCGGGAGCTCCACTATCTCTTTTTCAGCAAATAGAAAACGCATCCGTACTGATAGAAGATCCTATCAAGGATTACCGTTGCAATGACTGGATATCTTGAATTATAAGTATGATGAAAATAGATCATTCTTCATTTATCTCATCCGATGGAACCGGGGTTTCTTCATTATCTGCATCTTCCCCGCCGGCAGGTTCCGATCCGTAAGTATCAAGGGTCACCCTTGAGATCCTTTCAAGGACCTTGTCCTTTACGTGTCCCTTCACCTTTTTCTTGGAAATGGATCCTATTCCGAATACCTCGGAGAATCTATGGGTCGTTGTCAGGACCTTTGTGGAACCCTCTTTCCTCGCCCTTACCAACCCGAGGTCCATCAGCTCCTTGACATGATCGTATATCTTGGCGCCGTACATCTCGACAAGTTGGGATTGTCTCATAGGTTGATGATATGCTATGAGGGCTGCCGTCTTTAGTAATTTGGGATTCACCTCGGGAGGCGCCAACGTCGAGATCTTCTCCACATAAGGCTCCCTTATCCGAAGGGAATACTTCCTCCCCGCCTTGATGATCTCGAGGGAGGTGTCTCTCCGGGAATATGAGGACATCAATTTCTTCATGTATAATTTCACCAGTGCTGGCTCGATACCTGTGGATGATGCCATCTCATCCAGTGAAATGGGTTTACCTGCAGAAAAGAGAGATGCTTCTATCATCAGATGCGGTGGAAGGGCCGGCAGATCGTTTTCCCTGCCGGATAATACATGGGGGGCCTTCTCCTCTTCTTCCTGTCCGGACCCTGCTTCATCATCCATTGGGTTCCCTCCGATCAGGTGTTCCAGTTGGTCGGGATCGATCTTTTTTCGACGATAAGTTCATCGGGTACATCGATCTCGATCTCCCCTTCCTTGGCCCTGTCCAAATTCTCTTCAAGTTCTCCATATTTTAGGACCTCTTTTCCCCTTCCTGTGTTCTTTATCATTATCTCTCCTCTTGGGAAAGACCTCTGCCACACCTTGATCATATCATCCTTTGCCAGGAAGAGCAGGGAGATGAAGGAGGAGGATGTATCCAGATCGAACCCCTTCTCGATATCAGAGAATGGAATGGGATGTCCGTTGAACTCGTTGATCCTCTGCCATGTCATCTTGATATCCTCGTCCATATTCTCATTGAAGATCTTCCTTCCGATGTTCTCACGGTTCAGTTGATCTATCCGGATCCTGCCTTCTGCTCTTCTCTTCCTGTCTCTCTTCATGACCTGGACCTCGTCCTCGACCTCCTCGAGGGCGTTCAGCAGATCGACCAGAGTGACAGGTCTGTCCCCCTGATGGATTATTGATTCGATAATTGGGGGGCTCTTTGATTGGAGAATGCCCTTTGTTACCTCGAATGTCTCATCATTGTCCATCCAGTCATAGAATTGATCGTCATCGATGTGATCATCCTCTTCCGTGATCTCCGCCTTTTTGAGTGTATTGGTACTTTTCAGGAGATGGACCGTATAGGCCATTCGTATCAGTTTTCCGATCACCACAAGATTGAACCTATCCTGGGAATTGAGCTTCTTCATGAACATCCTGCAGAACCTTACAAGGTCCACATCCCAGGGGTCAAGATATTGCTCGGTCGCAAGTTCCATGACCATGGCGATGGACCTTGAATAGGAGTCCTTGATGGTCACATGGACCCCCTCGTTCATCTCATTGAGGACCTGCAGATATCGATCCAGTCTGGAATACATGTCCTCATCGGAATCATCTATCAGGGACTTGTGGAACATAAGGTGCTTGAACACCTCCTCTTCGATATCAAGGGATAACTGCCGGTGAATGGCCTCAGGGCTCATTTATCAGCGCCCCCTTGATCCGATGTTCCCATGTTATTGTTCGCCCCCTTCTCATACTTCTCGACTTCCCTCAGATCGACCTTCCCGAGAATGACAGAGTCACCATTCTGAAGTGTTACTCCATAAAGGTGATGCGCCTCTTTTAAACTTATCTTCCTTAAAGATATCATTACAAACTGAGCGAACTTGGAATTCTTGTGTACCATCTTTGCGATTATCTCGGCATTGACCGCATCGAGGTTCTGATCCACCTCGTCCAGAAGGTAAAATGGTGATGGGTCCCATGCCTGGACCGAGAAAATGAAGGCCATGGACGTGAGGGACTTCTCACCACCGGATAACGCCCCGAGCCGGGTCATTTTCTTGTCAGGTCCCGGCCTGACATGGATGTTCAGACCTCCAGAAAGAGGATCCTCCTCGTTCTCCAGTTCGAAGTATGCCTTTCCTCCATTTGAAACGTAACTGTAGATCTCCTGGAAGTTCTTGTTCACCCCGTCATAGACATGCATGAATTCCGTCTTCCTCTTCCGGTTGATCTCATCGATCATTTTCTCCAGTTCGTTCTTCTCCTTCTCCAGGGACTTCATCTCCTTGGAGATATCGGTCTTCTTTACATCCATCTCCTCGTATTCTTCCAATGCCTTCAGGTTGACATTGCCTACGTTCTCCAGGATTGACTCAAGGTCCCTGACCGTCTTTGAAAGATCCCTATCCGACGGCCATGGAGTTTGAGGAAGTTCGACATTCCGGTATATCTGCAGCTCTCTTAGAACATCGGCCATCTTTTCTTCTGCCATCCGTATATTTGTCCTCTGTGTGATTATTATCTGATCCTGGGATTGAGCATCCATCCTTGCTTTATCCCTGTGACCGAGTATCCTTTCTATCTCCCTGCCAAGCTCATTCAATCTTTCATAGAGACCTTTGGTCTTCGAATCGATGGATGAAAGGACCTTCTCGAGTGCCTTGACCTCTATGTGGTATCTCTCCTCCTTCGATATTGCTTCCTTCTTTTCCTTCTCCGTGTTTGCCCTACCCGATGCGATCTCCACTATCCTCTTCTCAAGCTCTCCCGATCGGTCGGTGAAGATCGTGATCTGGGTCCGGGAGCCGTCTCTCGCCTTGACCTGTTCCGCCCTCCGATCCTCCAATCCCTCGATCGTGTCCCGTAGGGCCTTTATCTTGTCCCTGACCGATTTCGGGGTCGAACGGTCAAGTCTATCCTGGAGCTGTTCTCTCTCTCCGGTAAGTTCCAGGATGCCCGCTTCGAGCTCCCTTATCTCACCATCAAGTTCGAGAACCCTGTTCTCGAGCTGTTTTACCTCCAACTTCGAGGTGGAAAGCGTCTCTTCCTTTTCCTTCACCAGCGTCTTGGAGGTTTCCAATGTATCCTCCATTCTCTTCTTTCTTCCAACGGTGTCCATCTGGTTTCCCGTAAGTATCCGGATCTCGGATTCGAAAGAATTGACCCTTTCCCTCATCTCGTTCAGGGCGCCTGTAAGGGATTCCGATTCCATCATCTTCTCCTTCAGCTTCGATGAAATTGCTTCCAGTTCGGACCTGGACCTCTTTCCAAATCCTGCACCGGAGCGTTTCCCCTTGAAGGATCCACCCGTGATATCGCCTCCGGCTCCGGCTATCTCGCCATCAAGGGTTACGAGCCTCACTCCGCCCATCAACCTCCTCAGGGTGTCAAGTCTATCGACCACGACCGTATCCCCGAATGCCCAGGAGAAAGCTGAATCATATTGCTGATCGAATTCGATCAGGTCCACGGCCAGCCCGACAACATGTGGATCGTCCTTGATCATCAATGCCTTTGCACCGGGTCTTCTCGACGAAACCTTGTTGAGGGGGAGGAAGGTTGCCCTCCCGATCCTCTTCTTCTTCAATCTATCGACGCATCTTGCAGCTACCTCATCATCTTCAACCACCACGGCGGATATCCTTCCGCCTGCTGCTATCTCGAGAGCGGTCGAATACTTCTCCGGGACATTACCCAGTTCACCTATGGTTCCGTAGATGCCGCTGATCTCTCCTGTGTCCCTGGCGGTAAGGATGTTCTCCACCGCCATGTTGACCCCTTTCGATAGCTTCTCGGATGTGTCCAGTTCCACCTTCATCTGGGTGTAGAGGCGGTTGAGAGAGGTTATCTCGGATTCGAGCTCCCTCATCCTCTTTCCAAGATGTCTCTCCTCGTTCCTGGAATTCATGAACTCCTTTTGAAGTTTCACTACCTTTTCTTCGGAGGATACCCTGGTCAGTTCCAGGATCTCATCTGCCATGTCCTTGATCTCGTAATCAAGGGTCGAGATCATCTGTTCAAGATCGATGATCTGGGTCTGTTTCGCGTCAAGGGTCGCTTTGGCCCTATCCCTGTCAAGGATCTTTTCGGAATCCAGGTCCCTCTTGGTCTCCAGTTCTTTG
>JAUVCN010000173.1 GCA_030595715.1 Thermoplasmatales archaeon
CCCTTCAACAGTTAGGTGAGGTGCGTTTTCCTTCAGTTTTCCCCATGAGATCGCTTCCCGCATCCTTGCCCCGGAAAGAGAACCATCCCATTCGACCGCAGTGGTGATGTAAACGGCATAATCCAGTCCATCCCTGAACTGGTTCCACCAGATCACATGATGTTTAGATATCCCGCCGCCTATCATGAGGGCGCCAGTCTGTTTTGCATCGAATATGATGTTCGAAAGCTCCTGTTCATCCTTGAAAAGGTCAAGTTTGAAATCGGAATGGGTCTGTCTCCACATCCAGAGCTGGGATCCGAAGGCCCCGTCGGTAGGTCCTGGCAGGAAGATCGGTATATCATTCTTTGCTGCCCAGTACGTGATGGACGATTCGTCATCAAGCCTTTTCCCGACCTCATGGACGATCTCCCTTGTCGAGAATTCCCTTTTATCGCCTTTCCATATATCGGTCATAAGCTCGTTCATCTTCTTTTCAAGTATGATCCCGTAGGAGTCCAGTGGTATCAGGATATTCCCCAGTCTGTGGATGCCCTTGTGATATAGATCGGAATCATCCATCTCGAACGAACCGTGATGGTAGTTCCTCCATATCCTTGCCAGGTCATGGTCCAGTGTCCCACAGGTCGTTATCACGCAATCCACCCATTTCCTCTTCACCATCTCCTTGATGACCCCCCTGCACCCTGTTGAGATAATACAGGCCGGGAAGGAGAGGAAGGTGTAGCAGCTGTCATTCCCGATCATATCCTTCAGAATGGATGCGGCATCGTAGAGTTTCTTGGCGGTGAATCCACCACCTCTGCCCAACTGGAACATAAGGTCCGATGTGGTCTCTATCGTGTTCAGGTCGATGTCCTCTACGGGTGGCATATCGAAGTCATCTTTCATGTTATCGGAGATGTAATGCTTGGTGATAATTAGTAATTGCCGTTTGGAAGGGAGAGCAGATATATCCTATCGATCTTTCTCAGCTCCATGGAGGACCCGAGACCCGGTCTTATACTGCTGATCGTCGTTCTTTCGATCCTGCTCCGGATCAACAGTGCGATCCTGATCTGGACCAGACGCGAAAAGGTCCCTTTGACACCCTCGATCCTGCTCGGTCTCCTATCTCCGGTCCTGTGCCTTGCCACTGTTTCATATGCCACTGGTACCGGGTCGGTAAAGGACCGGACCTCACCCATTAGAGGTTCGTTCGTGTTGATGGGATCCCTTCTATTGTCTCAATTCCTCACCGGCATGATATTCGTTGGAGGTCTATTCCTTCTGGGATTTGCGATCCCCACAGGACGCGCTCTCGGTCCTGCCAATGATCCGGGTTCACTGCAAGCGGTCCATATACTGCTCGTTGTTACGATCTCGGCCATTCTCCTGTTCCTAATGTTATTGATATTGAAACCCGAAAAAGACCCTATTTCAATGTTCAGGGGGAAGAAACTGCTCTCGACTTCCCTGATATCGATCCTCATAATGGGTCCTTTACTGATATTGATAGGACTGATAGGTTCGGTCCTTCAGGATATTGGTGGTTTCAGTTCCACCACACTCATCGTGGAGATGGACTCGATAGATGATATTGTGATCATGGGGATTGCGATCGTTGTGATCGCCCCATTCATTGAAGAGCTGCTTTTCAGGGGCTATCTGCATGATCAGATCAGAAAAGGTAAAGGGGCCTTGATCACGGTTTTTTTAACGGCGATCCTGTTCTCCCTTGTGCATTTCAATATTGTTGCTCTTCTACCGATCTTCCTTATGGGTCTGCTGATGGGTTGGGCGAGAGAGAGGTCGGATTCCATCCTCCCTTCAATGCTTCTTCATGCTGGAAATAATCTGGTAGCATTGATAATTTTGAGCATTTAGGTATCTTTTTTGGATAAGTATATAATATGAAATCGACACATTTCCATTCGGGTGTCGATATGGGAAAGATACAATATATTTCGATATTTGCGATATTGATGATCGTCTCCCTTGTCCCTCTTCTCGAGGTTCAGGGAGTCGAGGAGACTCCAAGCAGGGGAGGTGTGTCAGATCCTGCAACTTTAACTCTTGGTTCGTTCGATACGGACCAATATCCCGGAGAAGATGAATCCTTCCATATATCCGTCTACAATGATTACGATGGAGACGGATTCGGAGGTTCGACCTCCCCTTTCAACAGATCGGAAATGAAAGAGGTCAAGGTATCCATTACAGGGTTCTACAACGAGGACTTTGAAGCCCTTGCCGTCTCTCCGGTCGAATGGATCGTAAGTTCGATCGATGACAATGCCGGAGTTGGCTTTATCATCGACCAGTACACCACCAAGAATATCTATGCTGATAATGCTTTCAATCAACTGGAGTTCGAGATCAAGAGCAATGGTGTCGCTCCCGGAAGATATTATATCGGTTTCAGGATCAATTTCCGTTACATGATCGATTGGGACGGGGTAACCCAGTGGGACTGGGCCGATGGCTCCTCCCTGTATTATGTGGAATTCAACGTGAGAAGCCACATCAGAGGAACCGGTTATCCCGGTTACTCCATCTATGGATACGAGGAGAACATGAACACGGACCCTATTCATGCAGGAGCCACGAACAAGATGATCGGCATCAGTGGTCTGTATGGCCCTCTAGGGACAGTAACTGATGTGAGCGGAACGATATCCTTCCCCGGAAGCTCCATTGTTCCGACGACACCAACAGTGTTCAATCCGAGCCTTCCTTCCCAGATCATCTGGAGGATCGATATTCCCCAGAACACTCCTCCTGGTAAATACGAAATATCCATTACCTTCTCATACAAGATGAACGGAATGGATATTACAGAAGGTGCAACCATCCAGATGTTTACTGTGAAACACACTCCCCTTCTCGCTTCGCCTCCATCGGATGACCTGAACGATCCTTTCCTGACATTTTCAAGGAACGATCTTCCGGATGCGATCGGTGTTCCGATGACAAATACCGGGAATGTCGACCTGAGGGATGCCACGGTCAGACTGGACCTCGATAATGCCAGGTATATCGGTGATGGCAGCTATTTCCTCAATGAGGATAGTTATGGCAATATCAATAAGGAGGGCCTCGAAGAACCGATAGAGGCCATTCCTGTCGGAGAGACAAGGACGGTTGAGTTCAACATGCTGGAATTCCTCCCTCGTCTTCCTCCCGGTCTCTACAAGATCCCTGTGGATTACAAAGCCATATATGATGATGATGGAGCCACCGGAAATCCCACAAAGGAGGTAACCGCCGGGCACTGGTTCGAGGAGAACCGGTATGAACACAGAGAGATCATGAGGAATACCGTCTATCCGGAGGACAAGAGCTCGAATTTCGATCAGTATGTGCTCATTGAGATCCTTCCTGACCCAGATGGCCCATTGATATCCGCCTATATCGATAGCGGTTACAATCAGAACCCAGGCAGAGTGAATGCCAGAATGAGTCTCAGAGTGTATAACTACGAGATGTACGAGATGAAGAATCTGATCTATCGGATCCATACCGATGAGGGTTCACCTTTCTCCAGGCCTTACTCGGGTGCAAATGATTCAGGTTTTAACACCCTGGAACCGGTTCTGAGAGCGGGTCTTTCCAGATCGAGCGGAACCTCCACATCATCTGATTCTTTCTACTTCTACGCAAACATCAAGAGCACTGCCGCTCCCGGTATCAATTACTTCAAGGTGGATATCGAGGGATACAACGAGTACAATCTACTTTTCAACACGACCATCCTGGGATATCTATCCATCAACTCCCATCAGCCAAGGTTCGAACCCTACCAGGTCACGTCTGGAGATATCCTGGCTGACAGGTCCGTCCAGATCACAGTGGAATTCAACAATGTGGGACTCGGTGGTGCAAAGAACCTGACCTGTTTCTACAAATCTTCCACAACAGGGTTTGTGGGGATGGATCCTCCGATGGAGATCGGTTCCGTGATGTCCTTAGATAGCTTCGCCTACTCGTTCCGTATCAGGCCGGATGGTGAGAGGAGATATTTCAATGGTTATCTCAACGGATATGTCTATTTCTCATATTATGACGATCTCGGGAACTTCGTTGAACTGATGTCAGGTACGAATGCAAATGTCAAGTTCGATCTCTATGACAAGCTTCCTGACCTCAAGATCATCAACGTTGATGCACCCATGATAGACTACGGGGACGAGTTCGAGGTGACCGTCACAGTGATGAACATAGGTGGTTCGGAGACATCGGGACTCAAGGTGTTACTCCCCTCGTACACATCGATGTTCGAGGTGGTGGAAGGGGCCGAGCAGGACCTGACGGACCTTGGACCTGGTGAATCCACAACGATAACGTT
>JAUVCN010000081.1 GCA_030595715.1 Thermoplasmatales archaeon
GGAATTGAAGGGTTCAATATCGGATAAAGGTCTCTTCCACCTCCACCTTCTATAGGGTATGAAAGGTCGACTATCCCGTCATCATCATTATCATTCCCTCTCCAATCGAACCAGAAATTGCCTCTATCTGTGGAATCATCATACCATATGTTTCCGGGATTCAGGTCCCTGGCCTGGATCCTTTCCGGGTCGTAGGAACCATCGGTAAGGTTGTTGTAATATAGATGGTTTGAATGAACCACATTATAACTGCCCGAATTTGTGTAAAGATCGATACCATATGAAGCGGATTTCCCGATATAGTTCCCGATGATCTCATTGTTCATACAGACCACTACATTTATTCCAATGAAGTTCCTGTTTGCCACATTTCCCTGAACAAGATTGAGATCCCCTTGGGATATGTAGATCCCATATCCGTTGCGTCTGACAAAGTTCTCCCTGATGGTGTTCTCATCACCTTCTATCCTGACTCCCCATCCGCAATTGAATGCCAGATTGTTAGATACGAGATTGTTATCGCTATCGATCAATATTGCATTATTGTTGGCCTGCTCTATTGAGTTGTCATGGATCCTGTTCAATGAAGATGATCCAACCAACATGATCCCATCGTTCACCATCCTTGCGATCTGGTTATCTTTTACGATATTACTGGTGGAATCGATCAATCTTATACCGTTCCTACCGATAGTAATGACATCATCAGCATCCATGGTATTGTTCTCTATGGAGCAATCTGATGAACCGGACAACCTGATCGCGTCCACCTTGTTGTAGTAAAGTATGCATTCTCTAACAATGGCATTCTTTGAATTCGATATGATAATATTCGCCTGGTCAGAGTTGGTTATATTGCAATCATCAATGACAAGGTATAGATCTGTGTTTGATATGGCTATACCGAAGTCACCAGTTGCAATTATTCTGTATCCTTTAATGATTATAGGATCGATCACGGTTCCTGTCCCACTCCAACCCTCGGAAGATGCTGTCGATG
This sequence comes from Thermoplasmatales archaeon, assembly GCA_030595715.1. GTDB lineage: Archaea > Thermoplasmatota > Penumbrarchaeia > Penumbrarchaeales > Penumbrarchaeaceae > Penumbrarchaeum. Next base: position 1,001 of record JAUVCN010000081.1, read on the forward strand.
TCAGGTCTGAATTCCCATTGATGGATATCGGTGAATGGGCAATCTGGTCCCTTGTAGTTGCTCTATTTCCAATATCTTGGCCTCCAATATCTTCAAGGAGGGTCGAAAACCCTCCGAATATGAACAGCACAGAAAGTATGATGGGAAACAGGAACCCCTTTTTCATTGGTATCTACTCCACCAGCCAAGCTGGAGGAACATCTATTACCTATTGTATGAAAAACCTTTCTGGAATATGAACACGTTCATACCAAACAAAAGCTGAAAAAGGCCATCAATGAAAAGACCATGCCTGCCTTTAGGATATACTGTGCCCTATTTGATCCGTTAACAGGGTCCTTGATACCAATAACGAATAAAAGGTCCGCAATGATGATGATTATGATGTAGATGGGATTGAATGGACCGAATATGACAATTGCTATACTTATGGAAATTGCAGAAAGAGCCGAGATAAAGATCAGTATGGAAGATCGATAAGTTCCAAATATCAAGGGAAAGGTCTTTCTCCATCCTCTATCACCTTCAATATCATCTATATCCTTGGTCAATTCTCTCGATAGATTTATCAGGGATGCCATTCCGAAGAAGGCAATGACCATCAATGGTATTTTTACTGCCATGCTGGCCCCAAAAATAAAAAGAATACCGGTCAAGATGGAAATGGTAACATTGCCGGGCAGACCCCTGTTCTTCGACCATGACTCATAAGATAAGAGAAGTACCATTGACACTATCAGAACAAGCATAGGTTCCCATCGTTGAGATAACACGGAGGATATAAAGGTGGCAATGATGGCAGAACCCCACATGGATATTGAGATCCTTAGATAGGTCTTTTTATTCGATCCATTCCTTACCATGGGTCTATTCGGGTGAACTTTCCTATCCTGTTCCACATCATATAGGTCATTAAGGATATTCCCACCGGATACCGTCATGAACGCAGATAGCATCAATAATAGAAGAGGAATGAACAATGGTGAGGGGTCACCTTCTGTCACGCTCCATCCGATCCAGACCGCTGCGGAAGCTATGGCTCCGTTTCCTATCCGCATCGATCGCAGAACGTCGATCACGAATGGCATCCGTTTCCTCTACCCTATCATCTTGATTTAAAACATTCCCTTGTCTGCTTCTAAAAACAAGGAAAGCAGCGATCCCCATGATGGACAGGAATGCAATGATGATAAGCCATGTAGGGTCGATCTCGTTCTTATCAGGATCGACATCATCATAGAGGAATATAATATCAACTGTCCATGAACCATCTTCACTGGAAAAGTTCAATGTCAACTCGTTCATTGTGATATCGTCAGGTCCCTCGATCATTACTTTCAATTCGATCTCGTAGGGGACCCTTTCAATGGAAGTTGGTGAGATGGAAACAGAATATCCTTCCGTCGATCCTTCTATCTCAAGATGCAATCCCTCGATAATCCCATTCACAGGTGTAATGTTCAATGTGAATTCCGATGTATGTAACCCATCCTTCTTTTCCATGTATACAGGTCCTTCCGGGCCCTCTATCTCCAGATATATGCGTGGCGGAAGGGTTTCTATTCTCATTGTATCTGATCGTACAAGTCCACCGGAACTACCCTGTAGTTCAATGAAATACGGTCCATCATCCTCAAGTAACTCTACCCTTACAGTAACAGTCTGGGGTGGAAAAACATTGATCTCCGAGAAGGTTACTATCAGATCATCCATGGGATCGACCAGTGATAGAGTGACAGTTCCGGAGAAATCGTTCAATGGTACTATCAGAAGATCGAAGGTGGCATTCTCACCTTTCTTTATCTCAAGAGATGGTCCCTGGACAAGGACCTGGAAATCCATAACAGATATTTCCAGTACCTCTATGGAATAACCGATAGCCCTTATCCTGTTATCTGAAGTAGAGCCTAACAGGAAAAAATAATGGAACATTATGTTAGCATCGGGTTGTACCCTGATAGTCGATCCAACCGTTACCGGGTATCCAAGCGGGTCCACAAAATCCATATCTAGTTCAAGGTCCAGACCTGTTGGCATCCTTGAAGGTGTTAAAATAAATGGAGTGCCTACATCATTCTTGCTGGTTACCTGGAATATGTTCGTCAGCTGTCTGTCCACTCCCACAGAACCTGTGATGTTAGGGGTTGAAAAACCTACCGGTAGATCATCATCGACGACCTCTACAGAGAATGGAACGGGTTCGATGTCCGGGAGATTCAACACCCTGAATTCGAACTCGGTTTGGCTACTTTGTCCAAAAACGAAAGTATGTGTATAGATACCTGGTTCGGAGACATTCGGTATAGGTGGTATCGCCCCGCCTTCCGTATCATGGGTTATCTGAATAACTGCATCTCCATCATAACCACCCTTGAATTTAACCAGAAATGGCAGTTCCAGTTTCTCGTTCAGCGATACTCTGGTATGGTTGAAAGGTAGAATGATCTCGATACCGGGTGCATCGTGATAGACCATTGTGAGATACCCGAGTGCTGAAAGACCGAATATCTCATCACCTTCATGATACGGATCGATATCATGAATGCCCGTTCCTATAAGGTAGAACTCTTCCCTGAACAGTTCCATGGTCTTGAAACCAAGGTCAAAGTATAGAATGGCAAGTCGGCTGTTCCATGTTGCCATGGAAATTATTGGAATACCTTCTATGATACCTGCCTCGATACCATATATCATTGCCCCCTCATCGAAGATCATTGTTTTGATGAAAGAATTACCTTCATGTTTGATCTGATAGAGATATCCGCTGAAGGTGGATGCATATATCTCCACTCCAGGGACCGTTGGATCGATATCAGCTGCAAGAACGTCAATAATGGATGATCCGAGGAAAGCAATGTCCCTGGATGACCAATTCCCTGGCGATCCACTTATCAACGTAAGGTTCTTGTCTATGCCTCCTACGATTATCTCATTTCCCTGGACATCAGGATCGATATCACTTATGTAGCATGTGTCCAACGGAAAATTATCCTGGAACATCAGTTCGCTTTTCCATATCCCGTTATCTCTCCAGAGTAGCGTGGCCCTTGCACTTTCCCCAACAACTACGATCTCGGGTCCGTTGTTGCCCTGTATGATCTCCCCTATTGCAACTTCATAGAGCCAATCAATACCCTCATCCTGGTAGATCACCTCAGAGATCCAACCATCTCCATCATGCTCTATCAATCTTACATTATAGGCCCAGTCCACTGATACAAGCTCATCTCCCTCTCTTTCCGGGATGACATCTGCTATCGCAATGGAGGTTACATCTATAGGATCGTTCTTGTTATCATTGAAGAATACCTGGTCTGCCAGTTCTGTATTCCATGTCATATCCGAACCGTAAGTGATCGTTATCTTTCCGTTCTTTGAACATGCGGCCATTTCCTCGTGGCCGTTTCCTGTGATAAGGTCTCCAAATGCAGCCCTATAAAGAAGATCGCTCTCTTTGTACAATCTCTGTCTCTCGAACATTATCTCGGAGAACGGCCCTATCTCGGCCCCTACCTCCGCTTCAGAGCTCTCGATGAGGGATGGGATCGCAAGAAGAAGGAATGCAAAGGTGAAAACCATAGCTAACAACCTATTTGATGAGGACCCTCCAACCATGTACATTTATCCCCCATGTCACATATTTTATGATATCGGTTCAGAATCATATTCAAGTTCTGATCAACAACATCACATATCGCCATCAAATGAACCTGTCATTATTTTCTTGTATAGAACTTACATTAAAAATAACTGATGATCTTGGTTGTTCGTTCTTCAATAGGTCGAGATACCAGTAATATCTGCATTATGGATCGGGGTGGGATGATCATTCAATATCGGATAGATACTCCGACCATATCCAATTGGATCTCCATCTATTCATTTTTTTCTTCTGATAGATAAGTATAATCAACGACCAGTTCGAAAGAGTTCGAAGTATCACCAAACCCTATTAAACCAACACCTACACCGGGCGAGAAGTCTCCTGCGCTGACCAACTCCACTATGACATTGTATGTGCCGGTCCAATTATAGTTCTCAGGTTCACCATTGAACGACAGGTCCAGTTCTATTGTTCCTTCGGATCCGTGCGTATTGCTACCGCTATTCGATACCGAGGTGATATTGGTCATTTCGATCGATAACTTGAACGTATCAGGTTCGTTCTCATATGTCCTCAAACGTTGTATATCATCTTCGTCCTGCCAAGTCAATGATATATTGAAGAAGATCACATTTGGATCGATGACCTCGAATGAGAATGTCATAGAATCCCCTTCAGAAAGCGTATCTGTCATTCTTTCAGAGATCGTTATCTCGGAATAAGTTATGATATCCTCTTCTCCTCCCTCCTGAACTCCAACATAGGCAGTTCTACCAACATTCATACCCAGGATGATCACAAAGACAACAAGCGAATAGATGCCAATATATGTATAACGCGAATTGAAAAAGGATGGCTTGGTCTCTGCCGTCCCCTTTTTTATGGATATCCATCTGTTGTAGATAAGGAAATTGGCAATTGTGATCAGTCCGATTGCCACATATATCGCCCAGAAAAAGGAAGGCTGTTCCTTACCGACGGCGATGGCATCCCAGAGAACTCCACCTGCCAGCGAACCTGTGACGTTGCCTATTGCAGACGGAATGAAAGCATATCCCATGTACAAGGCAACCTTGTCATGAGGCGCTATCTTTGATACATAGGAGATGAAATTGGGATGTGTAAGGAACTCTCCGACAGAGAATATTACTATCCCGATCATGAAAATATACCAGATGGGGACCATTCCCAGAAGAAGTATGCCGAATATGAATATGAACATCCCGGTGATCATCAGCTTCAGTGAATGGAACCTGTCCATGAATCTGGAGAGGAATGGACCAAGCAACACTATGGTAAGTGGATTGAAAGCTGTCATCAGGGGGGCTTCGAACCATCCCCATGGTTTGATCCCGAATTCTGTATAATAAACAGCGAGAAAAGTATGCATTGAGGAGAAAACGAAAAAGAAACCGGCATATATAAGGAGGAGTATCGTGAATTTTCTGTCCTTTAGAACATTGAACATTCTTCCGAAAGCAGCGGATAGCCTTTCCTCCGTATCTATTTTTACGGGGTTCTTGTAGAAAATGAATGTGACTATCAGGTTGGCTGTTATCAGAACGGCTCCGACCACAAAGGCGATCTGTGCAAAGGCTTCGGGGATCAGGAAACCTATCATTACCATCGCGATCAGAGATCCCCAGTTTATAGTTAGATAGTAGATGGAATATGCCGAATTCCTCGACTCTTTATCTGTCACATGAGCGATAGTTGCCGAAACCATCGGTTTGAATGCCCCAGCACCAATTCCCCATGCAATTATCAGGGGGAAGAAGATGATGTAACCTTCAAGGAATGTCAAGGCAAAATATGTGGGTGCTAGAATGATGAATGCCATCAGCAGGATCTTCTTGTAGCCGAATCGTTTGGCAAGTGAAGAGGAGATTATCGGAACCGTATAAAGCAACGCGAGTAGAAGGGCATAAAGGATACCAAACTCAGTTCCGGTGAACCCGAGGTTCCTCATCATGTGTACGGGAAAATACCCCATTATACCGTAGTAGGCTCCCCTTTCCAGGAGCTCAAGTGTTATTACAACCCAATACTGGAAGCTATAGCGCTTGAACATCTTGGAAAATCTGTCCGTTATCATATATTGGTTCCTCCGGGCATGTCACATTATACTTTTTTTATATAAGTAATTTATAAGAAATGAAAAAATCACATTATCCACAGGATCAAGGTACATCTATCCAAGTATACTGAAATAATCGAAAGATCCGTTCCGTTCCATAATGGTCACTTTAACTTCATAGACCTTTGCATGGGGTTGTGATGTTCTGTTCCATTCGATGAACTGGTCGATGATCTCCTTCGGTCCTTGTACAATTGATTCAACATCACCATTTTCAAGGTTCCTGACCCAGCCTTTGATACTCAGCTCCACTGCTCTCTTCTGGCAGTTTGACCTGAAGAACACTCCCTGGACCTTACCCTTGAATATCACTCTGACAACTATCACAATGTTACATGGGTCGTTGAATAATTGAAACTTTGCAGTGTTCATCTTGAACAGTTCTTACAGTCCCAATTATAAAACCAAGTAATGAGATGGAAAGATTTATACAACAGATATCCATACAACCGACGCCTGGGTCTCTCCTCAAGACGGAGTAAGGTCCAAGGTACCAGAGACCACCTTCGAGGGGTATTGGTATGAACGAAACCGACAAGATGAAATCCATGGATGGTAACACCGCCGCAGCCCATGTGGGTTATGCATTTTCGGATGTTGCCGCCATTTATCCGATCACGCCATCGTCTCCCATGGGAGAGATAGCGGACTCATGGGCTGCTCATGGAAGAAAGAACATCTTTGGGCAAGTGTTGAAGATCGAAGAGATGCAATCGGAAGCCGGAGCGGCAGGCGCTGTTCATGGTTCCCTCTCGGCAGGGGCCTATACAACAACATTCACCGCTTCCCAGGGACTTCTCCTGATGCTTCCAAACATGTACAAGATCGCAGGAGAGATCATGCCGGCGGTATTCCATGTTTCAGCCAGGGCCTTGGCAGGACAGGCACTATCTATCTTCGGAGACCACCAGGACGTAATGGCAGCCAGAGCAACAGGATTTGCCCAGTTATGCTCAGGGTCGGTCCAGGAGGTCATGGACCTTGCCCTAGTGGCACATCTATCCACTCTCAAGGCGCAGATCCCGTTCATATCGTTCTTCGATGGATTCAGAACCTCCCACGAGATCCAAAAGATCGAGATCATCGATTACGAGGATATGAAGAAATTGGTTGACTGGGAAGCTGTAAAGATCCACAGGAACAGGGCCCTCAATCCGGAACATCCCCATCTCAGGGGAACTGCACAGAACCCGGACATTTATTTCCAGGTCAACGAGGCCATCAACAAATATTATCTGGCGATACCTGAGATCGTCGAGGAGCAGATGAAGAAGGTCACAGAATTAACCGGTAGGGCCTACGATCTCTTCGATTATATTGGAGCTCCCGATGCAGAGAACATCATCATCATGATGGGATCAGGCGCGGAAGCCGCACAGGAAGCGGTTAAATTTATGAATTCCAGGGGGGATAACGTTGGTCTTATGAAAGTAAGGCTCTTCAGACCATTCTCCGCAAAGCATTTCCTTGCTGCTATTCCGGCATCCGTAAAGAGGATAGCCGTTCTTGACAGAACCAAGGAGAACGGTGCCTTCGGAGAGCCAATGTATCTCGATGTATCAACCGTTCTGAAGGATGCAAAGAGGGACATTCTTGTTGTCGGAGGAAGGTACGGGATGGGATCCAAGGATTTCACTCCGACCATGGCAAAGGCCGTCTATAGCAATTTAAGAATGAGAGAACCAAAGAACCATTTCACGATCGGGATCGTGGATGATGTTACATTCACATCACTTCCCATGGATGACGTGATAGATGCTTCTCCCGAGGGTGTCGTAAGGTGCAAGTTCTGGGGACTCGGCGGTGACGGAACCGTTGGTGCGAACAAGGATGCTATCAAGATAATTGGAGATAACACTGACAAGTATGCACAGGGATACTTTGCCTATGATTCCAAAAAATCCGGTGGGATCACCATTTCTCATCTGAGGTTCGGAGATGTCGAGATCCATTCGACCTATCTGATAGACGTCGCGGACTACATCGCCTGTCACCAGGCATCATATGTTGAGAAGTACGACCTCCTTGATGGGATCAAGGAAGGGGGGGTGTTCCTCCTGAACTGTCCATGGTCAAAGGAAGAATTGGATGATAAACTTCCTGGAAGGTTGAAGAAACAGATCGCAGAGAAAAAGGTCAAGTTCTTCACAATGGATGCGATCAAGATCGCAGAGGAGGTTGGACTTGGTGGCAGGGTCAACATGATCATGCAGACCGCTTTCTTCAAGCTTGCAAACGTCCTTCCACTGGATAAGGCCGTGGAACTCCTTAAAAAGGCCATCGTAAAAACCTACGGAAAGAAGGGGCAAAAGATCGTTGACATGAACCACAAAGCTGTCGATATCTCACTGGAAAAGGTCGTTGAGATCGAATATCCAAGATCATGGGCAGGATCACCCGATCAGATGCCCGAACCGAAAGGAGACAGGCCAGACTTCATCAAGAACGTCGCAGATGTGATGAACCGGATGGAGGGGAACAAGCTTTCTGTCTCCGAGCTTCCGACTGCCGGTATCTTCCCCCCTGCAACAACAAAGTTCGAAAAGAGAGGGATTGCGATAACGGTCCCTGAATGGCAGCCTGATACATGCATACAGTGCAACCAGTGCGCGTTCGTATGTCCACATGCCGTTATCAGGCCGTTCCTTGTTACCAAGGATGAGGCTGATAACGCCCCTGAAGGATACAAAGGTATCAAGGGAATGGGACCTGGAATGGAAGATTATGATTTCAGGATCCAGATCTCCATCATGGATTGTACCGGATGCGGAAACTGCGCTGATATTTGTCCGGCACCAAAGGGCAAGGCTCTTGTTATGAAGCCCATAGATTCACAGCTTCCCGAACAATCCGATCTCTGGGACTATATCTCAAAGCTTCCCATCAGGGATGGTGGAATGAACAAGTACACTCTGAAGGGTTCACAGTTCCTCAAGCCCCTGTTCGAATTCCATGGTGCATGCGGAGGCTGCGGTGAGACCCCATACATCAAGTTGATCACACAGCTTTATGGGAACAGGATGGTCATCGCCAATGCTACCGGCTGCTCATCTATCTATGGAGGATCTGCACCTGCAGTTCCATGGACACTTGATGAGAACGGCCATGGTCCTGCATGGGCCAATTCTCTGTTCGAGGATAATGCCGAATATGGATTCGGTATGAACCTCGCTGTTTCACAGCGAAGGGCATTGCTCCTTGATATGGTGAAAGAGGTCATGAACGGGGAGATAGATCCCGAATTGAAGGACCTATTCCAGCAGTGGATAGATTCCTATGACAAGGGTGATGAATCCAAGAAGCTTTCCCTGATCATACAGGAGAAGCTCGAAGGGATGGAGAAGACCGGTATCTTCGCTAGGATCTGGGAGTCAAGGGATCTTTTCACAAAAACATCCATATGGATCTTCGGAGGGGACGGATGGGCCTATGATATCGGATATGGTGGCCTGGACCACGTTATTGCAATGGGGCACGATGTGAATATCCTGGTTATGGACACAGAGGTCTATTCCAATACCGGTGGGCAGTCATCCAAAGCCACTCCCATAGGTTCAGTTGCCAAATTCGCCGCATCCGGAAAGAAGACCATGAAGAAGGACCTCGGACTGATGGCAATGAACTATGGTAACGTCTATGTTGCTTCAGTTTCGATGGGAGCCAACAAGAACCAATATCTGAAGGTTATCAAGGAGGCGGAGAGCTTCCCGGGACCTTCTCTGATAATCGCCTATGCCCCATGTATCAATCACGGATTGAAGAGAGGAATGGGACATACCCAGGAAGAGGAAAAGAGAGCGGTTGAATCAGGTTACTGGTTCCTCTACAGGTATGATCCCAGGCTCAAAGTGCAGGGAAAGAACCCGTTCCAGCTTGACTCCAAGGAACCTTCTGGTGACCTCAATGAGTTCATAATGGGAGAGGTCAGGTATCATACATTGACGATATCTTTCCCTGAAGAAGCAGAGAAGCTCCATAAATTACTCGCAGAAGGGCAGAAAGAGAAATATATTCAGTACAAGAAGATGGCAGAGCCCTGGGAGTGAAGCTTCTTCATAATACAGGGGACCGCTTTTTAGGTCCCCTTTGTTTTTTTTTTAAAATTGAATTGAGATATTATTTTCTAAATTAGGTTCGGGTCAATTTCCTCTTCGTCGCCAAAATCAAAGATTTTGTCTGTGTTCGAAATCAGAGATCTCCAACATGTGGCGGAAAGAGGAAAGTGTTTTTACATGGTATTTATATGATTCAATATATACTCTTGAATTAGTTATTAAAGTACCGAAATATCTTTCCTCTTAAGGGAGGGGGCATCAGGCAATAACATCACTCATTCAATCTTTGGTCTCCACTTGTAAATCGAATCACCGTGGCTATAATAATAGACGGTAACTTTCTGATCGGCATGATCGATTGCAAAGATCATAACAAAACTTGAATCAATATGAACTCGATAGAAATCCTCCAACGGTTTCCTCAGGTGTTTATACTCATGATGAGGATTCTCCCTGATCTCATTCAACTTCTTGAATACAATCAACAGTTGCTTCTTGTCTTTCTTCGATAGTTTCTTGAATATTCTGTTGGCAGTTGGTTTGATGCAAAGATCATACATTCAAACCATACCTTTCCTCAAAATCATCGACCTTGACACTCTTCTCCTTTCTTATTCCTCTCATTTTTGCAATGAATTCGGGTTTCAATTCAGGTTCGTTCTCGAATTCAATATATTTGTTTACAATAAATTCCACTGCTTCTCCTTTGTATGTGTTGCCATTGCCACTGAAGGAGTTGTTTTGATCCTCGTAATATTCCTTCTTCCACCTTGGTGGAAGTGCAGGATGGATATTGTGTTTCCTTGCCAGCTCGCTGACAGCAGCTCCCGATTCTATCTCCCGAATGACAGACAACTTGAACTCCTTGGTGTATTTTCGACGTGTTTTTCCCATATCACACCCCCATGGTGTTCTTGTTGCTTAACTTGCTGTATCATTTTGGGGGTGCACTCCAGTTTGATGAATTCTAATCTATAGAGGGCAAAGTAATTGATCGAAATTGAATTCCAGCATTTATTCTTTGATTAACGTTGAAGGATTAATTATAATACAAGAAACCATGATATCACTGAAAAACAAGCCTCTTTAAAACTGGTGAAAGAAGATGAAAACGAAATTACCACGGGAATTCTGGGCGGTAAATGCCTCCAACCTTTTCGAAAGAGGAGCATACTACGGAATGCTGGCTGTTTTCTCCTATCATCTCGTTTACAATGTCGGGCTCGAGAGCTGGATGGTCGGCATCCTCACCGGTTTATCAATGGGATTGATCAATTTCCTGCCGCTTATCTCCACTGCCATCGCCAGCAAATACGGATTCAAGAGGATCCTTCTATTCTCTTATATCACCCTGGCTGTTGGATACATAACCCTGGGTTTCGGATACAACCTCATATTGATATTCATGGCTGTGATCATAATGGGCCTGGGATCGGGTTTCGAAAAGGCTCTCATAGCTGCATCGATCTCACATTCTTCAGATGAGAAAAACCGGGATTATGCATTCAATGTCTATTACTGGGTAATCAATTTTGGAGCATTTTTCATACCTTTGAGCATCACTTTCCTGTTCGCTCCCGAGAATTATGGTAACGTATTCTTCCTTATGGGGTTCTTCGTTCTTTCAAGTTTCATGATCATTCTCCTTTCATACAGAAATCCTGTGAAACCCGACAGAACGATACCTGTGATGGATACGGTGAAGAACCTCAAGGTTATTTTCAAGGATAGGAAATTTCTTCTTGTTTTGCTCATCTTTTCCGGCTGCTGGTTCATGCTCTACACCCGTAAACCGTTCACACCTTTATTTATGGTCGATTTTGATATACTTCCAGTCTGGTTTATTCCTATACTCGCCGCCCTGAATCCAGGGACAATTATCCTGTTGGGCCAGGTATGGGCCTATTTCATTAGAGATCGTGAGATCGATTCCTTGAAGCTGATGATAGTTGGAGTTTTCATAATATCCGCAGGTTTCTTCATTATGGGTATAACACTGAATCCGGTCTTGTTCATTGCTGGTATCATAATCCTATCATTTGGTGAGATGGTTTCATATCCAGCTTTTCTCAGCTATGTATCGAAGATACCTCCCAAAGAAGAACGCTCTATTTACATGGGATATTCCTTCATACCATTGGCGATCGCTGGGATTACAGCACCCATAGCTGGTGGATTTCTATATTACCAGATAGCAGAGAAAATGGGAATGGGAAGACTTTTCTGGGCGATCATCGCATGCATGGGGTTGTTGGCAGCATCTGCCTTCATACATTTTGAAAGGCGTTTCAATAAAAAGGAAAGAAGATCCAAGGTTCCTGCGAATGCTCCGATGTTGCTCATTCCGGTGATCATCATTTTCGCTTTTGCCCTCGGACCGGACCCGTTCTATCGTGGATCTCTAACCGGGGAAGATGAATTGGATGAAGAAAACTGGATATTTAACAACCAAACTGAAATCTTCGGTGGAGATTTGAATGAATTTGAATCTACAAATCACTTGATATCATCTCAAGATATGAGTATTGAATCTATCGCTTTGAAACTTGTTTGGTCAGATGAAGATGATATCAGACGATTAAGAAGGTATGAGAACAGTGGAGATTCTTTTTCGGCCAAGATCATAGTGGAAGACAGTACAGTGGATCAGAAAGAGTATACAAATGTTCATGGTGATCCGGGTACAATAGAGTTAGAATATCGTCCCACCAACATGACCTATGAAGTAGTAATTGAGATTACCCTGATGGAATGTGGAGATCTACATGCAGTTATTGGTAGTGAGTTCCTAACTATCGAGGATACTTCAAATTCATATCAACTTGAGGTCTCCGTATCTTACAGGGAACTGGAAC
>JAUVCN010000093.1 GCA_030595715.1 Thermoplasmatales archaeon
GGAGGTTCATATTCGATATACTTCTCGAGGTGGAGGATATGTTCGGTCGAAAGAGGGGGTCTATCCAGGAAAAGGTTGTTCACTGCTCCCCACCCGCCCTGATGGTATACCTCTTCCACAAAATCGAACCCGCCTTCATACGGGAAATACATCATATCCGAGACGATCGGGTTGGAATATTCCAGTTCATCGAAATTCCCGGACCTGAACATCTGTGACATCATGTCCCTCTCGAGAATGAAGCTGTCGTATAGTCCCAGGTTCTCGTCGGCCCATATCTCCATCGTGAGGACCGCATCCCCCTCGATAGCACAGAGTCTGGCCATATCGGAATCATAGGAACCGTGGCCGTAATATGAATCAAGATCGAAGATCTGGTCCTGCAAAGCGTGAGTGAACTCATGTGAGAGGATATAATTGGTATACACATCAGAATGGTGTTCATCGATGATGTATATCTCCTCTGTATCCGTATCGTAGAATCCCAGTATCCCTCCGGCGCTCTCGTTCTCCGCAAGTGAAACAAGGTCCCAACGATCATCCATTACGAACATGCACTCGTAGAACCTCTCGAGCTCCTTCAACTCACGCCTGGCATCCTGGTCGAGTAGTGATTGAACATAGTCATCATATTCGTTGAAAGGCATGTACCTTACAGGAACATCCCTTTGAGCCTCCAGACCTCTGATCTTGGAAATATCTTCAATATCTATCAACTGGTCCTTGGGCCCATGGAAATAGAGCATTGTCCCGAATGTTCCGAAGATGAGGAGGAACAGGACGATGGAAGAGATGATGATCACAGGCAGCAGCTTACCCTTTCCATCATCGAACAACTTCTTTTTCAAAGTGCCATCGGAGACCGAGAAGGTATCCTCGCAAGAGGCGCAGAAGAAGGAACCGTTCTCATCGGTGACCATGGGAAGTTCACATTTGGGGCAATCCGGATGGGAATCCATGATCGATCCAATGAATCCATCTCCTCCGGCGGTCATTCCTTCATCATCTGCGTCAGTTTCCTTTCCTACCATCTTTCCTCACTCTTCCGATGATAGTAGATGACTGAATTGAAATAAAACTGTATCCCCCGGATCAGGTTTCAGAGATCGAGAAATTGGATCCCAACTCCAGGTAGAAGGATCATTGCACCTGCGATCGAATGCGTCTGGTATGTGCTGCTTCCGGGTCCTCTTCTAAATTCATCCATGAGTCCGGCAAGATCGATGCAGTTCTGATGTTCTCTTATTTTGCATATTATTAATAATAATAACAATTATTGATAACACATCAATAAATTATTTAAAGAGGCCTACATATCGAAAATCAGCCATGAGATCAAAGAATGGAAGGAGAAGGATATGGCCTGTTCCGGTCATTGTCACATGCTGTGTACTGTTCTTTGTCATTCTTCCAGGATCCTTGGTCACAACAATATGGTTTAGGGAATACCTAAATGATCTTGAGGCAGAAACCATCAAAGATGACATTGAGGAAGATGGTAACCTTCTATCAATAAAAATGCACGCCTCTGTCAAAGCTCTGGACAGTCTCTCTGCAATGATGACCCTGGATTTTTCAAGGGACTTGATAGAGAACAATTTTCCATACATCGTCTTGGTATTCTTCGATGCCACTCCCGGTCTTGTGGGCCTATCTACCCTTCCGGATGGTAAGATCGACCTCTGTCATCCGAGACAGATCAATGATATGTTCGGAGATATCAATTTCCTTGACAATCCCAACGAAACGACAATGAAAATGGTTGAAGATCTGATCCGGAGTAAAAGTATCGGATTCTTTGGACCTTATCAGTATGCGGGATCTGAGGTCATAATAGGTGCAAAAGCCGTTTTCATGGGTGGAGATCTCTTTGGATTGGCTGCGATCATGCTGGACCTCGATGAGCTTATGGGGAAAACCGGGATAGAGTATGAAGATCAGGATTTTCAATTGAATATTGAAGATGAGAATGGAATGGTCTTGTGGAGCAACGGGAACGAAGTTGAAGGAACAAGTATCTCAACAGAGATCCATTTTGATGACACAACCTGGAAATTGAATAGAATATCTTTTGTTGAATGGGGAAAAAATTCAAAGATCCAATGGATCGTCGGACTCTCTGCTTATGCTTCACTTTCCATCTTGATCCTGGGTTCGATCTTCATCTTCATGTATAATAACAGAAAATTGAAATCCACAGTCAAGAAAAAGACCCAGGATCTGATCCTCCGTTCTGCAAAATTGGAAGTAGAGGTGAATATGAGAAAAAGATCAGAGGAGATGTTGAAGGACGAAAAGGACAGAGCCAAACTTTATCTGGACATCCTTAGCCATGATATTGGAAACCTTCATCAAGGGCTTCTGGTCAATCTGCAATTGTTGGAACAGGGAATGGTCAAAGGTGAGATGGAGAAGATGATCTTACCAAGTTCGATCGATCTGATGAAAAGATCCATTCAGCTTGTGAATAATGTGAAGATATTATCCTATCTCAAAGACAGCGAACAACCAATTCAGGCGGTGAACCTGGAGAATGTGATCCATTTATCGATAGAGGAAGTTTCCAAAACATACATGGAGAGAAAACCAAGGATCGTGTTAAAAGGTACCGATGATAAAATGGGGATCATAGCCGATGCTGTAGTTGATCAGGTTTTCATAAATTTGATAAGTAATGCTGTCAAGGCCCAAGAAGACAAGGTTCCCGTGGTCACCATAGATGTCATCAAGGATGAACACTTCACAAAAGTGAAGATCTCGGACAGAGGTCCGGGGATACCGGATGATCTGAAAAAGGTGCTTCTCAATGCAACCGATATGAAAGGAAGAAGAGATCGAACAAATGGTATTGGACTTTCAATAGTTACCGCCTTGATGAGAAGATATAATGGCAGGATCTCGATCCAGGACAGGGTCAAGGGAAATAGGAAAAAAGGAACCAGTTTCATTCTCGAATTCAGAAATTCTTGATCTTTCCAATATTTTGATATGTAGGATGATGATGTCAATTACATGACATACGCATATTAGGACGATTGGAATTCATAATGGGTCCATCTCCTCCATTGATCATTCCTTATCATCCGTGTCAGTTTCCTTTCCGGCGATCTTTCCTTGATCTTCCGATGGTAGTTTATAACCGAACAGGATCAAAGCAGTGTCCTCCGGATCCGGTTTCAGAGACCAAGGAACTGTATGCCAACTCCGGATAGAAGGATCACGGCACCCGCAATTGCATGTGTCCAGTGTTCCATCTTCTCGAACTTCAACCTCTTCAATCCAAGTGAAAGATAGATCACCATGAAAAGCATGGTCCCAATTGTTGCAATGGCGAAGATCGTTGCAACCAGGATGACCCCCATTATTGAGCTCTCGTAAGCAGGATACATCAACAGGGGGATCAACGGTTCGCAGGGGCCCAACACGAAGATCGTGAAAATTACCCACACCGTCATCGTTCTCTTTGGATCAACATGTCCATGGATATGATCCTTGTGTTTCAGGGCCCTTTTTATTCCCCATATCATGTAAACAAGACCAAAAGCGATCAGGGCCCATGCAGCAAGGTTTCCCCTTACCCCTTCGAAGATCTCCAATCTGGAAACCGCAACACCAAAGGCTATCCCTACAAGACCGAGTAACACAGAACCCAGAACATGGCCTATACCGCAGAGGAATGTGACGAAAGCGGTCTTCTTCATTGACCAGTTTCCCGCTCTTGACATCATGATGAAAGGCAGATAATGGTCCGGCCCGAAGATAGTATGCAAAAGACCTATCGATGCAGCAGCAAATGAAAGAGCCAGTATTGAGTCGACCATGGACACATCTCCGGTAGCACGTATTTCCTTTTAGTGTCACTGTATCCTTATCTCGCATATATCGTTTGCCCGGCCTCTTGTCCATTCTATACCTAAAAACTATTTCTAAAGGGTGCGCCATACACGGCCGATCGACATGAAGGCCCCACTGGAACCCAGAGGAACCCAGGCTGAAATGATGAAGGATCCGAAGTGGAATGACGTCCCCCCGATGGGTGATCGTCCCATCGAGAGCAGATGGAAGTTCCTGGGTCTGATCGGCATCGTTTTCATCGTGAAGATAATCATCTGGGGAACATACCGGTTCATCACAGGGAACATGTACCCCTTCACGGACCCGGGCATTGGAAGTGAAGTGACATTCTGGGTTGGAATGGTGGCAAAACCCGTTCTACAGCTGGGTCCGGTGGTCCTTCTCTGGTGGTATCTTTTCAAGGAGAAAGGGAATCCGTTCAGGTTCACCAGGAAGAACCTGGCTTCATCGATCATCTTCGGCCTGCTGATGGCACTTGCATTCTTCTTCGTTGCAACCGGGATCTACACCCTTCATAACGAGATCATGGGATATGGAGGGGATTTTCATTTCGTTGCGGGATGGGATGAGGTAGGATGGGGGCTGGTCATAGCCACCATGTTCTCCTTCATGATCGGGACAGGACCTGCGGAGGAATTGTTCTCGAGAGGATTTCTCCAGGACCAGGCGGCAAGGGTATTTCCCACCTGGCAGGCGATGCTGTTCTCTGCAATTCTATTTGCTATTGGGCATCTCCCGATATCGATCCTGATGTATCGATTACCATTCGATGTCATCATGTGGTATATGGCGATCCTTGTGGTGATGGGGGTATTCTTCTCGGTGATCTACCAATGGTCCAGGAATATCGTCTTCCCCATCCTTATTCATGGATTGTGGGACTGGTACCTGACCCTATTTGCCATCAAGGGTGAGTTCACAGCCGATTTCTCGGCCAACTCCGGCGCGTTCTTCGGAATGATGGATTTCATCAATACCATCATCACCCTCATCATCCTTCTCCCGATATTCTATCTGATCTATCGCAAGTTCTGGAGAAAGAACATCATCGCATCGGGGTCCCCTGATGACACTCCGAGAGAGAAGATAAGGATCATCAAATGGATAAGGGACAGGGATTTGGGGGATTGGCCAAAGAGACCGGTTGTCACCACCGTTGTCATCACATTGATCTTCTGCCTCCTGATGCTTCCGTTTGCAGCTGTCATCGGTGTGAATGATCCTGAACTGCATGAGGACCGTATCTCGGGCGGTGGCGGGGAAACTATCATTGTCAAACAGCAGATGAGAGACCTGTACGGCAGTGAGTTGAACCAGGGAGAAACAGAGGAATACCTCATCCAACCTCTCAACATGACCATCAACTGGATCAACATCACCATGAACTGGGACGATGAACCGGACCAGGGTGCCAGATATTCCAATCAACCGGACCATTTCAGGCTGTCCATTGTGGATGCATCTGGCCAGGAGATCGATTCCACAGAAGGTGGGAGCGGTGATCTTTCCATTATCTGGATCGTCCCTGAAGGTATTGAGCCTGTAAGCGAACTTTCTGTTGTTGTGGAACTACGTATCACCGGCGACCAGGAGCCGATCTTCAGTCCGATAGGGCTCAGGGAGATCGCAGATAACAAGAACACCTATTCCCTGGATATGGACTATGAGGTATCTTACGAGATGATCGTGGGCGAGGGAGACCTCAACGTCCGATGGTGATACCTGTTTCCCTTTGACATAAGGGCAAATCGGTTAAAATATATTGAACTCCATAAATAATTAATATCTATATTTTCTATAATGCATTCTATATATTAATTACAGAAGTGACATATCATCTTTATCGATACTTGCCTCCGGTGATAGCACTGAAACCCAACAGAAACTGGTTGATTGCCGGATCAGGTGTCCTCGTCATCGCCATGGTCGTTGCAGCCGGCTGCATCGGCGGAGATGACGGAGATACGCCAAAGCTTGTACAGACAGGTTCTAGCACCGTTCTGCCACTTGCGATAGCATGGGCTGCTGAATACGATGATGCGGAGATAACGGTCTCCGGTGGCGGTTCCAGCCACGGCATCAACGCGCTTCTCAACAAGGAGACCGATCTTGGAGATGCTTCGAGATTGATGAAGGGAAGCGACTACGAGAAGGTTGGAGGAGACACGGGCCTTGTCACATCCGATGGACAGGCCACCGGTCCCGCACCAACGGGAGTAACGCCATACAAATGGGTCGTCGCCTACGACGTTCTAGCCACTATCGTCAACAAAGATAATGACTGGGCAGAGAAACTGAATTACACTCAGCTTTACAAGATCTTCACAGACGACGATCCGGCAAAATACTGGGATGAGGTCCCCGGTCTGGGATCAACGGCCCCCCATGAAAAGATCGAGATCTACGCTCCGGATGAGGCCAGCGGTACATATGACTACTTTTTCGAAGAGATCATCCCCAAATGGGGTAAAGATGACATGCATGCTGACACCAGGCTGAACTCGGGCGATGGTGTTTACCACCCCTCTGCGGATGACAATGTGATCCTGAATGCCATCAGGGACAACAAGTATGCGATCGGATACTTCGGTTTTGCGTACTACAAGGACAATACCGACAAGGTCCAGGCAGTGAAGATAGCCGATGAGGATGATAACTACGAGGAGCCGTCCCTATCCAATGTGAAGAACTATCCCATGGCCAGACCCCTCTACATCTATACCGATGGCATCCCGGAGGAAGGAGATGCGAGGAACGAATACCTCAGATACGTACTCGGACCCGAGGGACAGGCCCTCGTTCCCGAGGTCGGATACGTCGATCTAGACCTCGTTGACCCGACCCTTGCTTCAGGCCAATTGTCGAAACTGGGTGCTTGAAAGGATCGATCCTTATGAACACTGGAGGCTATCTCAGAGGTAGAAGGTCCCCGCTTACAAAGAGGGTCTCGGGACTTTCGGAAAGGGCAGTTATAACTTTCCTCTTCCTCGCCTCCAGTGCTGCCGTTTTCATCACAATTGCGATCATCTACACATTGGTTGAGGGGACGTTCAATTTCTTCAGCTTCGAAGAGGTCAAGCTATTCAATTTCCTGTTTGGTACCGGGTGGGTCCCAAGTGGCAGGGACCCGGAATTCGGGATGCTTCCCCTGATATCCGGAACCCTTATGGTTGCAGGTGGAACCATTGTTATTGCAGGCCCTATCGGGATCGGAGCTGCTCTTTTCCTATCGGAATATGCCCCTTTCAAATTGAGAACCTTCTTGAAACCGGTTGTGGAGCTTCTTGCAGGAATTCCCTCGATCGTCTACGGTTTCTTCGCACTTTTCACCATTGGCCCCCTGATCAGGGATATTTTTCCGGAAGCGACATATTTCAACGTTCTTCAGGGCGTTATCGTGATGTCCTTCATGGTCCTCCCCATCATTGTCAGCATCTCTGATGATGCAATGAAAGCGGTTCCCAGATATCTAAGGGAAGCAAGTCTTGCCCTGGGAGCAACCAAATGGGAGACCTCTTTTAAGGTCGTGATACCCGCTGCATCGAGCGGGATCGCTGCATCCATTCTTCTCGGGATAGCAAGGGCCATAGGAGAGACGATGGTGGTAACGCTTGCCGTGGGAAGCGTTGCCGGATTTCATTTCAATTTCCTGAAAGAAGCTCAACCCATGACATCCTATATCGCACAAACAGCAACAGGTGATATCCCACCTGGAACTCCGGCGGCCGAGGCAGCCTTTGCCGTGGCCCTGGTCCTCTTCCTCTTAACGTTCCTGATCAACAGGATCGCGGGTCGGATCGTGTTTCGGATCAAGAAGGGCAGCATGGCAAAGAGAGAACCTTCATTCCTGAAGAAGAAGGCGTTGGAGATCAAGGATTCGATCCTGAAGAAAGATACCATGATCGAAGAGGAGACTGTCTCGAGGGTCATAAGGATCGATCGATCGAAGAGATCCATACCCGAAAAAGGTCAGGATAGAAGGTTGAGGATCAGACATATCAAAGGGACCCTGGGGGCATCATTATCCGCCCTTTGTCTGGTAATTGCCGTGATATTCCTGATCTATTTGCTCTATGATGTGTTCAAAGGCGGTTATGGGGTGATATCATGGGATTTCCTAACCGGGGAACCGGGATGGAGAGTGAGCGAGCTCAGCATAATGCCCGCTATCATGGGGTCCATCTATCTGATGCTCTTGACACTGGTATTTGCTGTGCCTGTGAGTGTTGCAACTGCCATATATTTCAATGAGATCGCAAGGGATACATTCTACACGAGGTTTATAAAAAGGATGATCCAGAACCTGGCCGGTGTTCCCTCGATCGTGATCGGATTGGTGGGTCTGACCATTTTTGTAAGGTTGTTCGATCTCGGAACAAGCCTTCTCGCGGGAAGCTTGACACTTGCTCTTATGATGATGCCCATCATTGTCGTTTCTTCAGAGGAAGCTCTGAAGGCGGTCCCACAGAGTTTCAGGGAAGCTGCAAGGGGCATGGGTGCCACAAGATGGCAGACGGTCAAGGACCATGTTCTGCCCAATGCCGTTCCTGGCATGATCACCGGAACGATACTTGCATTATCAAGGGCCATAGGTGAAACGGCTCCGATCCTTTTCATTGGTGCGATATTCGCAAAAACAGCTCCGAACGGGGTAATGGACAGTTTCGTTGCTCTTCCACTAACGATCTTCTACTGGTCCCGTCAGGTCGAGGAATACAAACCTTTTGCAGAGGGAACGATCCTTGTCCTGCTTGCCATACTTCTCACGATGAATGCATTTGCGATCATCATAAGATACCGATCACAGAAAAGGAGGGATTGGTGATGTTCAGTTTTTCAAGGCTCAGGTCCAAGAGGGATGGTCAAACCGATCCGAAGGGAACCATATCCACATCCGAAAGCGAGAATGACATCCTCATCGAGGACCTGAACATATATTACAGCGGAAAGAAGGCAGTCGATGATGTTTCGATGAGAATAAAGGAGAAGAGTGTGACAGCGTTCATAGGTCCTTCCGGTTGTGGAAAATCCACACTTCTGAGAAATATCAACAGGATGAACGAAGAGATCGTAGGGTGTACATTCGACGGTAGGATATTATGGATGGGTCAAAATATACTTGACAGGAAAGTGGACCCAGTATCCCTCAGGAGAAGGATAGGAATGGTCTTCCAGAAACCGAACCCTTTCCCCAAGTCCATATTCGACAATATCGCATACGGGCCCAAGCTGCTTGGGATCCGGAACAAGAAGGAACTTGCCGGGATCGTTGAAAGGATCCTGAAGGATGCGGCCCTCTGGGAGGAGGTCAAGGACAGGCTCAAGGACCCGGCCATGGGCCTGTCAGGTGGCCAGCAGCAGAGATTATGCATTGCAAGGGCCCTTGCGGTGGAACCGGATGTAATACTGATGGATGAACCCTGCTCTGCTCTGGATCCAATTGCAACAGCAAAGATCGAGGACCTTATCAATGAGCTGAAAAAGGAGTATACGGTGGTCATCGTGACCCATAACATGCAGCAGGCAGCAAGGATATCGGACAATACCGGATTCATGTATCTTGGAAAGATGATAGAGTTCGGAAGAACACAGCAGATCTTCGAGAGGCCAAAAGAGGAACTGACTGAAAAATATATCAGAGGAAGGTTCGGATAGGTGATGTCATGCCAAAGAAGTTCGATCAGGAAATGGAGAAGCTCGATAATGAGATCAGAAAGATGATAGATATCTCGAAAAAGATGCTTCTGGATGCGGTCGAGTCCCTGAAGACAAGGGACTCGGAACTTGCAAAGGATGTCCTCTCGAGGAAAAATTCCCTCTATGATCTGGATAACCGGATCGAGGAGCATGCACTGAAGGTCTTGATCCTCCATCAACCCATGGCATCAGACATGAGGAAACTTGCATGTTTATTGAAAATGATCACCTATCTGACGAGGATCGGCAGATATGGTTATGATATCGCCAAGATAACCCTGGAAATATCTGACCAGCCCCAAGTCAAGAAGCTGATCGACATCCCCCGCATGTCAAGGGTGGTATCTTCAATGATCGAGGATGTGACGGAAGCATATTTCACAGAGGACCTCTCCAGGATAGAGGACCTGGAGGAGAGGGATGATGAACTGGATGAGACCCGGTATTCCATCTTCCGGGAATGTCTGACCTACATGATGGAGGACCCGAAGACAATTACAAGATGTTCACATTATATCATGGTCGCCAGGTATCTCGAGAGATGCGGTGACCATGCCTGCAAGGTCGCGGAAAAGGTTCACTACAAGGTGACCGGAGAATGGAAGGAGATCAGCTGATCTTGTTTGAACCTGGTTCAAGAAGAGGTTGGTAGCAAAGATGAGTTCAAAGGAGAAGGTCCTGTTCATATGCACACATAATTCCTGCAGGTCCCAGATGGCGGAAGCGCTTTTACGTTATGAATTCGGCGACAGGTATGAAGCTCTCAGCGCCGGGATCGAGGCCACGGAAGTGGATCCGTTGGCTTTGAAGGTCCTTGATGAGATCAACGTTGATACATCGGGTCTGAGGTCGAGATCAACGGATGAGTTCAAGGATGTCGACCTGGTAGTTACCGTCTGTGACCGGGCAAAGGAGACCTGCCCATTCTTTCCGGGAGCCAGGGAGT
This sequence comes from Thermoplasmatales archaeon, assembly GCA_030595715.1. Taxonomy (GTDB): domain Archaea; phylum Thermoplasmatota; class Penumbrarchaeia; order Penumbrarchaeales; family Penumbrarchaeaceae; genus Penumbrarchaeum. The sequence continues at coordinate 10,499 of JAUVCN010000093.1, forward strand.
ATATCCATCAGGGATTCAGGGATCCTCCCGACCTTGTCAATGAAGGAACGGAACCCATGGAAGCCTTCAGGATGATAAGGGATGAGATCAGGGTTTGGATCAAAGAGAGGTTCGGGGTGGAATGAAACCATATAACAGATGTTGACGGATCTTGTAACCTTGTTGGACTTTCAAAAAAAATGAGATTTTTCAATGGATCTCCGATGTTATGGAATTGAATACCACTTCAGAAATGGATCTCATCATTCCTCGGAAAACTCACTTTTCCTTTTAGCTGCAATGTATGCCATTACCAAAGAAAAAGCAACTGCAATGATGATCATCAATGGAAGTATGAACGGGCTCCTTTCCCGATTTTCATCGGATCCATCCTCACCTGGAAATTCAGGCGGAACCATCCAGTCGAGATCACCATCATGGATCTCTGACACATTCCACTTCTTCACTCCCGGAGGATCGACCTCAGGTTCCACCCTTGCTGGTTCTTCTGTTATATTGGAAGGATAGGTCCCAGGTGGGGCCGGAGGCAGGTTGATATCGTCTGAAACTGTAATATTGAAGCTGTTCGATGCAGAGTTCCCTGATGTATCCCAAACGGACAATATAATTGCAAATGACCCTACTTCTTCGAAGATCGAATTCAAGCTCCTGGATATTGATATCACACCATCAGGACCGGTCCACTCATATCGCTCGATCATGACATTGTCGCTTGCTGTCGAAGTGATCCTCAATGGTTCTCCGATCATCACGGTTCTATCCGAAATATCACTCAATACGGGGTTCTCTTCATCGGTTACATTGAACCAATGGATGGACGATCGGTTGATGTTGTCATATCTGTCCTGGACAATAATATGCATCTTTCCAATACCAACCTCATCTGCTGGTATAAAGAGATCAAGGACATCGGAATAACGTCTATATCCCCTGACCAGAAGATCGGGGAGATCCGGATCGAACAACCCCATCTCGATCGTTGAACCGGATGGGTAGGTCACGATCAGTGTGGCCTTTTTCAATCCGGTATTATCCTTCAGATCGAAGTTTATGGTTGAGATGCACCCCGACCTGAATCCGGATATGTTGTATTCAAGTGAAGCTCGGGGAGGATCGTTGTCGATCACTTCTATCTTCTTGGTATAGATCTCATATTTCTTTCCGTAAACATCAACGATCAGGTATCGATAGATCAGTTCCCCTCTTCTGTTAGGTTCAATAGTAAAATTATACTGATAAGGATTGTCTCCCTTCATAACATTGCCTCTTTTCTTCCCATTGAACTCATATTCAACAAGGACGTGGCTAAAGCAATCATAATCATATAACTCCAATTCCAATGAGAAAAGATCTCCCGTGGTCGGTGATCCTCTGGTGAGGTCCCTGAAAAGGAGATCGTCCAATTCAAGGTTCAAAGGTGCTAATTGTATGATATTGGCAAGTTCGTGATCTTCATTTATCTTGATAAGAAACAGACGAGTGCCTGAAATTGAGTTCACCCTCAGGATCATGAATATCTCATCTTCGGGTGTGATCAAAATTGAGACAATTTGAATAAAAAAAACAACATCTTCATTGTTCCTTTTATCGAGGTACCTTATCAATGGAATATCTTCCCGGATCAGTGTTCCATTGATGGAATATATATCCATATCGAAGGTGGGCATTCCGACATAACGGGACGGATGGATGAATGAGTAAACCAATGTCTCATTTTTATTTATCATAGAGTAATATCTATAATATCCAATCACATACTGAGATGTTGCATTTCGATCATACCTGCGTCTTTCTGACCCCATGTTGATCAGGAAACCGTCAGGCATCGGCTTACCATACCACTCTCTAATAGCATTAAAAAGAGTTCTATTAACGATCATAACAACTGTTCCATTTTCAAAGATAAATCTATTGTATGTGATGTTCGAACCACTGAATTGGATCAACAGGTTCACTTCATTGTATGTGTCGATCCAGAGGACAG
>JAUVCN010000026.1 GCA_030595715.1 Thermoplasmatales archaeon
TCCTTATTTACTTTAAAAAGAAAAAAATGAGAGGAAGGTCCAGTGATTCTGTAGGAGGGATCTGGACCTCCATCTATCATATCCATTCGATCATTTATTTAAAAAAAAATCCGAGGAGCTATATTTAGCTCCTCAGAACTATCTCGATGTTCACATCGTCAGGGACCTTGATCCTCATCAAGGACCTCAGCGCCCTGTCGTCTGCATCGAGGTATATGAGCCTCTTGTGTACCCTCATCTCCCATCGGTCCCAGGTCTCAGACCCTTCTCCATCGGGTGACTTCCTGCAGGGGACAACAAGCCTCTTGGTCGGAAGTGGGATAGGGCCAGAGAGGTTTACTCCTGTTCTCTCTGATATCTGTTTTATCTGATTACAGACACCATCAAGAGAGATAGCGTCGGTTCCTGTCAATGAAATTCTTGCTTTAGCGACCAATCCCAGTCCTCCAGATCAAACCAAGAAATGTTTACTCCTTCTTCTCGATGTCGAGGCACATACCTGCAGCCACGGTTGTTCCCATATCCCTTATGGCGAACCTCCCGAGCTGTGGAAATTCCTTGACCTTCTCTATACAAAGAGGCCTGGTAGGCCTGATCTTGACAATGGCGATGTCTCCGGTCTTGATGAAGTCCGGATTCTCCTCCTTTACCTGACCGGTCTTTGGGTCCAGCTTCTTCTGGATCTCCTCGAATGTGCAGGCCACCTGGGCGGTGTGAAGATGGAAGACCGGAGTGTATCCGACCGCTATTACGGAGGGGTGCTGAAGCACTGCGATCTGTGCGGTGAAGCTCTGGGCCACTGATGGCTTTGAATTTGATGGTCCGCATACATCTCCCCTTCTGATATCGTTCTTTCCGACACCCCTGACATTGAAACCGACATTGTCGCCAGGTTCTGCCGTTGGCATCATCTCATGGTGCATCTCGATGGTCTTTACCTCTCCAATGGTTCCGGAGGGAGAAAATACCACATTGTCTCCGGTCTTGAGAATACCTGTCTCGATCCTACCAACAGGGACTGTTCCGATACCGGTGATGGAGTATACATCCTGGATCGGAAGCCTGAGGGGGAGGGTGGTTGGCTTCTGAGGTACAGTAAGATTGTTCAAGCAATCGATGAGAGTATTGCCCTTCCACCATCCAAGGTTTCCGGACTTGTTGACCACATTGTCCCCCTTGAATGCTGATGTTGGAACGAACTGAACTGCATCCCCCTTGTATCCAACCATTCTGATGAGCTTTCCAACCTCTTCCTTGACAGCGTTGTAGCGCTCCTCGGACCACTCGGGTTTGGTAGCATCCATCTTGTTGATGTTGATGATTATCTGGTTGACACCGAGTGTCTTGGCAAGGAACACATGCTCCTTTGTCTGTGCCATGACTCCCTCTGGTGCAGCGACCACGAGGACGGCTGCGTCAGCCTGGGATGTTCCAGTGATCATGTTCTTGACGAAATCCCTGTGACCAGGGGCGTCAATGATGGTGAAGTAATACTTATCAGAGGTGAACTTCTTGTGAGCGACATCGATCGTCACACCGCGCTCTCTCTCCTCCTTCAGACCATCCATAACCCAGGCGAACTCGAAGCTTCCCTTCCCCTTCGCCTCGGCCTCTTTTCTGTACTTGTCGATGACATGCTGCTCGATATGCTTGGTATCAAGCAGGATACGTCCGACTGAGGTGGACTTACCGGCGTCCACGTGGCCTATGAACACGAGGTTCATGTGGGGTTTCTCACTTGCCATATTTATTCCTCCTACTCGGGATGTTCCCTTAATTACTCCTTATATTTAAAGCTTGATATATACTATGATTCTAGGCTGAATAGTACTCTGCAGTGGGTGGATCGGGTTTCAGACCTTTCCTCTCCCTGATCTCTCTGGTGATCTTATCAAGTAGCTCCCTTGGAATGATACTAAAACCTGCGAATTCCACAGACCAGAGCGCACGTCCCTGGGTAGCTCCCCTTATGGCACCAGCAAATCCGAATAGTTCAGCAACCGGAGACTTTGCAATGACGGTCACCTGATCACCTTCCATCGGCATATCCTCGATGGTGGATCGCCTGACAGTCAATTCTCTGCTCACTCCACCCAACAGATCATTTGGAACTGTAACGAAAAGCTTCTGCTTCGGTTCCAGAAGTGTGGTTCCAGCCTCTACCATGGCCCCGTAGATACCTGACCTTCCTGCGGGGATGACCTGACCGGGTCCCCTGTGGATGGTATCCTCGTGAAGCTTTGCATCGAGGAGCCTGACAAGGACACCCTCACATGGTTCCCATGTCCTTGGTCCTCTGTTCATTGCCTCCTTGAATGAATCTATAAGAAGCTCCTTGGTCTCGTAAAGATACTGGACACCTTTCGTGTTGTTCACGAAGATGTTGGATCCCTGGACCCAGAAGACATGCTTCATATCATCTTTATCCATTCCGAACTCAGAGAGCAGCTTTGAAAAGGCCTTGTCGTCCTTGATCCTCTGCTCGGATGGGATCTTTCCTTCCTTGATCGCGGCAACTACAGTTTCCGGAAGGGGTTCGACCTTGAAGTAGAACCTGTTATGCTTGTTGGGTGATTTTCCTTCGAACTGCCTTTCGGAGGCATTCATCACGGTCTCTCTGTAAACAACGATCGGGGGAGATGTCTTGATATCGACACCATGCTCGTTGTTGATCCTGTATTCCGTGATCTCGAGATGAAGTTCTCCCATACCTGATAGAAGATGCTCTCCGGTCTCCTGATTGATCTCCACCCTGAGAGAGGGGTCTGCTTTAGCAACCATTCTCAGGACCTCGACCAATTTCGGTAGGTCCTTCATGTGCTTTGCCTCAACAGCAACGGTAACAACAGGCTCCGAATAGTGGACGATCTTCTCGAAAGACTCCATATCCTCAATTCCGGATACGGTGGAGCCTGCGATAGCCGCCCTCAACCCAGCAACATTTACGATATTTCCCGCGATGGCCTTGTCGACGGAGATCCTGTCAGGACCGACTGCTACGGAAACGGCCTGTGCCCTTGCGCTTCCTGGCATACCGAGAACGAACATCTCCTGTCCTCTCTCGACGGTTCCTGCGAACAATCTTCCCGACGCGATCTCACCGGCATGAGGATCTATGATGATCTTGGTGACCATCATGACCGGTTTCGAATTTGGAGAACAGGTAACCATTGCCTTACCGATATCACTTTCCATATCACCATGCCAGATATGTGGGATCCTGTATTTTTGAGCCTCAACTGGATTCGGAAGGTGGAGTATGATCATATCAAGGAGAACCTTGTGAAGAGGGGCCTTCTTGGCCAGTTCCTTCTGTGTTCCTCCGTTCAAGTGATCATAGATATCTTTGAATGTAATTCCGTTTGCACCCATGAAGGGGACTGATATTGCCCAGTTGTGATATGCCGACCCGAAAGCGACGGTCCCGTTCTCGGGAGACATATACCATTTTCCCTTGAACTCATCCGGGCACATCTTGGACACAAGGTCGTTGACGTTCTTTATGATATCCACGAACCTTCTCTGCATCTCTTCGGGTGTGACCTTGAGCTCATTGATCAGCCTATCGACCTTGTTGATGAAAAGAGTGGGTCTGACCTTTTCCTTGAGAGCCTGCCTGATGACGGTTTCTGTCTGAGGCATGGCACCCTCAACGGCACATGCAACGATCACACATCCGTCAACAGCCCTCATGGCTCTTGTGACGTCCCCTCCGAAATCCACGTGGCCAGGGGTGTCGATCAGGTTGATAAGATAGTTCTCTCCCTTGTATTTGTGGACCATCGAGGCATTTGCTGCGTTTATCGTTATACCTCTTGCCTGTTCCTGTTCGTCGAAATCGAGAAGGAGCTGCTTTCCTGCAAGTTCCTCTGACATCATACCAGCACCTGCGATGAGATTATCGGACAGAGTGGTCTTGCCATGATCTATATGCGCTGCTATACCAATGTTCCTGATGAATTTTGGTTTATCCATCAGATCCTGGGCCAGTTTAACGTTATCTTCTCTTCTTCCCATGGTCACACACCTTCGGGATCATTATCATTCATTGTTCCATTACTCAATATCAGTGGGCTGATTTGGCTACCCTCTCGACCTCATCTCTCTTGGAGAGTGCATAGCTCTGAATATCACCATTTGCTGCAGCCAGTAGCTCGTTCGCCAGGCAAACTGCAATGGATTTTCTGTTCTTATGTGTCGATCTAACAGTTCCGACCGCTATGTTCCTTAAGGCAATATCAAGTCTCCTGGAGGGGGCTGCATCCACGGCTTTTGGAACGGAGATACCCCCGAACTTCAACCTGGTGACCTCTTCCCTGGGGGCTGAGTTCTCGATCGCCCTTATGAGGACCTGCACCGGATTTTCCTTGGTCCTGTCCGATATCAGCTCAAAGGCATCGAGTACAGCTTTGTAACTCTTGGTCTTCTTTCCGGTATATTTTCCGGTCCTCATAATGGAGTTCACAAGTCTCTCCACAATGGATATCTTTGCCTTATGGAACGGTTTATTTGCATGTCTGGCAGATGAATGGGGAACATATGCGGGTTCGAGGTTGATATGTGCCTTCAGACTCGGATCCTCAACGATGACATCACTGGTATTGTATTTTCCGAAGATGAGTTCCTCGGGGAATGGTCCTTCATCCTTTTTTGATCGTCTGGACTTTGGCTTCTTATCCCCGTCCTCGGACTCTTCCTTTGGAGCTTTCTTCACATCCGCTTTGTCATCCTTGGAAGCTTCTGCGACCTTATCGGATACTTTCTTCTCCTTTTTAGGGGCTGCCTTCACATCCGCTTTGTCATCCTTGGAAGCTTCTGCGGCCTTGTCCTCTGGTTCGGCCTTTTCTTTGGTTGTATCAACCGCTTCCTTCTTTTTCTTCCCGGCCGCGACCTTTTTCTCCTTTTTAGGAGCCTCTTCCTTCTTCTCGGATTTGGGTTTGGTCTCCTTGGCTTTCTTGGAAGTAGCCTTCTTGGTCTTCTTCTCTACCGGAGCCTTTTCTTCGGTCTCCTCGGCAGGGGCATCCTTTTTTACGTCCTCTACCTTATCGAGGACTTCTTCGGTTTTCTCAATTTCTTCAACCATAATGATCCCTCGATCGGAATTATCGGACCGGTTTCTCCTTCCTTCCCCGGACCATCTCATCTAAGGAGACACTGTTTACCTTGATCACTTTGTATCTAACTCCGGGGATATCCCCGTATGAACGACCCATACGACCGCCAATACCTTCGACCATGACCTCGTCATGCTCGTCTATGAAATTGATCGCACCATTACCTGGTGCAAAAGCGGTGATCTGTCTTCCGTTCTTGATAAGCTGGATCTTGACGCATTTTCGGATAGCAGAGTTAGGCTGCTTGGCCTCCACACCAACCTTTTCGAGGACAATTCCCCTAGCCTGGGAGGAACCCTGAAGCGGATCTGATCTCTGTCTGAGCTTCAGGACCCTCTTCTTGTAGTACCTATCGTTCCACCTATTTTTCTGGGCATCCTTTCTCAGCTTCCTAGCTGTGAATAGTCCTTTGGCCATTAATGAACACTCCTTGTGGAATACCAGCCCCGGTTACTTATACCTAATATAAATATCTTATGCCCAAGACCGGTTCCATTGGTATGGTTGGCATCCATTATAGCTTCTTTCGGACCAGATATAGGAACAGGACCACCGAGACAAGCAAAGTCACTCCCAATCCAACAAGTAGCAAATACCGATCCCTCCATATCGGTTCGTCTGGAGGGATCTCACCCACTTGGATCACTATCGATAGATCATTGTTCTCTGTATTATCCTTCCATCTTGTGTTGTTGTAGATCGATACGGTCAAACGGTAATCCCTTTCCGGATCGAGTTGAATGGACTTGAATGCGATGACAGTTTCCCTACCCACATCAACATCGGTAAGATTCACATGGAAAACGGTCCGATTCATCTCATCCATATCATAGACCTCAAGGGAAACGGTTACAATGTTCGCTGCAATGTCGCCAAGGTTCCAGATCGAAGCCTCTATCGGATATGTTCCTGGATCAATATTATCTCCTTCACCTGTGAGCCTGTTCCCATCAACAAATATCTCCGAAACGTGAAGATCGATCTTCCTGACGGTCACATTCATGGAGAGTTTCGTCAAGAGACCAAGACCAGACATTTCCAAACCAATATTCTCGTAAAGGACAAGGCTTACCATATGTGGACCTGATCCGGTGAATTCGTATGTCAATTGATGCTCGTTCCCTTCACCAATGGAATACGGGAATTCTCCGGTCTTGACCTCCAGGTCATTTACCTGAAGGCCAACAGTGAAAGCATCATCGTCGGGAATACCGAACGTTAGTGAAGAAAAAGTGATTATAACCTCCATACCCATGATGACATCACCCTGCTGGAATTGCATGGACCCATTCAGTAGAAAGGTCCCACTGGAAATTGGATTGGAGCCGATAACCAGTGTTAACTCCGGGGAATTGTCCGAAAGCTTACCATCTCTTTGTGAGATCCCCGTTATCATGAAGGTATATCTTCCCATGGGTAATGGAAACTCAAGTTCGATAACAGCTTTCACCATCATTGATGACATAGGTTGAATATCGATCTGTTCCGGTAAGATCAGCTTCATACCATCGATCTCATCCAGGCCATCGTATGTGAAAGATATCTGGTCCATTCCGTTACCATTGTTCAAGACAAAGAGTTCGTATTCCAGGCTCAACGAACCATTATCAGGAGGATCGGTAACCTCCATATACCGATTGACGGGAACAATATCGATCGAATGGACCTGATCAACGGTGAAATTGAATTCATGAACAATCCAAGAGGGCCCTATGTCCATTGATATGATCCGGTCGAGGAGAATATCATCCCCGGGAAGGGGTATGATGGATGATACAATGAATCCGATCTTCTTCCCTGATATGGTTCCATTGGCAACTGTCAATTCACCTTCGATCGATCTACTTTCACCTGGGTCGAGTGCTACCCTTTCGCTGCTTCTAGTCCAGATAAGATCTGACGGAGTGACAAATGCATGGTATACATTCTCAATGATGTTACCTGAATTTATCATGAAAAGGTCCAGATCAAGGGGGTCCGATCTATCTATGGATCCACCCAGGTCTCCAATAAGTTCTGTCTTCAGGTCATGAAAAGGTTTTACTTCGAAATCGAAGAATAGATCCCTCGAGATCCCCCCACCGACCGCCCTTATCAAAATGGACCCTGATCCGGACCTCTCATTTTCGGGTATGTCCAGATACACCCTCACAATATTCGTTTCTGTCGTATTTCCATCGAACCTCAATACTTGTGGGTCCATACTCACATCCTCATCCGGAGAGATGGTCCCGGTGGCGTTTATACACTGGAACCTAACGATCAGTTTCTCCTGGGTCCTCTTGGTCGATAATTTCAACTCGAAACTTACAGAGGAGCCGGGGTCAACCTGTGGGACCTCTTTGTTCATCTGTTCGATCTGGAATGGTTCGGACTCGACAAGGTCCATTCCCATTATCGTGATGTCATCGAGAAGGTACCCTGTCTCATCATATCCCGATACTGTCTGGTCGAAGCGTATCTTGATCCTTTCTCCCTGATATGCCCCGATGTCGATCCCCACCATCTCTCCATTACCAACATAGAAAGGACGGGAGGAATGATCCCAAATATGCCCACTGGTATTCCCGGTCTCGTTCACTTGATGGTCTTTGATATCGAATAATGGGTCCCAGGTCGATCCGTTATCGATCGAAATATAGTGCATCATAGAACCCTCGCCGTTTGGTCCAAATGGAGTTAGGGTCCCCTTGTATCGGTATAACAGGAATATCTGAGGTCTTCTTACGGACCGTTCGATATCGTAAGGTTCAGGATCGAACCTGTTCAGGTCAATTTCCGGTGTGATCAGGGAATGGGTCCCATTAACGGAAGCGTTCCATGTGGAACGATTGCCGGACCAGAAACAGTAAGGGGCTGAATGCGAGTTCGAGATCGTGCTCGAAAGAGGATGGATGACCGAAGCCCAACCCTCTTCGGCGGGGGCTACAGAACTGTTCATTTCCCATCCCTCGATCGAAGAACCGTCCCAGTATTCTGATGACACCCATACTCCACTGTAGAAATGGGAACCCGGTATCGGTTCATATCTTATCCCCTGGAAGAACAGGGGTTCAGTGGACATCTCCCTTGCATCTCCCGGAACATGGGCCGAGATATTGATCATATATGCTCCAGAAAATGATGGGACCCAGTAATAATTTATCATCTCCGAGAACTGACCATCACCTGGAGGCACATCCACCAATATTATATCCTTGAACATGACGGCGCCCCTATCAGGGTAAAAACCATCGTACCAGTAGACGGTGCAGGTCACCTCAACGTCCTTCAATGGGACATCATCATTGTTCATGATCCTTGTAACGATCGTTGTGGTCTTGTTCACCCTGCCAACAACGAAATCACCCCAACCAGACACACCATCTGAACTTGTATAAGTGTTCAAGATGTCTAATTTGATCATTTCTGAAAGTCGAGTGCCGGATGCCTGTTCTCCTGCAAACATTCCGGACCCTGCGGTACCGATGAATAGAATTGAAAGAAAGATCGCCATCGAGCGACCTCCTCGTCCCATAGGCCCAGCATACAGCATATTGAAACAATAAAGGTACAAAGGATTTATTAAGATATTGGGTTGATGAACATCAATTCCGAGGATCTGTCCAGTTTACTATGGACCACGATGATGGTTTGGTAGGTATGCAAAGGTAAAGGTCCTACGGATACTTTTTCGGAATAATGACCTTCCATTGAGACCAGTTCATCATCAAAGAATTCCCTATCATCTGATAGAATGAAGTTCAGGTTGCCGGTGAGATCTTCCCCCCCATGGTCAAGGATCATATCGATATCAATTCCTTCCTCTTTGAGAAGATATGTCGATCCTTCCAGCCTTTCCAGAGCCACCTTCAAACCACCTCTTGTGATATAGATACCGGGAGAGGTTCGCGTCGTCCGGCCGATCTCGGTTCCAACATGAATATCAAGGTTCTTTCTCATCAACGCAGAGGAGGCCCTCTCATCGGGGTTCAAATATTTCACAGATGACCCCAAAACGGATAGTATCTTTGGGGGATCGCCTGGTCCTAAAAGGATGATATGAACTGCTGTATCCCGTCTCATGCCATGAGATATGAACAGCGAACCTGTTATCGCCCTTGCGATGCCATCCCATCTTCCACTCGCCCCGCAAAGATCCTTCAAACTGATCGATCCGTCACTGAGGGCACGATGGCCAATGATCAGGAAATTCCGTTTCAATGACCTGAAAGGGTCTACAGATCCATCCGGAGTGGATACCTCGTCCATGGACTTTTCTCCGTATGACTATTTCTTCTCTTTCCTCTCCTTCTCTTCTTTTTCGTAGCGGAGTCTAACCTTTTCCTTTTTACGGATCGTAACCTGAGCCATTCTTATCTTTTCCTGGTATTTGTGCTTGGCCTTTGCCAGTTTATCCTTATCGATCCTTCCCGATTTGTGGATCTCCTTGGCCTCGGCGATCTTGTCCTCGTATTTCTCAATATTATTCTTCAATTTCTGGATATCTCTCAGGATCTTCTCTATCTTTCCCATATGGACACCTGCTTCAAAGTTTATTTTCCACTTCTTCAAGGACCGATGCAAGTAATACATCCTTCCTTGCAATGAATCCCTCTATCTCTTCTTCCGTCCTCTTCAAGTATTCCTCATCTTTAATGGAGGAAAGGTTGATCCTCACATTGTAAATGGCTCCATCCAGCCCTGTGGCTGCCATCTGAACGCCAACACCAACATCTGTGATGGAATTGGAATTGCCATACTTTGCAACCGTACCTGAAAGTTCCATTACACCCAGACAGTTGCTGGCAGTCTCTATGGGTGTGGCTATGGCCTTCTTGTATCCTTCCTGGATCGCACTGGACCTGGCAGCTTTCTGCTCATCTGTCTCCTTGGGCATTCTGAAAGCTGCCATTACATCATTGAATGCATTGGTATCTTCATCGACCAGTTCGAGAAGCCGCATTCTGATAACAGGTATCTTCACAAGCACCTTCTCGATCTCTGCCCATGAGTCCTTGTACTTCTCTTTACCGATCGTCAGATTACATACCATCTCGATCAGGGACGCTCCCAGAGAACCTGATAGCGCTGCAACACTGCCACCGCCAGGAGCAGGTGAGGAAGAAGCAAGTTCGGACATGAAGTTCTTCAGGCTCATTCCTGCAAGTTCTCCACTATCAGAAACCATCCTATCTATGACCTTCTCATCGAGATCGAACTTGTAAAGCTGATCCAGGCCTAACTCCGATAAAGCGAGATCGACGAGCTCATCCTCGGTCGATCCCAATTTCTCTGCCTTCTCCGCATAGAATCCACCTGCCTTGATAAGCGATTCCTCCGGGACCAGACCCACTATCTCGGATCCGGTGACATCAGCACCCAGGCCATTGGCTTCCTTTCTGCAGGCTTCGTATGCTTCGTGAATGTTGGTATCATGGAAATCAAGGAGGTTCATGGATATCTGCGCGATATCCTCGTTATACATCATTCCCCCACCCTGGACCCCCTTGAGATAGCCTGGGATCCTTACCGGTTTTCCATCCTCACCAATGATCTTCTCACCATTTACATCCTTCTTCAGGACTCCGCTTGTTCTGATCCTTCCGGCGATCTTACTCGCGATCCCTTTGTCATTGGTGTTGAGATTGACGTTGTATGCTATCAGGATCTGTCTGGTGCCTGTAGCAAATGTCCCTGACTTTGGAACGAATGTCGGTTCCCCGAAATCCGGTTTGAATTCCGGGTCCTTGAACTTCTCTTCCAATGCTTCATACTCCCCCTTTCTGATATCCGGCAATCTGACCCTTTCTTGTTTCTTGGCAGATCTAGCGTAGAGGAAACCGGGAACCTTGAGCTCTTCCCACATCCTCTGGCCAAACCTTTTTGCCAATTCTGTGCAGTCATCGAAGGTCACCCCTTTGATCGGTATGAATGGACATACATCGAGAGCTCCCATCCTTGCATGTTCACCTTTCTGCTTGGTCATGTCAATTAAAGATAGCCCGATCTTGGCACCCTGAAAAGCAGCTTCAACAACCTCATCGGGCCCTCCTACAAAAGTGAACACCGTTCTGTGGAAATCGGCTCCAGGGTCAACATTCAGAAGCTTGACACCTTCCACTCCGGCTATCGCACCGGCAATGGCATCTATCACTGCTTTGTCCTTTCCTTCACTGAAATTTGGAACACACTCGACGATCTTCTCCATCTGACCACCTCTGGAACACCATTTCCTATGATGTTGGGGAATGGGCATAAGGGAAACTTAATAAATAAATTAATCCCGAAGGGACAGTGGTCGACCCTATCATGTGAAATGTATACAAGCCGCCCATTATGACCCTATCATACCTTTTCGACCCCGGATCAAGGTCCGTTCGATAAACGTCCTATAAAATCTTATTAAGGTAATACGAGGATTGAGGTGATCAGTAGGAGATATACCATGAGATCTAGCGGACAGCGGAAAAATGGATCGATAAACTCAACAAAGGTACTCCTGGTGGTCCTTTCCATGATCATCACCGCATCATCATTCTTGGCAATGACATCATGGGGTGATGCTAAGGAAGGAGAGGGATTAACAAGGGAGACTCCCCCAAACCTCTTTTCCATATCGGATATTGCAGATGAATATTCATCTCATGTTATCAGCAACGGTACATCCTATGATATCATGGGATCGCTAACATTACCTGCCAGTAGACCTCTTTACCTGGCCCCTGGTGATAGGCTGCAATTTTCCGCCGGTTCATACCTGAATTTAACAGCCCCTCCTCTGATCATGGGATCTGCCGGATCCCATGTGGAGCTTGTTCCATTGATAGATGGTGAGGAATGGGGAGGTCTGAGCCTCATGGAAGGAGATCCCTCGATCGTGTCCACCCTTGAAAATGTAACCATCACAGGCGCGATCATCGGTCTCAGAACCAGTGGATCAGATCTCAGATTGGTATCGGGATATATTGAGAACTGCAGTAGGTCAGGTATGGAATTATTGGGGCCGATCCCTGGCGAATATGGGATCAATATCCTGACCTCGAATATCAGGAATTGTACCTATTACGGGATCCATCTACAAAAGGTTCCATTGTCCCGGATGGAAGGTCTCCATATCTCTGATTGTGGAACCGGGATCAGATCTTTCCGATCAAATATATTGATCGATGATTCCACTATAATAGATCCTGGCTCACTTGGCCTGTCCATGATCAACTCAATTGGCTCTGTAACAGATTGCATCATAGGATCCAGTGATGGGTCACCCTCTGCCGCACAGAATCTGATCACTCTGATCAATTCAACGGCATCCGTAAGAAGTACTACCATAACCAATGCCAATGTTTGCGTATCTGTCCAACCTGATTCCGATCTTATTATCAGTGATTCGTTCATTTCCGACGGTTTCACCGATTGCATACAGGGATCGGGATCCAGCATCCATATCCAGGAAACCCTCATCAGTGAGGCAGGAGAAAGTGCGATCCATGTCGTGGATTGTGATCTCGTGCTGGTAGAAACGGATCTGATAGGAAACGGAAGAGGATCTGGCAGTGTTGTCTTCTCGTCCCTTTTCATAGAGGATTCAAATGTAACGGTTGAGGGAGGATCCATGATGGATTCGGGAGATGCACATTTTCATCTTGTTTCATCCATTATGTCCATTTCCAATTCTACATTAGGTGATTATGGCAATTTCCCCTGCATCCTTGATGTGGGATCCATTATTGAATATATCAACAACAGGGCACCATCCAATGGTAGGTTCATGGATCTATTCTCAAAGATCATTTTCTCCATCACACCGGTGATCGAGGTCATCGATTATCAGACAGGTGATCCTGTATCGAACGCCCAGGTGGATATCACGAACAGGCTCGATGATCTGATCGATAGCCTGACAACTGGACAGGATGGACTTACACCTCCGGCATTCATTACCGTGTATTCCAATACGTCTACAGGGACCATTAGTTATCTTCCGGTTACGATAGCTGCGATGAAAGGCGTTTCCGAGATCTCTATCCATTCAATGATATCACCCGAGATCGGGATCCACATGGAACTCTTCCCCCCCAATGACCCTCCAACTTTGAACCTGATCACACCTGTGAATGGGACCACGATCCAAGGTCCCTTGAGACTTGAAGGATATTTGCTGGACGATCTCGGAATTCACAAACTGAGATACCGTCTTGACCAGGGCCTGTATGAAACTATCACACTTTCGGGGGTCGGGTCCAACGGCTACTTCTCGGTGGACCTTGATCTGGGGATCATTTCCAAAGGGACACATGAGCTATGGGTCCATTCTTTCGACGGTTCCCATCTCTCATCTCCATCCATCAGAAGTTTGATCGTCGAGATATCATCAATTGATGATTCTGATGGAGATGGCATCCCAGACGTAGTAGAGGATGTGAATGGAAATGGGATCGTTGATGAAGGGGAGACCGACCCACAATTGGCCGATACCGATAGTGATGGACTCCTGGACGGTATCGAGATCGACGACTCTGATGGTGAAACGACCGATCCCCTTGATGCTGACTCTGATGATGATTTCCTGATCGATGGACTGGAAGATGCAAACAGGAACGGAAGAGTTGACATCAATGAGACCGACCCCAACAAATGGGATACCGATGGTGACAAATACTCGGACCTGGATGATAAATATCCACTGGACGGGACCAGGTGGAAAGAACCAGGATCGGGGAATGAAGGATCTACAACGACCTTGGTCCTCATCGTACTTATCGGCATACTGGTGATCATCTTTGTTTACGCCCTTTATCAGAGATTGGGTGGGAATCCAAAGAACAGGGATGAATTTCCAGAGGATCGTGGCAGGGATCTTAAAAGAAGGGATGACCATAGAAGTAAAGAACAGAGAGGCAGGCCTCATGAAAGACCCCAAAGAAGAAGACCTTGAAAAAATTATGATAGATGGCAGGACCATCATTCCACGCAGTGGATTGATCCTCTTGGGTACCGTGAAAGGATTGGTATCCGAATCCGATCTGGTTGCAAGAGCGATCAAGAAGCATTCCCCGCAGGGGATATGCCTTCATATTTCCCCTGAAGAGATGGATGGCCTTGGATCGGTGATCTCTGGCAAGGTCAAGACCACCCCCATGTCATCATATGAGATGGTATATGCCAAGAGATTGTCCAATTTTGGAGAGGTTCAGGTTCCATCTCCATCCCTTGTGAAGGCATACAACATGGGAAAGAAAAAGGGTATAGACCTCCACCCACTTGATATGGATGATGAAACCTACACTGATGTTTACACAGAGACGATCGGTGGGATATCCATGATCAGGGCATCGATGCGACTCAGGTCCATAAATCGAAAGAAGTTCGATAAGGAAAATATTGAAACATTCATCTCCCAATGGGAAAAGGCAGTGAATGGGACGAAAGCTTTCAGAGAACTGGAATCCAAACGGGAGGAATATATGGCAGATCGGATCCTTCAGATATCAAGATCAACAAAACCCATCCTCTGCATCCTTGAACTTGAGAGATTGAAGGGTATTGCTTTACATCTATGACAAAGGCAATTCATTTGGTCCATACCAAAATACAGGAATCTATGGGACAAGTTAAATTATCATTAAGTTCAATTCCAATTCGAAAGGAGCTAAGAGAATGAATGATGATCCGGGTTATTTCTTTTTCCAGAGTCCTTGGAAGAACATTTTTCTATGGCATTTCATGGAGATCGAGCGTGAAGCATTGATCATTACTCCTGTGATCGACATGGATATCCTAAGAAAGATCCAATCGATCTTGATCGCCCGATCGGATAGGAAACTGAGGATCAGGATACTCCTCAGATTCTCGGAGAATGATGTTCTGAGAAGGGGGATCAACCCGGAAACATTGAGGATCCTGGCCCTCCTAACACAGGAGCCAAACTCAAAGGTGGAGATCAGGTTCTTACCCAATCTATCACTGACGGCAATGGTCCTTGATGACAAGAAAGCTCTAATGGCCACAGGCGACCTATCTTCAGATTCCCTTCTTGAGGAGATAAATTATGGTCAGATGATGATAGGCTCCGATATCGTTGCCGCCTTCAAGGAGGACCTGATGGAACTCTGGAAGGATTCGATCGATACCCCATCCAAGGAAATGTTGACCTATATGGACACATTGAAGGAACGTATCGAACTGAGGAAGGAATTGATATTCGAGGATGAGGAGAAAGGGATCGAGTTCTCAGATGATGAATTCATAACATTGGGTTCAACCATCCAACCACTTGGAAAGGATCGACAGGAACCCCATCTTGACGAAACAAAGAAGATCATCAAGGAGCTTCTCATAAGGGCAAGGGATGCCGTGGACCTGGAGAAGACACAGGCAGCACTGTTCTATCTTGAAGAGGGGTTGGCACTGGAGAAGGAACAACCCGACCTTCTCATGGAAAAAGGCAAGATCCTATTCGAGGGCGAACATGATATTGAAGGTGCCCTTGCATGTTTTGACAAGGTCCTGGACAAGGACGATGATAACAGGGATGCCTGGGCCTATAGCGGGATGTGCCATCATGAGAAGGGTGAGTACGATGATGCGCTATATGCTTATGATCAAGCCACCGATATCGACTCTCAACATTACCCCGTCTGGATCAAGAAAGGTATCGTTCTTGGAACTCTGAAAGGAAGGGAAGAAGATGCCCTGAAATGCCTTGAATTCTCTCTTTCCCAGGACCCATACAACGAAGAGGCCTGGTATCATAAAGCCTCCATCCTTGACCAGAAATTGAAAAGAATGGACGAGGCCATACTGGCTTGGAGATCACTTCTCAGGATCAATCCCAAACATGTGGTCGGATCGTTCAGAATGGGTCTCCTTTCTTACAAGAAGCTGAACAAGATCGATAAGGCCAAGAAATATTTCAACAGGGTTGTTGAGACCGATCCGGAACACAAGCAAGCCTGGATGTTCATGGCCGAGATCGCCGAGAATGTCGATGACGATTTCTCCAAGGCATACGAATGCTACGAAAATGCAAGAGAACACCACCCTGAAGCTCCCGAGCTCCTCCACAGGGAGATCGAACTGTTACTGAAGCACAAGAAGAAGTTCAAGAAGGCAAACGAGATCTCTAAGAGGCTCATAGAGATCAAACCCAAGGATCAATTGGCCCTGTATGTATTGGCTTTGGGAACCCTAAGAATGGATAATAACCCTGAGGGCGCTCTGAAATTGCTCAATGAATCGATAAGATCGGATCCCGGTTTCAAACAGGCGATCCTTTCAAAGGCAAATGTTCTTGCGGAGTTCCTGAACAGGGCTGAAGATGCCGTGAACCTGTTGAAAGTAGCGATCAAGAAGAACAAGACGGATGGTGAATTGTGGCTTGAACTTGGTATCAACTACTTTGATTTCCTTTATGAACCTGCCGAGGCTTTGAAATGCTTTGAAAAGGTCACAAATCTGGACAAGGAAAATGCCGAAGGATGGTATAACAAAGGATTGGTCCTTTCCAGGGGATTTGAGAAACATCAAGAAGGTCTGAAGAGCCTCGATGAGGCCACAAGGATCGATGATGATCACTTCCTGGCCTGGTCAGAGAAAGGTCGGGTCCTTTCCAAGGTTTACAATATGGTCGATGATGGTCTCGCATGTTTGAACAAAGCATATTCCATCGAGAAGGAGGACCCATCTGTCCTCGCTCAGATGGCCGATATCTACCGCAGGAAGAAAGATATTCGAAAGGCCAGTGAATTCTACCAGGCAGCAATTGAACTTCCGGACGCAACCACCGAGCCATATCTTGGAATGGCAGATATGATGATCGAGTCCGGAAGGTTCGACATTGCTCAATCCACCCTCAACAAGGCCCTGCAGATAGATCCAAAGAGTGAAAAAATCTGGATGACCAAGGCAGATGCGCTAAGAAAAGAGGGAGCTCTCGGGAAATCATTGGAATGCTACAAGAGGGTTATCAGGATAGATCCCGATAATCAGGATGCACTTAACAGAAAGACATCCGTTGAAGCAGAAATGGAAAGACAGCAAAAATGATCATTTATTGGATTGACAAGTTTAATTAGTCTATCTACCTTTCTCCCGTTATGGATGAGATGGGATCAGATGGATCGTTCGGGATCGCTCAACTCGACAACATATCCCTTGGTAAGATCCAACCAGGAATGATCGGCCTGTTCCATGGGCCGTGCGGCACAGGAAAGAGTTCGATACTATCACACTTCCTTTTTCAAGGTGCAAGAGAGGACGGGAACGTCTGTCTCATTACAAGTGAACCCCCTTCGATCGTAGCATCAAGAATATCTCAGTTCGAAGGTTACGATCCGAAATGGTTGAAGGATGGGTACATCACGATCCTGAACATCTACGACCTGATGGACATAATAGGTGTCCGTCTCTGTTCACTCGAAGTGGGGGACCAGGACCTGATCTATGACCTTCTCATTCAGGTGATCGATCATCTTGATATCAAGAGGATGGTGATCGATCCTGTCAATCCACTACTGAATGCCCTGGACAAGGAAATGACCGGGAGCTTCTTCCAGGGACTGAAAAATGAGCTGCTGAACAGGAACGCAACTTGCTTCATCTCCTTTGACACCAACAAGGATAAGGAAGAATGGGAGAACAATGCCCTCTCCCTTTTCGACCTTGATATAGTCGTTAAGTTCGATAAGGAGATCGGACAACCCATCATCTTCAACACCATGCTTATTGAGAGATGGAGGTCAGCACAACATACCAAGACCTCATATGTTGTTGACATATCGAAAGAAGGAGTGATACTTGTTCCCAGGATCAAACCACTGGAGGTGAAATAGATGGAGATCAAGGACATTTCCGAGATCGATGACAGGACCCTTCGAAAGGGTTCGCAGATCATTATTTCTGCTTCCGGTGAAAGTTTTCTCACGGGATTCTCCGAATTGATCAATCGGTTCACAAGGGAAAAAGGATCACGAGGGATCCTCCTTTCGACAATATGGTCTGCAAATGCACTTACCAGAAGGATAGGTATGTCCAAACTTCCGAAAGGGGCCCTTCGGGTGATCGACACATTCTCCCTCTCCCTCGGTTCAAAGGTCTCATCGAATCCGGATTTTATCTTTCTGCCAACACCGGCCCCTCTTGAATCCATCCTTGTCGAGATCGAACGAGCGATCCGGAACAAGAACAATAACTCTTCTTTCCTTGTTCTGGACTCACTGACCTTTATCAACAGTTATTACACCAAGGGACAGTTGAGCGAGTTCTTCCACTATCTTCTGAATAGAATGCTTGAAGAGGAGATCACAGTTGTGATATTCGATCAGGTCCTTGATCAGGATGATCCTACCAAGAGATTGCTTACGTCGATCATGGATAGGACTATCATTCTTTCAAATGGAGGTGAACAGGAATGAGATTGATGATCGGCAGTTATGAACTTGATGGTCTGATAACCAAACGGATCGGAGACGGCAAGATCATCCTCTTCAAATACGGCCCTGGCACCGGAGGGGACCTGTTACTCAAACAGTTCCTTTCCACCAAAAATGAGGAAACCCATTCCGTTCTAATATCCACACATGAAACCAAAAGTGATCTTGCAAAAGCTGTTGAAGAGATGGATCTCACTCCAGACATGGAAGTGATATCGCTCCTTCCCGAACTTAATCGGAGCATGGAGAATGTTGCCAAGAAGGATAAGTTCAGAACGGAGGGAATAATGGTAACCGACCTACTTGAGATCTCATCCAATACTGATTACAGAAGAGAAAAATATGATGGGGGGCAGATGATCTTGTCAAGGATCACGGCCATCTCCAATAAACAGATCCTTCCTTTCAGAATGATCCTGGACTCACTGGTCGATATTGTACATCATACCAGTGAGGAAGAGGTCTTGAAGAGAATATGGATCATGAAGCATACCCTCAAGGAAAAAGGTGGAAATGTCATACTTGCCTCACCACTCGATTGCCCATTTTTCAAGGACTTGGAGACAACCCTTTTCGATGCTGTGATCGAGGTCAGTGCAGATAGATCATCTGGCACCTGGAAAAGGAAATTCCTCCTGAAGAACGTGAAAGGGAGTGCCGACCCACCTGATGAGTGGGAGATCACGATACAGAAGGAGATCCCTGACGCAATGAGCCTGGAATGAGCATCTTTTCTTGATAGGAACGATTTTCACGGAAGGGTTTATATTACTCTGAGGGGCTTGAACGAGCAATGAGTGGTGGTTCCATTGGTGATGTCCCCGTCCCAAGGATAGATCCATATTCCGAAGTCCTTGAGATGGCAGCAGAATACTTGCCCTTAGAGAGTAAGAAATGTACTCAGTGCGGATCGCCACACAGGACCATCTTCGACCATATAGTCGCTTCTGTTGATGACAAAGGGATCCTTTCCGGGGATCTATCTTTCAAGAAGATGGTCATGACAAGGTGCATATCCTGCGGGCATATTGCTCCGATCAAGTTCATGATGATCAGGGAGATGTAGGCTCACTTGAATTTGAGATCGGTCCGTCTTTCCTGGAGAACAGGGATCTTCTCCCTTATGGAATACATCTTTTCAGGGTCCAGTTCGGATATGGCCCAGCCTTCACCTTTTTCCACCCTTCCAAGAAGATCACCGAAAGGAGAATAGATCGCTGACATGCCCCCCATCATCGATCCGCCATGATCACCGTATATGTTCACTCCGATCACGAAGCATTGGTTCTCGATCGCCCTCGCCTTCAGAAGCGCGTCCCATTGGAAAACCCTGAACTCTGGCCACTGGGCAGGGTAGATGAGGATCCCGGCCCCCTGGAGAACAAGTTCCCTTGAAAGCTCCGGGAACCTGACCTCATAACATATCAAGGGGCCCATGGTCAGATCGTTCATCTTCAGTGTTGTAAGTTTGTCTCCAGGTGTGAAGAATACATGTTCGTTCGCCCTTGTGAACAGATGGGTCTTATCATATGATCCCTTGATGATACCGTTGTTGTCAAGATGAAAGAGACGGTTGTGATAATGTCCGTTCGCTTCAACTACCGCTGTGAAGATCATATGTGAACCGATCTCTCTGGCCCTATCGGACAGAAGTCCGATCACCTCATCGGAACGATGAACAATGTCCGGCAGGACATCATATGCGAATCCGGTGGCAAAAACCTCTGGTAGAACAATGAGATCGGGGGAATGTGAAGAGACTGCGGAGATCAACCTGTCTGCACTTGCAAGGTTGGCATCCATATCTCCAAGGAATAGTTCCGTCTGGAGAACGGCCGCTTTGATAGGTTCTTCCCAGTCCCGAGAAAGGATCCGTTCTGTCCTGCTCCGGATCATAGTACCTCATTGATCTCGGCGATCAATCGTGGTTTGGGAAGGAAACCCATTCTTGTCTTCACAAGTTTTCCGTCCTTGTAGAAAGCAAGGGTTGGAATGGACCTTATACCCATCTTCATGGGGACCTTCATATTCTTTGTCACATCCATCTTGCCTATTGCCACTTTTCCCTTCATCTCCATCGACATCTGTTCAAGGATAGGGGCTATCATCTTGCAGGGAGCGCATGATGGACCCCAGAAATCCACTATCACTGTACCATACTTCTTTGTGAAGTCATCGAATCCTTCATCATTTATCTCCACGATACCATCCGGCCATTCCATTTTCACATCTCCAAGGAGGATTATGTGAATGGAATATTTATCCTTGACCCCGCAATGGAGAGGTTTAACTATCCCTTTTCCATTTCCATGGACATGATCCCCAAATGGATCGAAGGACCCTGTTTGAGATGTGGAGCATGTGTAGGGACATGTCCTGTCGGAGCAATGGTACTTAGAGAGAACAGGATCCTTATCGATCATCGATCCTGCAATGGTTGCGGGACCTGCATCAGAATATGCCCTGTTGCTTCCATCGAGGAGGGAAAAGAATGACGGATCCGGAGGTTTGGGACTGCCTTGTGATCGGAGCAGGTCCAGTAGGTTCGGTAACAGCATGGAAGCTGGCCGAGATGGAGAGATCGGTCCTTCTCATCGAGAAAAGACCGGAGATCGGAGTGCCTGTAAGATGCGGAGAGGGGATCTCCAAACAGATGCTTGATATGGTCGGATTGGAGGCTGACCCATCATGGATCTCTTCGGAAATGGATGGTGCCATTATCTATTCACCTTCCGGGTTGGAGCTCGAGCTTGGCCCAGAGATCGCAGGACCCGAAGTTGGTTATGTGATCAGGCGAGAATTGTTCGATCAGGAACTGGCGAGGAGGGCAGCCAGGGCCGGGGCGAAGGTCAGGGTACGGACCGAAGCCCTTTCAATGAAAAGGAAAGGTGATGTCTGGATCGTGAACCTGAGAACTATGAAAGGTCAGGTTCGGGTCAAAGCAAGGATCGTTGTAGCCGCAGATGGATACGAGTCACAGGTTTCAAGATGGGCAGGCCTGGATACGTCACTATCCATCAGGGACATGGAAAGCTGTATCCAGTACGAGATGGTCGGGATCGATGTCAGGGGAAGATACACCGAATTCTTCCTGGGCAAGGACATAGCACCCGGTGGGTATATCTGGTGTTTTCCCAAAGGAGATGACATCGCCAATGTTGGCATCGGGATCAACGGTTCGCTTATCAAGGAGAAAGCTGACCCGAAAGAGCACCTCGACAGGTTCATTTCAGAGAATCCAAGGTTTTCCAAAGGTACTATCACGGAGATCAATGCGGGAGGAGTATCGGTTTGCTTGCCCCTTACGAAAACGATCTCCGAAGCATTCCTATCAGTTGGTGATGCTGCAAGGATGATAGACCCTCTCACCGGGGGTGGTGTGTACAATGGATGTTTTGCTGCCATACAGGCTGCCATCACTATAGATGAAGCATTACGATCAGGAGATATTTCCGAGAAGGGGTTGGCAGCCTACGAAGTTCGATGGAGAGAAGGGATCGAATCGGAGATGATAAAGAACTATCTTGCAAAGGAGAAATTGATAGATATATCAGATGAGGTTCTCGACAAGGTGATAGAAGCGATCTCGGAGTATGACCTTTCCGAGATCTCCACCGGAGAGCTCCTGAAAGCAATAGGGGCCAGATATCCCGAGGTCCTGGAAATCACCGATCTCTGAATTGATCGAGCGGGGGGAACCTCTTAAATAGATCTTTATTGCTTTTTGCGTCCAAGTGATAACATGGCAACTTATGCAAAATTGGAAACCAATATGGGAGAGATCACCATTGATCTTGCCGTTGAAAAAGCACCGATAACCACCCAGAACTTCATCAAGCTGGCGAACAGCGGATTCTACAATGGACTGGTATTCCACCGTGTGATCCCGAATTTCATGATACAGGGCGGCTGCCCGCAGGGAACCGGAACAGGCGGACCGGGATACAATATCAAGGATGAGTTCCACCCGGACCTGAAGCACAACAAGGGGGCCATCTCCATGGCCAACTCGGGACCGAACACCGGTGGCAGTCAATTCTTCATAGTGACAAAGGAAGGCGGAACCGGCTGGCTGGACAATCACCATTCGGTCTTCGGTCACGTTGTTAACGGCCAGGATGTGAGCGACAATATCTCAAATACACCCAAGGGCTCTCAGGATAGACCATTGAGCTCCATGGTGATCAACAGGGTCACCATCTTCCAGCAGTGATCGGAATATGATCCGGTCCGTTATCTTTCCTCAATGCTGAGCCTGTGGCTTCGTCCCATCCACGGTCCGTCAACGGGAGCAGATGTTCATTGTGATGGTTGCTGTGCCGCAACGGGTTGTGCCGGAGGAGGACCTGCAGGCGTCTGACCTTGCAACTGGGCAGGTGGAAGCTGTTTACCTGGTTCCTGTGCCGGAACCGATGTGGCCGGAGGAAGACCCGCCTGTTCCTGAACCTGTCCGGGTGGAAGCTGTTCACCCGGTTGATCTATGGTCTGTCCATACATCTGTTGGGCATCCGGATATTGAGGCTGCTGCTCCACCGGATCTCCAAAGATGCTTTCCTCCACTGACTGCTCCGGTTGATGTTTGACCTCCAAAACAGGCTCATTCTTCTTCTTTCTCCTGACCAGAATAAGGA
The DNA here is from genome assembly GCA_030595715.1 of Thermoplasmatales archaeon. Classification (GTDB taxonomy): domain Archaea; phylum Thermoplasmatota; class Penumbrarchaeia; order Penumbrarchaeales; family Penumbrarchaeaceae; genus Penumbrarchaeum. Next base: position 23,158 of record JAUVCN010000026.1, read on the forward strand.
CAACAACAACGATAACCACAATAACAACAAGGAGGAAAACAAGCATGATCCAGACTATGGCAGGTATGCCGTTATCTCCATTTACATATTCATCAACATCCTGTGCATCGGTTATAACCGGCGGCATCGTATTGACACCTGATGAATCCCATGAGTCCAATCTCTCGAGTGTCTGACCGTCGACATTCTTGATGATCGTCTTCATCTCTGCAACCGCATATAGCTGAAAATCCGACCCTATCCCGAGATCATCCATCTGGACGAATGTCAAAGTTATCTCGACACCCATCCTGTCATCAAGCATCCTTATTGTATCAAGTGCGATGATGGATGGCGGATATGTGGCTGTTGGACCTCTGAGGTTGTATTCCAATCTGGCATATCTCGTATCAGAAAATGGAACAGGGAACTGATAATCAAGAGCATCCTGAGGATCCAGTATCACGGGGGATTCAACGAATTCGGGAGTGAGGAAATATAGGTCCAGCTTCGGCTCCTGGGTGATCTCTTCGGTATACAGGAATTCAAGTTCTTTTTGGAATTTGATCTGTATCTTGTAGAGTGGTCCCTTCTGGGAACCTTCCACAGATGTGATATCAATGGAGTTGGGGCCACCGTTGTACAAGTTCACTTCCTTCTGGGTCTTGGATATCACGATGGCGGTCGTGTTATCATTGTAATCCCTTTCAAGGTCCTTATTCCAGAATATCTCTCCCGGGATCCTTGCCTTCTCCACATCGATATTGAGCCAGGTCAGGGAATACTCACCATCTAGGTCCGTGACGTTCACCGTAATATTATACGTGCCTTCTGAATCGATGGTCTGGAAGAAAAGGGCGCCATATCCGAATATATTTCCGTTCCTTTTCCAGGTGTAGTTCAGAATATCACCATGGGAAATATCTACATCAATGGTACGAGTTGCATTGAACTCGATCAGAGAGGATGTGTTGTATGTGAAGGTCGAAATAGGTTGATCTATCCTTGCAATTGGTGCATCGTTCACGTTCAATACCTTCAGAGTGAAATTCTGATATATCTTGTAAGGTGTGACGGGATAATCCGGTCTCCCCCCCTCTGTAAATGTATCCTGTACATATGCTTCGATCTGATAGGACCCCACCAGATCATTACTTGTCATGAACTGGAGATTCCCTGTTTCCCGATCCCAGAAGAATTCATCCTGGAACTCTATCTGTTCCTGTGTCACCTCGTATATTGAGGTCGTGGCATTCGTGTAATATGTTATCGTCTGGTCCCGATCCTCATCCAGATCGGTCGCCTCAAATTGGATATTCGCCAGGGTATCCTCATCCACTTCAAAAACATCAAGTGCTGCAAGTACAGGTGCATCGTTGACAGGTCCAACATACACATAGAACCTCTGATATCTCTCCTGAACGAAGGATCCTGAATCGTCCCAGCAGTTTATCATAAAATAACAGAAATAATCCTGGAAATCCGGATAATTTCCACCTTTCAATCGATGCTCGGTCGGAACATACGGACAGGACCAATCCTCTTCGGATGTGAATTTGATATAACTTCCGTCCTCCACAAGTTCCACTGTCACATTCTCTGCAAGGTCATTGACAGGAGTGCAAGTGAAGGTTAGTACGTCGAAAGGGTCCTTCAGATCGCCGAAGATCACATCAGGGGAATCGTGATCCTTATTGATCCCCACATATGAACTGTCCTCGTTGAAGGCAATGGAGAAGAAATCCTTATCGGATATCACCTGCGGCCTGTCATTGATATTATTGACCTTGAACCTGATCTGGGCCTCGGAGCTGCCTGTCTTGTTCCTGGCCGTTATGGTAACGACGTACCATTCTTTATGATATAACCGACTGTTCCAATCGATCCATCCATTGTCATCGATCGTCACTTTCCCAAAAGCAGTATTGTCAGGATCATAGGTGACAATGACCTTGATAGGTGTGTTGGTCAGATCAAGTCCATCAGGATATTCAACCTCGAAAGCGTTGTGAGGGTATGGAACTTCGTCCCAGTCGTAATTGGGATCGTAGAACAGATCGTCCTGACCGTAACCTGTTGCGTTGAAGTAATTATCAACGATCTGGCTGAATCCTTCGATCAAAGTTATTTCTACCGTGGACCTGTTCACCACTGGTCCATTGGCCCTTGTGGGCACCTCAAGGTCGATCTCCGAACCTGCCGTTCCACTCATGAAAAATGGAATGCTAGACAATGAAATCATGATCACAAGAACGATCGAAAATAGTCTCACTTTTGAAAAATGGGTTGGGACCCTCATATTAACACCTCAAAGGACCGGAAGGACAGGCCGCGCCATCCGGTCAAATGTTCAGAAGGTTATAAACATTTTGAATGACCAGATGAAGGTCTTCCACCTCCATTCAGGAATAAACGACAATACGGATCTCCCATTACATCAAGGGACAAGGAAAGGTTTAATATTGTCAACTATCCATTGTATGGTAAATAGGAGGAGGTCTATCTTTTGGACGAAATACACGATGAGGAAATGAAGGTCTCGCTGCCTGTAAGGATGAGCGCAATATCTTCCGTTGAAAGTGGCCTGGCAAGAATACACATCTCCCACATGGACATGTTCGGGGACCAGGATCATCCCATGGCAGTGATCTCAAAAGATAAAACAAGGGTTGTCGTGAAGATCGTTGCCGATAGATTGGCACCGGAGGGTTTCATCACTTTGAGGAACAAGGACATGGAGTCCCTTGGTGTCAAGGAGGGGGATATCGTTGATCTTGGACCCTATTCCAAATTGACGGATGAGCTCAAGGTCTCATGGAACAAGTTCAAGGACAGGTTCAAGAAGAAAGATCATGAAGAAGGTGATATTGAATGAGCTTTACGCAAAGGGTCCGGGCATTATCGGTAACCCATCCATTGTCAATGAACAGAAAGATCGATCAATATCTTAGCGAGAGACTTCCGGACATGATGTACGAATACAAGGTTGCGGACAGAACGGACATTTCGGGCCTGGATGACAAGTTCGACACCCTTGAGAAGAGGATCTTCGATCTGGATTCATGGAAGAAGGAATTCGAAGAGGATATTGAAAAGGATAGAACAAGAATGGCCCGTTTGAAGGTCAAATACGGGATTAAGTGAGGTGATATCATGACATTTGATTGGACAACTTTCTGGTATGTGATCGTGATCGGAGGTCTTTCACTCCTTTTCGCGCTGACCCTCATGTGGTTCATATCCCTTTCTAAGAAAAGAAAGCAGATGCCCTCTCATATCGAATTATATTTCGATGAGAATTTTAAGAAGATAATGAACGAATGGGACCTTGCTACAAGGGACAAGGCGAAGGAGTTCAGGAAAGACATGAATGGTAGATTGGTCAAGGTAGGCAATGATATCTCCGGCCTTGAAAAGAGAAGGAGCGTTCTTGATAAGCGCTTGAAGGCAGTTGAAGCCGGAATGAATGGATTGGAGGGCCTTTAGGGGGTGTGATGATGGATGATGAAATGATCCAGCAGGAGGAGAACCAGGGATTCCTCACCTGGTTGAAGGGAATATTCACCAAGAAGGAGGAAGATACAGAGCCGGAGGATCCTAAATACAAGAGAAGGCTCTTTGATGGAAGGATCGAAAAATATCTCGATCAGAACCTTGATGCATATATATCCGAATATGGAATAGTTACAGGTCTCGACCTGGAAGTATATGAAGAGCGTTACAAAAGATTGACCGGTAAAATATCAGAGATCTACGAGTACATGACCGATAAGGATGCGGAGATCTCTGTTCTTGAAAGGGACCTCGGTTCTGTGCAGAAAGCAGCAAAGAAAAATGGGAGTTGATGAGATGTTAGCAGGGATCATGGAAAAATTCAAGGTTGTAAACTCTCTCGGTAACAACATCGGCAAGGTCAAGGACATCTACATAGATCTCGATAACTGGAGAATCACCGGATTCCAGGTATCCCCTGGTCCGTTGAAAAAGGATTTTATCCTGAACATTGACGAGGTTGTCAAATTCGATGAGACCGACAAGATCATCATTGTCGATGATGAACTGGAGAAAAAGGAAGCTCCGAACATTCCTATGATGAATCTCTACCCCTTCAATGAGATCAAAAAACATAATGTTGTTGACAGACAAGGAGAAAAACTTGGAAAGATCTACAACCTTGAGATCCCATACGAGAAGTTGAAGGTTTTCAAGGTTTGGAAATTGTTGATCAAGACAGGTTTCACGGAGAGACGACTCAGGCTGCCTCCATCGGAGGTGGTAAATGTCATCGACGATATCAATCTTAAAGGACTGATGGAGGATTACAGGGAAGAGGACGAATGAGATCGCTCTGACCTCCCTATCCAGTTCGATCCATTTGCGTAAAGTTGAAATAACCATCCACTTTATCGAACATTAACGGATCCATGAAGGTGAGAACATGACCACCACCGATAAAATGAAAATGCAGGTGCTAGAACTCAGGGAAAAGGGACTATCCAGAGAGGACATAGCCAAGGAGCTTCATCTCTCGGAGGAGACCGTAGGCTGGCTACTTTCCAGGGGAGAGGGATCGGACAAGCCACCTGCTGATATCTATATTGGATGGAGATCAATTGGTGTTTATTCCACCCGACTGACCCACCTGGCAAGGATCTTCGCTGATATCATCTTAGAAGAATGTGAGAGGTCAGGTGCGGAGATCGATGCAATTATGGGTATAGCCATCAACGGTATCCCATTGGCAACGACAATAGCCAATGAAATGGACGTTGAACTGATCATGTACAGGCCCCAGAGAACGGATATCCATGATGGTGTCCAGGGAACCACCCTCTCAAATTTCGCCGGTGTCAGGGATAAAAGGGTGGTCATTGTCGATGATGTCCTATCAACAGGGAAGACCATTACAGGGGCGATTGATTACCTGAAGGCAAATCAGGGAATTCCTGCACTCTGCCTCGCGATCGTGAACAAACAGCAGTTCAACGACATCGATGGAGTACCGGTCAGGGCTCTCCTCAGAACACATGTAGTGTGATCCTCCAGGATATGGTGTTCAAAATGCATTGGGCCGACGTTATAGCATCAAGGCTGAAAAGCTCGGGAGGACCTCACAGGATCGCCACAGGGATCACTCCGTCAGGTCATATCCATGTAGGAAATATGAGGGAGATACTCACCGGTGATCTCGTCCATAAAGCCTCACTGGATGCAGATGTCGATTCAAAGCTCTATTATCTGGCCGATGATTTCGACCCACTTCGAAAGGTCTATCCATTCCTTCCGGATCATTACAAGGAACATGTTGGAAAACCACTCTCGGAGATCCCATCTCCCGGAGAAGATGATGGGACATATTCCAATTACTTCCTCGATCCTTTCCTGGGATCGGTAAGGTCCCTGGGTATCGAAGCCGAGGTCCTTCCCTCCAGCATCTCGTACAGAGAAGGAAAATATGCGGAACCTATCAAGATCCTCCTCGACAACAGGGACAAGGTGAAGGAGATACTCGAGAGGGTTTCAAAAAGGGATCTGCCGGACGATTGGCTGCCCTATAATTCAAAATGTCCTCATTGTGGGAGGATCGATTCAACAAAGGCACTTTCCTGGGAGGAGCCCTATGTCCATTTCAAATGCTCCTGTGGGCATGAAGGAAAAGCAGACACCAGGACCGATGATGGTAAACTACCCTGGAGACTCGATTGGCCAGCCAGATGGTACTGGTTGGGTGTGACATGTGAACCGTTCGGCAAGGACCATGCAGCTGCAGGAGGGTCCTACGACACATCATCGGAGATCATGAGATCGATACTGGGAAAGGAACCTCCGGAACCTGTAGTATATGAATGGATCCAGCTCAAGGGAAAAGGAGCGATGTCATCCTCAAAAGGGGTGGTCGTCAGTGGTGTGGATATGTTGAAAATGACACCACCCGAGGTGCTCAGGTTCCTGATCGCAAGGAACCAGCCTTCCAGACATATCGACATGGACCCGGGACTGGGCATCCTCAACCTGGTCGATGAGTTCGACAGATATGAAAAGGAATATTACCTGAACGAAGAGGACGTGGAAGAAAAAGGAGACAGGAGGAGGGCCTTCGAACTATCCATGGTCGATAGATCGAATAATGGGCCTATCCCGGTGCAGGTCCCATACAGGCATCTTGTTACACTGGTCCAACTTGTTGATGATCTGGAAGGATTGAAAGCAATGGTGATGAGGACCGAGGGCATTTCAGAGATGGATGAGATATCGACACATATGTTACAGCAAAGAGCCGATTCGGTGAGATTCTGGCTTGACAGGTTCGCTCCGGAAATGGTGAAGTTCACACTTTTCGATGAACCTCCGGACGACGAAGTGAAGAACCTCACGGATGAAATGGTCCTATCCCTTAGAGCAATGAGGGAGGACCTGCCCAAGATCGAATGGAATGCAGAAAATATCCATCACACCATCTACGAGGGTTCCAGAGCAAGGGATATCAACCCCAAGATCACCTTCAGATCGTTCTATCGGATCCTGCTTGGAAGGGATAGGGGGCCGAGACTCGGATTCTTCCTTTCCACAATGAGCAGGGATGATATACTTAGAAAACTTGACATAACCTTTGATAAAATTAATTAATGAATAGGACTACACCCTTGATAACCAATAGCCCCGTAGTGTAGAGGTCTATCATTCCGGCCTTTGGAGCCGGAGACGGCAGTTCGAATCCGCCCGGGGCTACTATACTCCTTTCTGTATGTTAGATGGTGTCATTTAAAGAAAGGGGTACATTAGGCAATACTACCACAAATAGGGAGGGCGGGGGTTCAACCATTACTCTCCGAATTCGGGGAATTCGGAGCGGGGCTACTATACTCCTTTCTGTTCATTAGCTATTCT